>JBCCNK010000067.1:0-14009 GCA_039025875.1 Pseudomonadota bacterium
GAGGAGGCAAACCCGTTTCTCGGATGGCGCGGCATTCGAGTGACCCTGGATCACCCGGAAATCCTTCTCGCGCAGGTGCGCGCAATGCTCAAGGCCAACGAGGGGCTAGGTAACCTGCGTATTATGCTGCCCATGGTGTCTAACATTCCGGAACTTGAGGAAGCACTGCGCCTGGTGCGTCGCAGTCACGCGGAATTGGTCAGTGAGGGCATCGATACTCCGCTGCCTCCGATCGGCGTCATGGTCGAGGTTCCAGCGGCGGTGTATCAGGCAAGAGCCCTCGCTCAACGGGTAGACTTTTTGTCGGTGGGCAGCAACGACTTGACGCAGTACTTGCTGGCTGTAGATCGCAACAACGCGCGAGTTGCCAGCTTGTACCACGCGTTTCATCCGGCCGTACTGTCTGCTTTACACCACGTGGCCAAAACCGCACGCGATGAAGGGAAACAGGTCAGCATTTGTGGCGAACTGGCTGGGAACCCCAAGGCGGCCGTGCTACTCGTCGCGATGGGGTATGACGTTCTGTCTATGAATGCGACAAGTCTGCCTCGCGTTAAGCAGGCGATTCGTTCGCTGACTGCTACCCAGGCACAGCAGTTGCTCAAGCAAGTTGAAAGCCTAGAGAGTAGCGATGCTGTCCTTAAAAGCGTCGATGCGTTTTTTGCCAAAGAGGATATTCTGCCTACCATTCCTGACGTGGCTGTTTGATAGCACTCAAGGCGTTCGAAAAAACGTCGTCAACTTATTCAACTCATCGTTCGTTGAACCCAGGTGCGATCACGCGCCCATGTCTTGGGCTGGCAGAGTGAACTGGTCTGACCCGGTCGTTCGACCAAGCTGATCGTAGCGTCGCTCCTCTATTTCAAGCTCGCCCGACGTCAAGCGGCGTATCGTGGTACTGCACCGCGTTCCGTAATCGGGAGTAACTATGAACTGTGCGGACAGTTGCCTGGCCATTTCTCCCCGTAAGCCCACGTCTTCTAAAGCAGCACTGTCAGCGAGGCTTCGGTCTCGTATGCAGCCACGCAGTTCGTCGTGGTCCGGCGGCGCCCCTTGTGAAGACACAAGAGCGCCTAACTCGCGTTTTCCGGCGAGCAATTTGGGCCATGGCGTATCGATAGAGGCGTTGCTGATTCCGTAGATGCCCGGGATCAACGTGCGTGGCGTGCTCACACCATTTTCGTCCCGATTAACGTAGGCAAGCGTGAGGCTGTCACCAAGCAAGAGGTTAAAGCCCTGGTAATCATCGGCTTGCCCAGCTACGTCTTTTAGGTAATCGAGAGGAGCCCGAGTACCAGCAAGGAAATCCGTTGTGAGCTCTCCACGAGAACGAGGTGCGCTTCCGCGCGCTGCCGCCGGGTCGCGCACGTTCGTCACTGCTGCAAATCGGCCACTGCGACTCACACCAATCCAGGTGCCCCCCGCCTGCAGATCACGACCTGCGAGCACATCGGGGCGGTCCTCCCAGAATCCCAGAGGAGCGCTTGGACGCGCATGGAATTCGTCACGATTAGCGGTGAGTAGCAGCGAAGCGCCCGGATGCTGCATCCAGGAGACGATAATCAGGCACATAAGAGAAGCTCGAAAAGCGGATTGTAGAAAACCAGAGGCTCAATAATAATGCCCCGCGCCGAGGAGCGCTGGCCTGGGCGTGTACCTTACCCGAGCCATCGATTACCGCTCGGCTCAACCGGTCATCTCTGGGCTATCTTTATCCGCGCCGGATACGAGCGGGTAGCGTGATTTCGTGCGCCTGAATAACGATGGCGCGGGTGCGTGAGCTGCGAGAACAACACCGCCAACATTTGCTGGAAAGACTGACCAATGCTTATCTACCCAGAGATTGACCCCGTAGCCCTGGCGGTGGGGCCCGTAAAGGTGCACTGGTACGGCTTGACCTACCTGGCCGGGCTCGCCTTTGCATGGTGGTTAGCCGTTCGCCGTGCCCGATGGACCTTTACACCACTTCAGCCAAAACAGGTTGACGATTTAATCTTCTATTGTGCGTTGGGTGTCGTACTCGGCGGTCGGTTCGGTTACGTACTCTTTTATGGTGGTGAGCGGCTGACTTCAGACCCCACCTGGCTGCTGCGAGTCTGGGAGGGCGGTATGTCCTTCCATGGCGGTATGCTCGGGGTCATCTTCGCAACCTATGTCTACGCGCGGAAACAGGGGATTCGCTTTTGGCCGTTGATGGACTTCGTGGCGCCGCTCGCGCCTCTTGGACTTGCATTGGGGCGCATAGGAAACTTCATTGGCCAGGAATTGTGGGGCCGGGCTGCGAGCGTTCCCTGGGCCATGGTTTTTCCTAATGATCCGCTGCAACTGCCACGGCACCCCTCCCAGCTGTATCAGTTTGCGTTAGAGGGTCTGTTGCTGTTTGCCATTCTCCTAGTATTCACAAGCAAGCCCCGGCCGGTGTGTGCAGCCTCCGGAGTATTTTGCTTGGGTTATGGGATTTTAAGGTTCAGCGTTGAGTTTTTTCGTGAGCCAGACGCTCATCTCGGTTTTCAGGCGTTTGGCTGGATGACCCGCGGGCAGATACTCTGCATCCCCATGATGCTTTTCGGCATGTTTTTGCTGTGGCGTGCTGCGACCGCTACCTGGCCATCTCGTTAGCCACCAGCTATGTCGACGCCGGCTTTGCACTAGGCACTAGATAGCCGAAACTTACGGAGCGCCGGTCGAGGAACACAGAATGCAGCAATACCATGAACTTCTTGAAGACATCCTAGAAAACGGCGTCACCAAGTCTGATCGAACGGGCACCGGGACTTTATCGGTCTTTGGTCGTCAGTTCAGGCACGATCTCGCGGCTGGCTATCCGTTGCTGACCACCAAAAAGCTTCATTTAAAAAGCATAATAAACGAGCTTATCTGGTTTCTACGAGGTGACACGAATGTTCGCTGGCTTCAGGAACGAGGGGTCAGCATCTGGGATGAATGGGCGACTGATGATGGAGACCTGGGGCCGCTCTACGGTGCTCAGTGGCGCGCGTGGCCAACACGGGACGGCGAGGCCATTGATCAGATCGACTATGTTGTAGATTGCCTTCGCAATCGACCCGATAGCCGGCGCATTCTGTTTCATGGCTGGAACGTGGAGTATCTGCCAGATGAGAGTGTTTCACCGCAGGCAAACGCAAAGGCCGGTCGCATGGCCCTGCCGCCCTGCCACCTTCTCTATCAATTCTACGTAGCGGCGGGGCGGCTTTCAGCACAGCTTTACATTCGGTCTAGTGACACGTTTCTTGGATTGCCATACAACATGGCCTCCCTTGCAACACTCGTTCATATGCTTGCGCAGCAAACAGACCTGGAACCTGGTGAAATTGTTGTCACCACGGGTGATTCTCATATTTATCTCAATCACACAGAGCAGGTTAGAGAGCAGCTCGGTCGTGCCAGCCGACCACTGCCGAGGCTCAGCATCGCACGACGACCCGCATCCATCGATGAATATCGGTTCGACGATTTTGTGCTTCACGGCTATGACCCGCATCCGGCAATTGCAGCGCCGATCGCGGTATGAAGGATCCTTATATCGCGCTAATTGTCGCGGCCTCTGAAAACAACGTCATTGGTAAAGACAACACACTGCCTTGGCATCTACCCGCTGACCTGAAGCACTTCAAGAAGCTGACAATGGGCAAGCCGTTGATTATGGGCCGCAAGACGTTTCAGTCGATCGGTTGTGCGCTTCCGGGACGCCTCAATCTAGTAGTTTCCCGAGGCCTAACCGAATTTGAAGGAGCTACTCGCTGCAGTAGCCTGGAAGAAGCCCTAGAAGTTGCGAAACAAGCAGCGCTCGAGACGGGAGCGGAAGAGATCATGATCATCGGCGGTGCGCGCGTCTACGAGCAGGCCTTACCGATCGCTCGGCGCCTTTACCTCACCAGGGTCCACCTCCACACAGACGGAGACACGTTGCTTCCTGAGATCCCGAGTAGCGAGTGGACTGAGATTGAGGTCGTAGAACATCTGCCGCAGGGCGAGGTGCCGGGGTACAGCTTTATAGAAATGCACCGTAACGGACTTTAGCGGCGACAGCGCTGCCCTAATCTGGCGCCTAAGAACTTGAGTTGCATAGTTGCCGAGCCAGGAACAAGCTGGCTCAGACCTGGCGGGGTCAATCAATGTTACTTTTTTTAGCGGACTCGTTACGGTACTACACACTCTCCATGCGTGCCTGCATTTACAAGTATCCTTGTTTGAAAACGATGGACTAATTTGTTTTCATCGCTGGCCCTGACGGCGTTACGGCCTTGAATGGCAGCACGGTGAGAACCGATCACGACAAGCCAGCGACGACAGGGGAAATAACTTTACGTTTAAATATGTAACAAAGAGTTAACAACCCGAAGTCGGACTTGGTGACGGTCTGGCACACTGCCAAGTTGCCACCTTAATCCAGCGCGCTAGCAAACGTTGGCACGACCGATGCAAAGGCGTCTGCTGCTCCGCTGCGAGTTTACCCGCGTCGATGAATCGGACTATTGGATCTGCATAGAGCGAACTCATGACGAGGACGCTTCGAATGCCTGCCCATTCTGTGGGGCCAAAATGCGAGCTATCTAAGGGGCCAGCTATGAGGCCAAAATGCGAGCAATGCGGCCAACGTGCGAGGCGAGTGCGGTGAACCGCGCAAGCGAATCGCGAGGCGCGAAACTGTGATGAAAATGAATGCAGACACGGAAATGTGGGCACTTAATGGTTAAATCAGACTTGATGGTTAAATCAGTCTTGCATCGAGCCAACTATCGGGAATCTGGAGTCACCGACCGGGAGTCTGGAGTCAGCGACGTCCAAGCCAGGATCACAAACGTCTGGAGCAAAGCCAACGCAAGCTAACATAAGCCATGGACGGCCAAGGAAAGGAAAGTCGGTCTGATCAAGACGAAGTCGCAACGCAGCTTGCCGCGCGACCGTCGCCCAGCCGAACGTATGTAACGAAACTGTAACGAAACCTCTTGAAACAGGAAGCACGTCTCTCATGAATAGCTACCGACTTAAGCCCACGCTGGCTGTCGCGGTCGTGTTGTCTACCCTTATCGGGTGGATAGCCTCGGCGGGCGCGAGTACGCTCGACGACATCTTGGACGTCAGCGCCGAGAAAACCCAGGCCGCAAAGCAGTCTCAAGCCAAAGTTGATCGGCTGGCCGACGAAACCCGCGATCTTCTCAACGATTATAAGACGGTGGTCAAGCAGATTGATGGTCTGCGTGTCTACAACGCCAGGCTGCAACGTCAGATCGATAACCAGCTCCGGCGTATCGCCGATATCGATGAGTCCATCGACCAGGTGACGATCATCCAGCGGCAGATGACCCCTCTAGTCATCCGCATGATCGATGGACTCGAGCAGTTCGTCGAGATGGACGTGCCCTTCAACATAGATGAGCGAAGGCAGCGCATTGAGTTTCTTCGAACCAACGTTGATCGCTCTGATCTTACGGTGGCTGAGAAGTTTCGGCAGGTACTGGAAGCCTACAACATCGAGCTGCAATATGGCCGGGGCTTTGAAACCTACAGCGACACCATCGACCTTGGCTCAGGCGTTCGCGACGTGGATTTCCTTCGCATCGGTCGTATAGCACTTGTTTACCAGTCGACTGATGGTGCAGAAGCTGGTGTTTGGAATAACCAGAGCCGAAGCTGGGATCCGCTCCCGGTCGGGGAGTACGGCGCTGCGATCCGCAAGGGCGTCCGTATCGCCAAGAAACAGGCGACCATTGATCTTCTTGAAATGCCCATTCCCGCGCCGGAGGCTCTGTAATGAAATCCGTAGTTAAGTCTCTAAGCTCGATCGTCTTAAGCGGCGCGTTTGCCTTCGCGGGCGCAGCATTCGCACAGGACGAGGCAGCTCCGGTCGAACCGGCAGGCCCAGATCCACGTGACGTGGCCGCTGAAAACATCCAGCAACTTCTCGACTTTGTAAAACAAGGGCAGGTTACAGAAGGTCGCTCTAACCGAGAACGTGAGCAGCGCTTTGCGGCCGCTAAGGCGGATCAGCAGCGTCTGCTGACCGAGGCCGAGGCCGAGCGAACTCGAGAAGAGCGTCGCTCAGCTCAGCTGGAAGACGAATTCGAGGCCAATGAGCTGCTGGTCGCCGACAAGCAGGAACAACTGCGCGAGAGATTGGGTGCGCTAACAGAACTATTTGGTCACCTGACGGCTGCATCTGGCGACCTCAAGTCCAACCTCGAAGTGTCCCTAGTGTCGGCGCAGTATCCAAACCGCGGCGATTTCCTAGGCGATCTGATCGATAAAATGAGTACCTCTGACAAACTGCCTAGCATCGAGGAGATCGAGCGCGTCTGGTATGAGATGCTTCGCGAGATCACGGAAACTGGCAAGGTAGTCGCCTTCAACACTGAAGTTGCAA
Organism: Pseudomonadota bacterium; assembly: GCA_039025875.1. Classification (GTDB taxonomy): domain Bacteria; phylum Pseudomonadota; class Gammaproteobacteria; order Pseudomonadales; family Halieaceae; genus Congregibacter. Next base: position 6,386 of record JBCCNK010000067.1, read on the forward strand.
CCGCCTCGGGCGAGCGCGCTCCTAGAGATGTTATCCGCGTTGGGGCATTCAACGTGATCGATACCGCTGGTAACTATCTTTCCTACGACAACGATCATCTGAAGGTCTTACCGCGTCAGCCGGCCGGAACTTACACCGGTTGGGCTGCTAGCCTGGCTGGATCCAGTTCTGGTGTATCGCAGTTCGGCATTGATCCTACTGGCCCTACCGGCGGTTCATTCCTTGCTGCCATTATCGACAGCCCAACTTTAGAAGAGCGGTGGCACCAGGGCGGACCCGTTGGCTATGCGATCACGGCGGTCGGGGCGTTCGCGCTGTTGCTGGCGATCTTCCGAGTTCTCGTGCTGACGGGTGTTTCCGGTCGGGTAAGCAAGCAGCTGAAATCCGACAAGGCAATGGATAACAACCCACTTGGACGCGTTCTGAAGGTCCACGAAGATAATCCAAGCATGGACCTTGAAACTCTCGAGCTGAAAATGGCCGAGGGTGTCATGCGTGAGACACCGAAGCTTGAGTCCGGGCTCACCCTTCTCAAGATTATCGCCGCCGTGGCACCACTCATGGGGCTTCTCGGAACGGTGACCGGTATGATCATCACATTCCAGGCGATTACCATCTTCGGGGCGGGCGATCCCAAGGCGATGGCCGGTGGTATCTCTAGCGCGCTTGTGACAACAGTACTTGGTCTCCTGGTAGCCATTCCGACTGTGCTCCTGCACACGCTGGTTAATGGCCGAGCTCAGCGCATCATCCATGTTTTGAATGAGCAGGCTACCGGTATTGTGGCTGAGCACTCAGAGGGCGGCGCTAAGTAGCGGCGCGCCAGGAGGAATCGCAAACAATGGCGCCCTTTTTAGAAACTATCCTTGCCTTTATGGACAAAGGCGGGAACGTGTTATGGCTCATTGCACTGCTGGTGTTCGTCATGTGGACATTGATCTTCGAGCGCCTCTGGTTTTTCAGCTTCGTCTGGAAGAAGGAGGTTTTCTCGGTGATCAGCGCCTGGGAGGGCCGGCCCGAACGACGATCTTGGAACGCCAAGCAGGTGCGCGCTCGACTGCTGTCAGTGAGCCGTGAGGACATCAATAGCAATCTGCCTGTTATCACAACGCTAGTTGCATTGTGTCCACTTCTGGGTCTTCTTGGGACCGTCACCGGTATGATCGAGGTCTTCAATGTGATGGCCGTGACCGGCGGTGGTGATGCCAAGTCGATGGCCGGCGGTGTGGAGCGAGCAACTATCCCGACGATGGCGGGAATGGTGGCCGCGTTGTCCGGGCTTTTCGCAAATACCTACTTGCAGCGAGTTGCAGATAGAGAGCAGGCTCTTCTCGAAGACCAACTAACCTCAGACCACTAGTGCGAGCTGGGGTCTGTGGGCGGACCGGAGTAATCGGGTAAAAACACATGCGTAAAATTGCAAAAGTCGCCGATGAAGAAAGCGCAGATATTGATTTGACGCCTATGCTAGATGTCGTCTTTATCATGCTTATTTTCTTTATCGTTGTGGCCTCGTTCATCAAAGAGGCGGGCATCGAGGTCAATCGGCCTGATAACAACAATCAGCAGACGGATGATTCATCCGGAATACTGGTGCAGATTAAGGCGGACGACCAGATCTGGATGGAGAACCGGCGTGTTGATGCGCGGGCTGTCCGCGCAAATATCCAACGTCTTCTCGCCTCCGATCCGGAACAATCGGTCAGCATCAAGGTCGACAAAGGTGCGAAAGCAAAAACCGTTGTTGACGTAGCCGATGCGGCCCGGGAGGCCAACGCGCCGGCCGTCAACTGGGCAAGCGGAGAGCAATAGTATGGCGATCGGTCGACAAGTAAGAAAAAGCGCCGATGACGAAGCCGGCAAGATTGACCTGACGCCAATGCTCGACGTCGTGTTCATCATGCTTATCTTCTTTATCGTTACGTCTTCGTTTGTGAAAGAGCCCGGGGTCGAACTTTTTAAGCCCCAGGCGACCACCACAGACCCCTGCACTCGTGGAACGATTATTTTCGCGGTTGATAGTCGTGGTGACATCTACTACAACAAGAACAAGGTGCCTCTGGAACGTGCGGCACGATTGTTCGAAGTAGCTAAGAAAGAAGCACCACAGGCGAACATGGTCATACAGGTTGACGAAGATACGCCTGCCTATGCGGTCGAGGAGCTGTACGACTCTGTTCGTCAGCAGTTGTCTTCCCCGCCCTGTATCTCAACAGACGACGAGGTGTGAACGATGGGTAATGGATTAGTTCGATCCTTTATCGGTGCACTGGTGGCGATACCGGTTGCGTTTGGTTTGTTCTTCATCATGCAAAGCCTGATCGATAAAGAATACGAACAGGACGACATTAAGGGCCGAAAGATAGCCGACATCGTGACCCCGGAGCGGGAGATCGAAGTTAATACCAAAGAAGTCAAGCCGGACAAAGTGGAAGATCCGGAAGAGCCTCCGCCGGAACTTGAGCCGCTCGAACTAGACTTCGATACCGATATGGACGTGAGCAACATCGCGCCAGCCGCAGCGGTGAGTGTAGAGATCTCCAGCTCTGGCATGGCCTCTGGCGATGGTGAATATCTGCCTATCGTGAAAGTCGCACCTATTTATCCGCGCCGAGCTCAGACCAGGGGCATTACCGGATACTGCATCGTTGAGTACACAGTTACCAAATCCGGGTCGATCCGCGACCCGCAACCGGTGGACTGTTCTCCCTCCGGCGTTTTTGAGCGTGCGTCTGTCAAGGCAGCGGAGAAGTTCAAGTACAAGCCTCGTGTGGTAGATGGCGAGCCTATTGAGGTCGCTGGTGTACAGAACAAGTTCACCTACGAGCTTGAGCAGTAACGCGTGTGTCAAATCGCCAGGCACTATTCACGTTGCACGTCACTTTGCACGATTGACGCGTGATTGATGTGCGGATCTTTACAGGGACCATCACAGGGGTCACTGTCAGGAGCAGTAAGAGGCCAAGACGACCAATAAAGCTCGACGATACAGGCCAAAGTAAAAGACCTGCGGCGGCCACGGGTCGGTTAATTCTCTTGATTGAATAATTCGGGAGCATCTATGACATATACATCGCATTGGTCGGATTCGGCCAGCTTGAAAAGCTGGGCCACGGCCGACAATACCGTTCGGGCTCTGGTGATGGGTCTGTGTCTAGGAGTCGCGGTGATAGCGACCACAGCCGTCTACGCTCCCGTAGCGCAAGCACAGGAGTCCGAAGCTCAAGAGCGCGAGACTCGCAAAACCCCGGCGCTAAGGAACAAGGTGTATGAAAAGCTCGCCGAGGCGCAGGCGGCGGCAGAAGCGAAGGACCTGACGACAGCGGCAAAAGTGCTCGATGGCATGCTCGCGGGTCGTCGCGACAATGAGCTCAATAGCTATGAACTTGCCAACGTATACAACCTGTATGCGTTCATCCACTACTCACGCGAAGACTTCGTGTCGGCGCTTCAGGCATACGAAAACGTCGTTAAGCAACCTGACATTCCTATAGCCATGGAGGTCAACACACGCTATACGATCGCCCAGCTCTATTTCGTGCAGGAGCGATGGCGGGATGGTGTTAATGCCCTGCTGCGTTGGTTTGATATGACTACCACGCCTAACGCCAACGCTTACGTGCTTCTGTCTCAGGGCTACTACCAGCTACAGGACTACGATAAAGCGCTTGAGAACATTAAGATCGCCATCGGTGATTATGAAGGAAAGGGCAAGATTCCCAAGGAACAGTGGTTCAACCTAGCCCGATTCCTGTACGCCGAAAAGAACATGATCGCCGAGGCTACTAACGTTCTTGAGGACCTCATTCTGTACTACCCGAAGAAGCAATACTGGGTGCAGCTCAGTTTCATGTACTCAGAACAGAATCAGGAGGCCAAGCAGCTGGGCGCGATGGAGACTGCTTATGTTCAGGATATGCTCGAGAAAGACGGTGAGTATCGCAACATGGCCTCGCTACTTTTGAATGCGGACGTACCCTACAAGGCGTCGCAGGTCCTGACCAAAGGTATCGATAGTGAAATTGTCGAGAGTACATCTAAAAACTGGGAGCTTTTGGCGGGCGCGCTGAGGCAGGCCCAAGAAGTGGACGATGCGATCCCCGCGATGGAGAAGGCCGCTTCTTTGTCGGATGCTGGCGATCTTTACGCGCGCCTGGGTAGCATCTATCTGGACGCCGATAAGAATGATGAAGCGATAGAGGCGATCAACAAAGGGCTGGAAAGGGGCGGAGTGAAGCGGCCTGACAACGCCCGGTTAATACTCGGTATGGCGTACTTCAATACCAAGCAGTACTCCAAGGCCCGTGATGCTTTTCGCGGAGCTGCCCGCGATAAGCGGTCGGAAAAGTACGCAAGGCAATGGATCAAATACATGGACTCCGAGCTAGACCGGCAGAAAAAGCTCACAGAGGATCTGTAAATCGGACGCTCCTCCTCGACCCACTCACCCACGACAACCCTGACGGCGCGGTTAATCCCGCGCCGTTTTTTTTAGTGTGCCTGTCGAATGCATAAACCTCTGATCTATGCCGCCATACGCAGTCCCCGCGCGAGAGCGAAAACTACGGGTGCACTGCATTCCTTGTCCGCGCAGGAATTACTTGCCCAGCTTTACCGCGGATTGCTGTCTCGTAGCGGTCTCGAATCCCGTCAGCTTGAAGAAGTGGTGCTTGGATGTGTGACCCAGCAGGGCGAGCAGGCCGGAAATATCGCCCGCAGTTCTGTACTCTTTGCTGGCCTACCAGAAACCGTGGCTGGTTTGACGGTGCAGCGTTACTGCTCTTCAGGTATCGACGCCCTTGCTATAGCCGCCTTAAAGGTTCAGGCGGGCATTATGCGCTGCGCTGTTGCCGGGGGAGTCGAAATGATGTCTCGGGTGCCTATGCTCTCGGATGGCCCCAGAATTTTTACTGATACGGATTTTTCACGGAAGTGTAAGACGCTCCTGATGGGCAGCGGAGCCGACCTAGTTGCCACCGTGCACAACGTTTCTAGAGAAGAGGCAGACGCCGTGGCACTTCGCAGCCAGACCCTCGCAGCAAAAGCGCAGGATGCGGGTTATCTCAAGACTTCGATGCTCGACATTAAGACAATGACTGGTGTTGCTGACCGTGATGAGTGCATTCGAAGAGAGACCGACAGCGAGAGTCTCGCGGCACTTCCGCCTGCGTTCGCGGCACTAGGTTCTACTGGTATCGACGATTTTCAGCTTAACTCTCATGCTGGATTGTCCGCAATCTCACACATTCATACGGCCGGTAACTCCCCAGCGATGGCAGATGCTGCAGGATTACTCCTCATAGGAACACCCGAGCTTGCTGAGTCTTTGAGCGTCGACGCTCGCGCTAGAATCGTGGACAGCACAACCGCAACTGACGATCCCCTACAAGTGCTCACCGGCTGTATCGCGGCTACGCAAGAACTGATGAGAAAAAACCAGCTTGAGGTTTCCGATATTGATTTGTTCGAAATACACGAGGCGTTTGCCGCGACCATTGTGGTCGCTCAAAGAAAGCTCGGTATTCCAGGTGAGAAGTTGAACGTAAATGGAGGCGTGATTGCCCTGGGACACCCGATGGGTGCTACCGGTGCACTTATGGCTATCAGCTTGTTGGATGAGATGGAGCGTCGTGGTGTACGCAGGGGTATTGTTGCGGCGGCCGGGGCGGCGGGTTCCGGCAGTGCACTCCTACTAGATCGAGAGACGCTGGACTGACCGGGGCGCCCAAGATTCAATCAAGATTCAAAATAGACGATTGTCTACGACGCCCGTGCCGCATAAGCGACTGTCATGCATGACCGAGATAGTTCACTTGGCCGTCAGATATGCGTGAGCGCATGCACTGACCCAGCGCTTGTCGCCAGAAAACAACGATCAGTCTAATCAGAAAAAAAGGGTGCCCGTGAGCACCTTTATGTTTTTCTAGTGCGCAATCCCGCCATAAGCGGGCCTCGTGGCAAGTAACTGTTTAAACAGCAACCACGTTTTCTGCTTGAGGACCCTTTTGTCCATCGGCGACCGTGAACTCTACTTTCTGGCCATCGCTAAGCGTGCGAAAGCCCTCTCCTTTAATGGCACTGAAGTGAACAAACACGTCAGGACCGCCTTCCTGCTCAATGAAGCCGTACCCTTTGGTCTCGTTGAACCACTTCACAGTACCGGTTACTGTCGACATATACTTACCTTTGCTAATTACCCTACCAAAAAGTGGATCGCCCTAGGCGTTCGGTTCACTCTTCGGTGTTTCTAACTTTGTTACGTGTTTTGCCGGCCTTGTACCCCGTAGCTACCGAAGCACTGAATGGAATGCGGCAATACCTACCATTCAGCGATGCGATCTCCCAGCGATCTCCCAGCTATCTCCCAGCTGTTTCGACCTAGCCTCCGAAACAATCGTCGAGTTCAGCCTCGGATTTATTCGAAACGCCACGGCTGTACACATACTTCATACTGCCGCTTTTGCTCTTTCGATCTTTCATATTCTTTCTTTTTCTCTTGACTCTGACACGTTGAGCGCAGAAGTCAGGCGTGGAGCGAAAAGTTTCGGTGGGCACCCTGGGAGCATTGCCTCGTTACAAAGCACGGGCTCGTGAGTGGCTCCACCGGCCAAGTTTTCGCATACGCAAGCGAGCGTCGCTTTAATCGTTTAGTCAAAGTAGAAAACAGTCGGTAGAAAGTCGATTGATCTAGCTGGTGGTGTACCTTCGGTAGTCTGAAAAGACTGTAAAACCCCACTGCTTCTGCAGTCCATTCAGTGTAGCACTCACTAAATACGGTATCGGGTCTAATACTGGATTTAATCTGTTTATTCTTATTTTCACCGTCTTTGTCACTCGACTCGTCGCAAACGCGATTTGCTCCATGCTATCGAATACCTACGAACAGACGGATATTAGAAGCGCAACGTAGGCGTACCTCGGGTGAAAGATCTTGATCGCTGCGGATTTATGCCTGCGCTTAATTGGTGCACCCCCAGCGCAAGTTTGTAAGCATGGCAATTCTGGCAGGGCCTGATTTCACCTTTGCACCGTTCTTCGTCGATAAGCTCGGCAGAGTGATGCTCGCTAGCAGGTTAGGATCTTCATCATGTTGGTCGAGCCGACGACGCCCATGAGCTCTCCACGAGTGAGCAGCAGGGAGTCGCCCTTGCAGACATATTCATTCGCCGTGAGGAACTCGATAGCACTCGTCTCGAGGTTGTCTTGACCAAAGGAGTCTGCATCAAAAAAAAGAGGGACAACGCCCCTGCATAAGCTGAGTCGGGCCAGCGTTCTGACATTGCTCGATAACCCGAATATAGGAAGACCGGAACTTAGCCGCGACATCAATAAAGGTGTCCCACCGGACTCAGTCAAGCAGGCGATCCCGCGTACGTTTTGAAGGTGGTTCGCCGCGTACATGGCCGCCATCGCAATGGCCACCTTTGCATTCGAAAACTCACGATCCATTCGGTACCCGGAGGTTCGCGCAACCGGATGTCTCTCGGCGCCGAGCGCGGCGTCCGCCATAGCTCGGACTACGTTGACCGGGTATTCACCGACTGCCGTCTCAGCCGACAACATGACCGCATCCGTGCCGTCCAAGACCGCATTGGCGACGTCGAACACCTCCGCCCTGGTAGGC
>JBCCNK010000068.1:0-13914 GCA_039025875.1 Pseudomonadota bacterium
CCTGTTTGGCCCGCCATGACTGAGCGATTTGGTTCGGCAATTTACGGGGAGGGCTATCAGGGGCTCGAAGCCTATGTACTAGATAGGGGAGAAAACACCTGCTGGGCCGGCACTGATGATGCGCCGAATGAATGTGAGACCGATGAAGACCTGAATTCGTTTTTTGGTGTGTGGGAGTGGTTCTGGCGGACCGATTTACACGAAGACCCGACGCATTCACTGGCCGATGACGTGCAACAGACATTTGGCATGGCTCCTGGGAACCGAGGGTATCATCTGTTCGAGAACGGGTTGGCTGGTGCTGTGTTTGCGACGTCGCTGCATCGAGTAGGGGCGCGGAGTTTAGCTCGACAGGCGGACGAGTGGGATCTATCGTCCGAGGTGCGTGTGCTGCGCGATAAAGATATGGGCTATTCGGACGCGCTTGAAGCTCTGTGGTGGGATGATGTCGTGGCCGGCAGCGACATACTCCTCAATAGACCGGTCACCCGCATCGATACCAGCGGTGGGCATGTGCTCGTCACAGATAACTCAGGAGCGGTCCACGCGGCACACCAGACTATTGTTACCGTATCTATCGGCGTTCTTCAGGCAGAAGTGATCGACTTCGAGCCGGAGCTCCCGGAGCGTACCGTTGCCGCCTACAATGGCATAGGTATAGATCAGGGAATGAAGGTGGCGTTGCGGTTTAAAGCTCCCTGGTGGGAGACTCACGGCGAACCCCTGGCCACGCTGGTAACTGACGGCAAGGCCGCATTCTGCTGGGTTCCTTCAGATTACAAAGCTGGGAGCCCGGACCACATTCTGATGTGCTACCCCATGGGCGACAACGCTCGTGAGCTTAACGCTATCGCCGCGCAGGCTGGTGGCGGAGCTGCCGGCGAGAGAGCAATCATAGAGGCTTTGCTGGCTGACTTAGACACTGCCTTCCCTAAAGCCCAGGGAGCTGCGACAGAAAACTATATAGAGTCGGTAATTCGGAACTGGGGCGCCGACCCGTTCACGCTGGGTGTGTACTCGTTCCCCACGGTTGGCGCTTATCGATCTGATGAGCAAAACATGCGGTTGCAGTTGCGAGAGCCGGTCGCATCCAGCCGCATTTTTATAGCCGGCGAAGCAACGCATAACACCCACCCATCCACCGTAATCGGTGCTCTACATGAGGGTGAGCGGGCAGCGCGCGCCGTTGCGCGGGTGAACGGCCAACCGGGAAAACCACCACGAATACCGGAACTGGTGTTAGGCACACAAGCTCGATAGGCAAAACGAAAACCCGGCTGGCGGCTTATTGAGCCGTCCAGTAAATCGCGAAATAGCTACGCTGGCCGCTCAGGCCTTTATTGCGGAAGTGCTTTTTGAGCCGACGTACCGCCTGCTGTTCTGCGGCGATCCAGACAAAGCTCGATGCATCATCCTCGGGTAGCTGAAAAGCTTCGAGCTCGTCTACCAGGGAAGAACCGGTTCCGCGCTCAAGCCAATGCACACTGACGCCGTCGGGAGCCTGCACTTCCTGGCGATTTGTGCCAAAGCCGGTCTCCAGATAAACAGCACCCAGTTGCTCTGGTGGAGCCTGTTCCAATATCCGGCGTATTGCCGGAAGTGCGGTCTCGTCACCCCCGGCCAGCAGAAACGGTGTTTCTGGAAAGTCGCCACCCCCCGGCCCCATTACGCCTACCTCTTGACCTGAAGACACCGTAGTCGCCCATTCGGGGACTCGGCCACCGGCGTGAAGGAACACGTCGAAATCGAAGCAGCTCGTCGACTCGTCAAAAGCAACAAAGGTGTACGCCGCCCGATGCAAAGCGTCTTCGTCCGTCGGCCACTGGGTTCGGCCATACTCATTTAGCGTGGGCCACCTGGGTATTTCGCCAGGCGGAGGGAGAATCAAAGTGAAGTGCATCCCGCCTACCTGGAGCAAGGCGAGATCGCTACAGCTCAGTGTAACCCGTTGGAAGTTTTCGCTTAGACGTCGGCTTGATCTGACGGTCGCGAGCTGAAAGTTAGGCGGAGTCCGATCTGGATTTGCGTCCCCACTCCACTTCATCTCGCTCAGGCAATCCGGCCAGAGATACTCGAGCATGTAACTGGCGCTTTCCCGAGCCTGATGCAGCATGGCTTGATTTATTGCTGAAACATTCACGCGTAGGGACGTAGGTTCAAACTTAAACTCCGTCTCGGCGATCGGTGTATCGATGTACAAGCTAGTCGAGGTGCTGCGCAGATTCATGTCGAACTCGCGTATCTGCCTAACGATACGCTCTCGAAGTTCAACGGGAACTGGGCCCTTGAGGAGAGCAGTCGCTTTTGGTCTCAAGTGAGGTTCGCCATCGTTAAGTCGTTGTGTCCCGCTGGCTACGCGCTACTTTGTTGTTTGGTCTTGTCGAATACGTCAAGGAGGGGGCAGAGAGATCGGAATGCTCAGCAGCAACTTCATCGTGCGCAATACGAGCGCAATGCGTTGATCCTGTCATTTACCCACACCTGTCGAATACGCGTGTGCGCTAGACGAGCTCCGGAAAGCCAAGCTGTCGAAGCGCTTCGTAGACTACTACGGAGGCTGCATTGCTTAGATTCATACTGCGGCTTTCCGCTCGCATGGGAATGCGTAGGCAGTTTTCGCCCAACTCACTCAGGAGCGGCTTGGGAAGTCCTCGGGTTTCTGGCCCGAATAGCAGAAGATCACCCTCGCGATACTCAACGTCCGTATAGGTTCTGCTGCCATGCGTTGTGAGGCCCCACATGCGCTGCGGTGCGAGCTCGTCTAGAAGATCATCCAGCGAGTCGTACACCGCTACGTCTGCGAATTCGCGATAATCGAGTCCAGCACGCCGCAGCTGTTTATCTTCAAGACGGAAGCCAAACGGCTTGATGAGATGAAGTTGGCACCCGGTATTGGCACATAGCCGCATGAGATTGCCGGTATTTGGTGGGATCTCCGGTTCGAACAGCGCTACATGAATCACCGGTAAAGCACGGCCGAGAGTGCTAGTCGTTCATCTCCAGCTCTTTCATCTTGCGGGTTAACGTATTGCGCCCCCAGCCAAGAAGCTCTGCGGCGTCGCGCTTACGGCCACGCGTGTGGGTTAGAGCGACATCGATCATAGCGCGCTCAAAGGTTGGAACAGCCTCGCGAAGAATGTGCTGCTTGCCATTGACGAGTTCATTTCGTGCCCAGCGGCAGAGCAACTCTCGCCAGTGGGCCGTCGGGCTGCCTGGGACGTCGTCGGTTTTGCGGCCAAGTTCCGGTGGTAGATCCGATAAGTGTATCTCGCGCCCAGATGCCATCACGGTTAGCCAGCGGCAGGTGTTCTCCAATTGGCGAACGTTGCCAGGCCATTCTAGCGAGACTAGAAATTGCTCAGTCTCGTTCAACAGAATTTTTGGTTCACCGCCAAGCTCCATTGCTGCCTTCTCAAAAAAGAAGCGCATGAGCTTTGGGATGTCTTCGCGCCGTTCAGCCAGCTTAGGGATGTGAATGCGAATAACATTGAGCCGGTGGAACAGGTCTTCGCGGAAGTCTCCGGATTTTACCAGCCCCTCGAGATCCTGATGCGTCGCTGCAATGATGCGAACATCGGTGCGCAAAGAGGTGTGACCACCCACGCGATAAAACTCTCCGTCCGCCAGCACGCGCAGAAGCCGGGTTTGAGTTTCGGCTGGCATGTCGCCTATCTCGTCAAGAAACAAGGGGCCGCTATTGGCTTGTTCAAAGCGGCCTTCGCGGCGGGTGTTCGCGCCGGTGAAAGCGCCTTTCTCGTGCCCGAAAAGCTCCGATTCCATCAGGTCATGAGGAATCGCCGCCATATTGAGGGCTATGAACGGTCCTCCAGCTCGAGGACTGTGGCGGTGTAAAGCTCTCGCGACCAGCTCTTTACCGGTACCTGACTCCCCGTTGATAAGTACGGTTATGTTGCTCTGCGCCAGGCGCCCAATCGCGCGAAAGACTTCCTGCATTGCCGGCGCTTCACCGATAATCTCCGGCGTTGGCTCATCTGTGGAAAGTAGCCGAACATTGCCATTGTTCTTCTCCCGAGCCTGAGCGAGCGCCCGCTCGGCTACGGCGACCACTTCGTCGATGTCGAAAGGTTTGGGCAAATACTCGAACGCACCCTGCTGATAAGATGCAACTGCGCTGTCCAGATCCGAGTGCGCGGTCGTAACGATTACCGGCAGGGATGGGTGTTCCTCACGCAGGCGAGCCAGTAGCTCTAGACCGTCCATACCGGGCATTCGGATGTCACTGATGACAACGTCCGGCTTTTGATGCTCAAGCTGTTTGAGCAGGGACTCGGCGTCACTGAAACACTGCTGTTTCAGACCTGCCTGTTTAAGTGCGCGTTCTAAAACCCAGCGAATCGACTGGTCGTCGTCCACTATCCAAACTGAGCCAGAGTCTGTCACGCTAGGGTTCCATGGGTAGGAAGATCGAGAAACAGGTATTGCCTGGTTTACTATCACAGCTAAGTAGACCTCCGTGACGATGCACAATGGCTTGTGAGATCGAGAGTCCCAGGCCCGTACCTTCGGCCCGGCCGCTGACCATAGGGACGAACAGGGTTTCACGTATTTCGTTCGGGATACCCGGGCCGTTGTCCTTTACGTCGATACGGCATACCAGCCGATGCCGGTTATTGCCGATCGTGAACTGTCGCTGTGCACGACTACACAGCGTTATTGCGCAGTGCCCCTGAGTCTGCGTCGCCTGCAACGCATTACGCAGGATGTTCAGGAAGGCCTGAATCAGCTGGGATCGGTCTCCGCGGACGCTGGGAAGACTGGGGTCGTAGTCACGGATGAGGCGTAAGCGATCACCCGCTTCAACCCGAGCCAGTTGCGCGACATGCTCAACTACTTCATGAATGTTGAGTTCCACTAGGGTAGGTTTGTGGCTTGGTCCGAGGAGCTGGTCAACCAAGCTGCGCAGCCGATCGGCTTCCTGAATTATTATGCCCGTGTATTCCTGCAGTGAATCGCTGGGCAGCTCTCGCTCAAGCAACTGGGCCGCACCACGAATCCCACCCAATGGGTTTTTGATTTCGTGTGCCAGTCCTCGCACAACAGTGCGCGTGGTTTGCTGAGCGTTCATCAAATTTTCTTCTCTACTGATCCGAAGCAGCCTGTCCACCGGCTGCAACTCAATCAAAAACGCAAGGCTTTCTACCTCGAGTAACGGGGTGACGATCATGTCTGCGATAGCAGGTGGACCGTCCCGAGTCTCCAGCGTTAAACCCCGGCGGACGATAGAGCGCCGCTCCGTTTCCGCCTGCTTAACCGTTTCAAGCCACTTAACACCTGACTCCTCCAGCACCTCCAATGGGTGATCGAGGATGCGACCTTCTGACAGCTGGAAAAGTGTCTCCACCGACGGGTTGATCAGCCGGATGCGGTACTCGCGGTCAACGCCGATTATCCCGCTGCTCAGATTGTCAATGATGTCTTTGTGCAGCACGATTAATGACGTCAGGGGCCGAAAAGCCACCGGTTCGGTTCACTGTCAGCCTATGCATTGCAAAATCGACGCCAGTTGGAACAAATTCTTGCATCTGGTGTGTTTCGACTGCGGGGGATTCCTCCGAAGTGGAAGTAAGCACTTACTTTTACTCCAAAATCGTGCATTGCTCCGGCAAAGACTCAGCATCTTCGAGCTGAACTGGATTTGGATTTCGGAAGCCGCACCACAATAGTGCATTATTGCCGGGGCGTAAACGAACTTAGGTGCAAGCTTTCTGCTCGCTCGTGTGACTTTGCTAACGTAGCCCCGCATTCACTCGAACGGTGATGGTAGATACACTCGAGTCCGCACTACCAACTTCAAAGATGCGCATAGATACGCATCGTAGAAACTAACAAACGAAACCGGCTAGTTCATCGTCGATTCAGTACAGATGGTCGCAGCACATAGACCCGCACCGGTGACGAGCTTGAGATCACCGAACCATTGCGAGATTGACGTTGAACAATTAGGTCGTGGGGACCGCGTAGCGCTCCCTGAATGAACCAGCTTGTAGTTGCTTGCGGCTCTCCCATCGGCTGCCCATCATAAAGCAGCTGTAACCGTTCGCTGCGCTCAAGCGCGGGCTCGGGACTTGCAGTTACAGAGAAGTTTCCCGGCCCCATCGCGATAGTGGTTTCGTTCGCTGGCGCAGAAATCGAGACGCTCTTTGCGATGTCGGCCTCGATCTCTGTTTGCGACTCTACCGGTCTTGGTGCGACTTCTACTGCCTTAGCACGATTTGTTTCTTGAAGTTCTATCGCCTCGACGTCCCCCGCGTTTGAGTCCGTCACGGTCGGCGGTTTATCGGTAAAAACCACCCCTTTTTCTTTGTCCACTACTTTATAAATCTGGTCCTGCGCAAGTACGCCAGGTGAGGCTGCGTACATGGTTAGGGCCGCAAAGACCAGACAGCGGACCGCGCTCACTTTCTGCCAGGGCTGAACGCTCCCGTGAGGATTAGGTTTCATAGATGTCCCGCTCCACCCCAAAATCCCAAGGTAGCAAAAGCTGGCTAAAAAAAAACCCGACCACCTCGCAGTGATCGGGTTTCCTGGCTAGGTTGGTTGCCCCTGCGCATGCTGCCACGCACGCAAACCAAACAAAGGCCGCTACGATAGCCCTGCTGACCCGGTGTTGGGCCCGGCGTTTGCCCGGCCCTCAAGGTGTCGGGTCGGGCTACAAGGAATAGTACATGTCGAACTCCACCGGATGCGTGGTCATGCGGAACGTTTCGACCTCTTCCGCCTTTAGCTCCAGATATCCGTCGATCATGCTGTTCGTAAATACATCCCCTGCCGTCAGGAAATCCCGATCTGCGTCTAGCGCATCCAATGCCATTTCGAGGCTCGATGCTACTGTAGGAATGAGCTTGCCTTCTTCCGGCGGAAGGTCGTAAAGATCCTTATCTGATGCATCCCCGGGGTGAATCTTATTCTGGATGCCGTCCAATCCGGCCATAAGCATTGCCGAGAACGCCAGATAAGGGTTTGCTGTGGGATCAGGGAAACGCACTTCTATCCGCTTCGCCTTGGGGCTGGGTTCATAGGGAATGCGAATCGAAGCCGAGCGATTACGAGCGGAATAGGCAAGCATCACGGGAGCTTCGAATCCCGGCACCAGACGCTTGTAGCTGTTCGTGGACGCATTGGTGAACGCGTTAAGAGCGCGAGCGTGCTTAATGATCCCACCAATATAGTAAAGAGCGGTCTCAGATAAACCTGCATAGCCGTCGCCCGCAAATACGTTGTCACCATCCTTGCTGATGGACTGGTGCACGTGCATGCCTGATCCATTGTCTCCGACCAATGGTTTTGGCATGAATGTAGCCGTCTTGCCGTAGGCATGGGCCACGTTGTGCACGCAGTATTTGAGGATTTGCACCTCGTCGGCCTTTTTTACCAGCGTGTTGAACTTCACACCGATCTCGCACTGCCCCGCCGTGCCCACTTCGTGGTGATGAACTTCCACCTGCAGTCCCATTTGCTCCATCGCGGCACACATCGCTGCGCGGATGTCGTGCAGTGAATCTACCGGCGGTACGGGGAAGTAGCCTCCTTTCACTCCCGGACGGTGGCCAATGTTGCCATCTTCAAAACTCGCGCTGCTTGCCCAGGCAGCTTCGTTAGATGCGATCGAGTATCCTGCGCCGGACATTTCAGCGTGCCACTTAACGTCGTCAAAAACGAAGAACTCGGGCTCCGGACCGAAATAAGCAGTGTCGCCAATACCAGTGGATTGAAGAAATGCCATTGCTCGATCCGCAACGGACCGCGGGTCGCGCTCGTAACCCTGCATGGTTGATGGTTCAACAATGTTGCAGCGCAGGATGACGGTTGTGTCGTCGGTGAACGGATCGAGCACCGATGTTTCATCATCCGGCATCAGGATCATGTCCGACTCGTTGATACCTTTCCAGCCGGCGATCGAGGAACCGTCAAACATTTTGCCCCCGTCAAAGAAATCCTCATCAACTTCGCCCGACGGTATCGAAACGTGCTGTTCCTTTCCTTTGCTGTCGGTGAAGCGCAGGTCTACCCAGCTTGCTTCGCTTTCTTTAATCAGGCCCAGAGTTTTCTCTGACATTATTGGTCCTCCAATAGACTTAAAAACACAACACAGACAAACGCGTCACTAATGACTCTCGCTAGCCAGTCCCTCACAGCTCTCTCCTTGCCGACCCATTACCGCCTCCTTGCTCCCTCGCCGTCACCTGATGCCTGACTAACCTGCCGATGCGTCGTGGTGCCACCACCGGGTTGCCAGAATCTTCACCGAGCACGCTAAGTGGCCCCCGAGCTTGCGCACAAGCGAGCATGCCTTTTGCCCAAAGCCCACGCTCGAACACCGTTGCTTGCGACAGTGTTTGCAACGCCAGCACCTGGGTTGTTAGAGCCCGCAATGGCGACACGACAAGGTCCAAATACAGCGATCTGAAGAGTAAGCGTTCCCCCGCGAACGACGCTCTAAACGCAGTGGCAATCAGCAAGGCTTGTGCCAGACCGAGCAAGCCGCGCAATTAATCCACGTGAGATTTGTGCAGCGGCGCCGTCTACTGGCGAAAAGGGCCCGATTGGCGCCCATTTGCTAATCAATTCACACGAAGATGCCTCAGTATCCTCGGTAAGTTGCGCAAACAGCCGCTCACGGCTGCCTTCATCGGTTGTTCGCAGATGGAGGGCAATACCACGCTGGATATGAGGCTGGCTAACGGGAAGCGGTTCGCACTATTTTTGGGCCTATGCCCTGAAGTTGTGCGCAGTTTCCGCGTCTTTCGGCCACCAGCTCACGTTAGCACTATTTGCCGGGGCTTTTAAACCTAAGCATCGGGCAAAAACCGCGATCATCAGAGAACTTGGCTCCCGAGAATGAGCGATAATCCGCGCCCTCACGTTGATTCGAAACCGTGCAACTGCGATTTCGTGCGCAGGCCAAAGCAAACGATTTGGATGTTTCAAACGTAAGCACCACGTCTTTTATTACACCGTTTTTGGCCGCAATAAGAACCCAGGCCGAAACCCACCGCCTCGAGAACAGCACTGGTGGCGGATTATTTTTGCTGATTTAGGAAATTCAAGTGATAGACGCTCTTCGAAACATCGCGATCATCGCCCACGTTGATCACGGAAAGACAACGCTGGTCGATTGTCTTCTTCGTCAATCTGGCACCCTCGACCGGCGCAATGTAGACGCCGAGCGAGTCATGGATTCCAACGATCAGGAAAAAGAGCGCGGAATCACCATCCTTGCCAAGAACACTGCCATCACCTACGGCGATCATCGAATTAACATTGTCGATACACCAGGGCACGCCGATTTCGGTGGCGAGGTGGAACGTGTCCTATCGATGGTCGATTCCGTACTGCTGCTGGTCGATGCCGTAGAGGGACCAATGCCGCAGACGCGTTTTGTTACGTCCAAGGCATTTGCGCGGGGTTTGCGGCCCATCGTTGTTGTTAACAAGGTGGACCGCCCTGGTGCCCGTCCCGATTGGGTCATCGACCAGGTGTTCGATCTTTTCGATACCCTCGGTGCCACCGATGAACAGCTCGACTTTCCGGTCGTGTATGCGTCCGCCCTGGAGGGGGTCGCAGGTGTCGATCACGAGGCGATGGCCGATGACATGGGCCCGTTGTTTCAAACCATTATCGATCAAGTACCTGCTCCAGACGTAGACGAGAATGGGCCTCTCCAACTTCAGGTGAGCGCTCTCGACTATTCGAGTTTTGTCGGCGTCATTGGTGTCGGCAGGATAAGTAGAGGTGTACTGAAGCCAAACGCCAACATTACAGTGGTTGATCGCGAGGGCGCCTGCCGCAACGGACGCATACTGCAGGTTATGGGCTACCAGGGGCTGGAACGAATCGAAACAAAGCGCGCCTCGGCTGGGGACATTGTGTGTGTTACTGGTATCGATGGTCTGAACATCTCAGATACGCTCTGCGATCCTTCGGCTCCCGAGGCCTTGCCTCCGCTCACGATCGACGAGCCAACTGTCAGCATGACCTTCCAGGTCAACGATTCCCCGTTTGCGGGTAAGGAAGGCAAATACGTAACGTCGCGGAATATCGCTGAGAGACTGGAGCGTGAATTGATACACAACGTGGCACTGCGAGTGGAGCCTGGCGATAGTCCGGATAAATTCAAAGTTTCTGGGCGCGGCGAGCTTCACCTGGCGGTACTGATCGAAACAATGCGTCGTGAAGGTTTCGAGCTCGGAGTCTCACGCCCTGAAGTTATCCGCAAAGAGATCGATGGCGTGATTCAAGAGCCCGTTGAAAATCTCGTAATCGACTGCGAGGAGCAGCACCAGGGCGCGGTGATGGAGGAGCTGGGCGTTCGACGAGCAGAGCTCAAGAACATGCAGCCGGATGGCAAGGGTCGGGTTCGCCTTGAGTTTATGGCGCCAGCACGGGGGCTCATTGGGTTTCGATCTCTGTTCCTGACACTTACGTCTGGAAGCGGCACCATGACCCATATCTTTGATCATTACGCACCCGTCAAAGCGGGTCCGGTAGCGCATCGCAGCAATGGCGTGCTCGTCTCCATGACCAAGGGAAAGAGCCTCGCGTACGCCCTTTACAACCTGCAGGACCGCGGGCGAATCTTTATTAATCCCAATGTCGAAATCTACGAGGGGCAGATTGTCGGACTGCACAGTCGCGGCAACGATCTGCCGGTTAATCCCACCAAAGCGAAGCAGCTTACGAACGTGCGCGCATCGGGTACGGATGAGGCGTTGGTTCTGACTCCACCGGTTCGGCACAGTCTGGAGCAGGCTCTCGAGTTCATTGATGACGATGAGCTGGTGGAAGTTACACCCGAGAGCATTAGGCTGCGCAAGAAGCTTCTGTTGGAGCACGAGCGCAAGCGTGCAATGCGAGTTCAGGCAACGGCGTAACCATCAATCTGTGAAGGCCCTTCTGCAGCGCGTGACAACCGCATCCGTGCATGTGTGCGAAGACGAGGCTGCCATCAGTGGCGACGCGCCTGCCTCAGGTGAAGTAGGGCGGATAGACAAAGGACTTCTCGTATTTCTGGCGCTGGAGCCCGATGACTCCGTCGAGCTCGGCGAAGCTCTGGTCGAGCGCGTCCTCGACTACCGCGTATTCAGTGACTCTGCAGGTCGTATGAACCTTAGTGTGCGCGATGTCTCAGGCGGCCTGTTACTCGTGTCTCAGTTCACGTTGGCCGCCACTACCTCGCGAGGTCTGCGGCCAGGCTTCAGTAGCGCTATGCCCCCTGCGGACGCAAGCATCCTATTCGCGAAGCTATATAAATACGCTCAGCAGGTACATCATGATGTGGCGGGTGGGCGCTTTGGCGCTGATATGCAGGTTAGCCTTACCAATGACGGCCCGGTTACGTTCCTTCTAGAGACAAGATAGACCCGCCTCGCAGCATGATCGCCGCGGCGCCCGATGGGGTCGGTAGGCAGGCGAGAATTCGCTCATGGTTTGATTTAGATTGGCGCTAACCGCCTTATTGGGTGAATTCTTTCATCCAGATTATGCGTTTTTGCGCTCAATCAGAAATTGCTATGATCCAGCGGTTCGCGCGCTCCGAGCGCGACCCCGGTTCCACCATTAAGGAATTGCATGCTCGCCAGCGTCGAACTACCCGACGACTTTAAACTGCTCAATCAGCAGTTTCGAGGACTCGTTCAGGCGCTACTGGACGACATCGAACTAGTGCCGATTCGCGTCGAGGTTGCGCCGACACGATCGGGCAACTTCCGCGGTTTCGACGGCGCTAAGTTCTATGTGGTTGAGAGTGGCACGATCACCGCGCGCTATGCTGATCGCTCTGTTTACTTGCTGGAAGAAGGCGATTTTTTGTTTCCGGATGTGACTGGATTCAAGGACGCAGACGTAGCGGTGTATTACGGCAGCGAAGCCGGCGCCAGCCTTAACTCTTACAGCGCCCTGGAGTTTATGGCTGAGGTATTTAGACGCCCTACTCTGACCAAGCTTTGGACCCGCGTCCTTATCACCTACTGCGGCATGATGCTTCGCATGACGGCGATGCGGACCGAGGTCGATGTGGTCACAACGCCAGGTTTTGCCGTATACGAACCCGGAGAGATCATTATCACCCAGGGAGAGCGTGCCCAGTACGTTTTCAATATGTCTGCCGGACTTGCGGATGTTCTGGTTGACGACGTTTCCGTAGGTATCATTAGCCCGGGAGAAATTTTTGGCGCGATGGCGGCCTTGACCCATTCTGACCGCAGCGCGACTGTGCGAGCCCGAAGCCGGTGCAGCGTCGTTAAGGTGCCAACCAGCCAGTTTACCGACCTAATTCGGAACAACCCTGCAACGATCCATGCGCTCCTTACGGACATGGCAAATTCCATCTCCAGCCTCAATGAGCAGGTGGTTCAGTTACGCGGTGGTGAAGGCGATAAAACGGGTATGGCCCGATAGCACTGTCTCAAGACCCGTCGAGAATCGCGACAGGTCGGTAACGTACTCTCACGTAAACGCATTTGCGCTGCTCCACACCCTGCTCATTGCGGTAACATGACTCTGCGGCGTCCCGATCACGACGTTCGATCAGGAACGGCGCATCCCCCGATTAACTTATCAATGTTGCTACCCGTGTTATGGCGGCGATGCTGGATGCATTGTAGTCGCAACAGTTTCTGGCACGCCGGATTAACGGTGACCGATGCGCCGATTGGATGTCCGCTCTCATGATCCCGTTGATCGTGGTTCCATTGATCGCGGCTCAGTTGTCCTTGAGGCTGCTGACTGTGGCAGGACGTGGCGCAACGTGGCGCAACGTGGCGCAATATGGCATGAGCGGAAGGATTTTGAAGCGGCTGAGATTATCGCTGAGCTAATCGCTGATCCGAGTGCGGGAGTTGAACCGGAGGAGGCGTGTTGACCTTTTTTTTGGATGAAGCATGACCGATGAAAACACCATCGACGACGATGGTATCGAGGGCGTTTCCCTAAAACAGTATGCTGAGAAGGCCTATCTCGATTACTCGATGTACGTCATTCTCGACCGTGCCTTGCCTCACATCGGCGATGGATTGAAACCGGTTCAGCGTCGCATTGTGTATGCCATGAGCGAACTGGGGCTCAAAGCAAGCGCCAAGTACAAGAAGTCAGCGCGAACCGTGGGCGATGTCATCGGCAAGTTTCACCCTCACGGTGACAGTGCGGCATACGAAGCTATGGTGCTTATGGCCCAGAGCTTCAGCTACCGCTATCCGTTAATCGACGGGCAGGGCAATTGGGGTTCGCCGGATGATCCCAAATCGTTCGCCGCCATGCGCTACACCGAATCCCGTCTGACTGCGTTCTCTGACCTGCTGCTCGGAGAACTGGGGCAGGGGACCGTTGATTGGACACCAAATTTTGACGGTACGCTCGAAGAGCCTGCGCTACTGCCGGCGCAGGTGCCCACGGTCCTCCTTAACGGCACCACGGGCATCGCGGTGGGAATGGCGACCGATATTCCACCGCACAACCTGCGCGAGGTGGTTCGGGCAGCGGTGCAATTGCTGGAGGCACCCAAAACCACTCTGGTGGAGCTCTGTGAGATCGTCCTCGGGCCCGATTACCCGACTGAGGCGGAAATAATCACGCCGAGAGACGAGATCGTGAAACTCTATGCGACCGGGCGGGGTGGGTTGCGGATGCGAGCGGTCTGGATGACGGAGCACGGAGATATCGTCGTCAACGCCCTGCCCCACCAGACATCCGGTTCCCGGATACTGGAACAGATCGCCCAGCAAATGCAGGCGAAGAAGCTCCCCATGGTCGCAGACCTTCGCGATGAATCTGATCACGAAAATCCGACCCGTTTGGTAATCGTTCCCCGTTCGAATCGAATCGACAAAGACGCTCTGATGAGCCATTTGTTTGCAACAACGGATCTTGAGCGTACCTATCGCGTCAACCTGAACATGA
>JBCCNK010000069.1:0-13742 GCA_039025875.1 Pseudomonadota bacterium
AGCTGTAACAGTGCCAGCGGCATCCCAACCCAAAATCCGATAGTCACCTTCCGGCTCCATCAGCTCGCGTACCTTGACGTCTACGGGATTGACCGACACGGCATGCACTTCGACGAGTAGATCGCGCGGACCGGGCTCCGGCATAGGTGCATCGACTTCGACAAGAGCATCAGGCTCGTCAATCGGGCAGGCTTTGGTGTGTGCGAGTGCTTGCATGGGTATACCTTGATAAGTCGAGCAATGAGTGAAGGCCGTTTTCGCAGGCTGTGACAAGAGTCGGATTCAGTTTGGATCCGAAGACCAAAAGGCAGGCGGCCAAAGCGGTCGCTATGGCGCTGCGCTAAAGATCGTTCAGAAGGTCGTTAATCTTCACGACGACGGCGCTTGATTTTGCTGGGTTGAGTGCATCGGGATGCGGATCTGCAAACTTGCCCCGATCGTTATCGAAGTATTGCCCCGACGCATGAGCAAACTCATCACTGAGGGCGGCGCGCAGAAGAATGCCGGACCCAATGCCGATGTCTTTACCTTCCATCCCGTAGCCTTCCTTGACCATGTTGGTGCCGAGTAGCGATCCGGGGTTGACCGCCACAAACACGGGACCTGTTGGATTCTGGGCAGCTTTGGCGGCGGACCACATCGTGAGGGCCAACTTACTCTGCGCGTAGGCATTGCTGTCGCTCAAAGCTTGCGCGCCCGAGAGCGCCTCGAGACTCACCGGCGCTTGTGCTGCCGATGACAGGCTTATCACCCTGCCCCCAGCACCGAGCCTATCTTGCAAGCGATCAGCCAGAAGCGCCGGCGCTAGCGTATTGACAACAAATCGAACGTCGAGTCCAGCGGAAGTAATTGGGGACGGGTGTTTTAAAACTCCCGCGTTGTTGATTAAGACATCAAGCTTTGAGTGTTTCTCGCTGATCTCCTGCGCCAGGGCAGCGACCTGCTTCAGGTCCGACATATCGGCGCGGAAGGTCTCAACGTCTCCACCATCGATCTGCGCCGCAAATTCAAGCCGGACGGCCTCCAGTTTCTCGGAGCTTCGTCCATGGACGAGCACCCGATGGCCAGCCTGAAGAAGCTCAAGCGCTGCTGCACGGCCGATGCCATCGGTCGCGCCCGTGATTAAAATCGTTTTCATGAATCTGCTCCAAACGATGGGGGAGATAAGTTCGGCAGAACCTGCTCCGCAATACGGTGTAAGGTCGAGTCAATCGAGGCCCGGTTAAATCGCAGGTTAAGGGCGACGTGATTAACGCCTGCTGCACGCAGTTCGATAAGCAACTCCGATAGTTGCTCCACACCCAGGCGCCACCCCAGATGAATGGGGACTGGCCGGCCAGGCGCATCACCCACGAGATCAATGTAGAGTGGCTGCATTGCAGGCTTCGGAGGTTGGTTCATCGCTGCTGTTGTGGCCCGCCAAGCCCGGATGATGGCTGCCTGCTGTTCGAGCGAGCGCGGATACAGCATCCACCCATCCCCATTCTCGGCCAGCCACTGCGGATCCTGCTGACTACTTCCGGTGATGAGCAACGGAAGTCGCGAGCCCGCCGGCTTTGGCAGAAGATCAACTCCTCCATCAAGGCGACCTAGGGTGTTGCTGAATTGCGGCCAGCTTGACTCAACTTGACGAAGGTAGTCGTAACTTTCACGAAACCTTCGCCCCCGCGTTCTGTGATCAGCGGCAAATGCAGGGTACTCCTCAGGCCGATCACCCGACGCAATACCCAGCAGCAGCCGACCATGCGAAAGCGCATCCACGCTAAACGCACTCTTGGCTACATGAGCTGGGTGGCGCAGGGGCAACACGATGCTGGCAATTCCAAGCGCGATTTTGGATGTGGTCCCTGCCAGCATGCCGAGGTAGACAAAAGGATCGTAGATTTGCCCGACGTCACCAAAACTCGGAACGTTCATGGGTATGTCTCGAAGCCAAAGCGCCGAAAAACCCAAAGCCTCAGCCTGTTGAATCACCTCCAACTGGCCGTCCATGCTTGGCGCCGACTGGTGAGCGTAGCTCTCCACGGGAGCAACCAAACCAACCGTCAACTGCGACGCTTGGAATACCTGCGTGTAGGCGGCGTTGATCCGGTCAAACTCGAAGTCTGCCCCGATGTTGGTCTCGCAGTCCTCCAGCTCCGACCGCCGGACATCATTGGCGATGCGCGATGTCACATTGGCAGCGCCTTCGAGCGTATGGTAGGCCATCAGGCAAGGTCATCCTGGCCTGCGATGAGTACGTGGCTACTCGCCGAGTTGGCCAGCCGCGCCTCCAGGTGTGGTCGGTACTCCTCATCATGCTCAAAGGCGAGTGCCGCCTCTCTAGAAGGCCATTCGATAATGATGCGCAGCCCTACATCGCTTAGCTCTCCTTCGATGTTCTCGTGCTGCGTTGTACGCGCAAGGTAACGGCCTCCATGCTTCCGCAGCAATTGGTTGGCAATAGGCAGATACGCCTGAACCCAACTATCGTCGCGGGGCGTTACCTCTAGAACTGAGTAGTGTTTCATCTTGTCGCTCCTTATTTTTGGGCCATCCGCACCGACGAGCTGGATAATCCGAACCAGGGTCGACGCTCAAAAGGCGGCCGGGAATCTAACGATTCTTGCTGGCGCCCGAGGCTATGCGAGCAGACGCGAGATGATATTTATCTTCTCTGCGAATAAAATTAGAGCATCCGATAATCAGTTTATTCAAAAAGCAGATAATTAATGCGCACAGAAGACCTTCGCTTGTTTGTACTCGCGGCGGAAAAGCTGAACATAAGTGCTGCGGGGCGCGTGCTCGGGCTGGCTCCCGCCGTTGCGAGCTCCAAGCTTGCAAAGCTCGAAAACCTACTAGGCGCCGACTTATTGCATCGATCCACACGTCGCGTTTCGCTGTCGGTAGAGGGCAGCGAGTTTTTACCTTACGCGCGGGAAATCATCAGCCAGGAGGACGCGGCGATGGCCGCACTCGGACGCGGCAGCGATCAGATTCGCGGCACGCTGCGATTTGCGGCGCCCTGCTCGTTCGCACAGCTGTATATCATTCCGCTACTGCCGGAGTTTTTAGCGCGATTTCCCGAATTAACGCTGGATCTTAAGCTGTCCGATCTGGCGATCGACCCTATCGAGGGCAGTTTTGACCTAGCTCTACGTAACGCAGCTCTGGCTGATAGTGGCTTGCGGGCCCGCAGATTGGCCGAAGACTCTCGCGTTCTTTGCGCTTCGCCGATCTACCTATCCGCAAGGGGCGTGCCACAGGTCCCGGAAGATCTAAAAGATCATTCGCTGGTGGCGTTTGGAAACCCGGCCTCCCGAAAACTCAAGAACTCTGCCGGGGAGACCACTGACCTTGAGTTCAGTGCCCTCAATACCCGACTGGTCGTTGACGACGGTCGCAGTCAGGTTCTCGCTACCCTCGCCGGCGCGGGCATTTCGATGAATTCACGATGGATTGTTCACGACTACCTGAAGCGCGGCGAGTTAATACGCGTTCTTCCTGAATACGAGATCGCGGACAACGCCAACCTTTGGCTCGTGTATCCAAGGTCGAACGTACTGTCACCGAAAGTACGCGTATTAATCGATTTTCTGATGGAGAAAATCGCTGCTAGCCCGCCGTGGGATTAAATCTCGCCGGCGAATTGGCGGGGTATGAAAGAAGGTTTTGACCGGGCCCGGGGCCTTTAGCGTACGGCCTTTGCTCAGCGTGTCTCTATCCGATTGCGCCCAGATTCCTTGGCACGGTAGAGAGCGTCATCCGCGCGATCAAACAGAGTTACCGCCGTGTCGGCCTGAAGCACATTTGTGAGGCCGGCGCTGAGTGTTATGGATACGGGTTTGCTGTCGTAGTGGAACTCGCTGTGCTCGACGGCCTGTCGTAATGCTTCGACTAGGGTTTTCGCTTTATCGAGTTCGGTTGTTGGCAGCAGTAAGGCGAATTCTTCGCCTCCCACCCGGTAGACGCCATCGGCCTCCCGTACTCGGTCCCCCACGATTTTCGCGACCATCTGCAGCGCTTTGTCACCTGCGCTGTGCCCAAAGGTGTCATTCACCCGCTTGAAGAAGTCGATGTCGAGCAGGGCCAGGCAAAAGCTCTGTCCGTGGCGCCGAAAGCGACTAAGTTCGCTCGCCAAAGCTTCATCGTAGGCAAGTCGGCTGCCAGCACCGGTTAATGTGTCGTGTAACAGCTTCTCCCGATTGCTCTCAAGGCTTTTGCGTAGTTCCTCCGCCTCTGTCTGGATCGAGAGCACCTGCTCTTCAAGCGCTACGTTCCGAGTTTCTGCATCGGTCAGGCGTTGCTGATCCGATTCTATAAACTCACTCAGGCCCACTTTGATTTCGCCGAGCGTCGCGCCGATGCCGGCCTTGAGCTCGTCTATATCGTCCTGCTCATCGATTTGCGCCTCAATCCTCTCTACCCCGGCATTCATTACACCCTGAAGTCGCGTAAGGCCCTCCCGACCGTCTTGCAAACCCTGTCGATCTTCCAGTAATGCCTCGGATATTTGACTGAGTTCTGCGCCGACTTCTCGTACCAGCTCGGCCAACGCATGCTTGTCACTGTTGATTCGATTAATGATCTGCCGAATCTCGCCGATCACTCGCGCCAAAACGCGGTGCCAATCTTCCTCTGCACCCTTTGCGACCGTCTCCCTTAGTGTTTGCAGACTGCCCATGCCCGGCTGGGAGATCTCCACCTCGTCGATCAGGTTGAGCATGAGTTCCCGGAGAACGGCATGAGGTGTAGTTTCAGGTTGGATCGCCTGGGCTTGGAGGAGTTGACCAAGCTGGGCTGCCATCTCGACCAAGCAACGACCTTCCTCAAGCTCGGGAATCCTATTGCGAAAGTCCTGGAGCGAACGTTCAGCATCTGCGGGCAGCTCAAGTTCTGAAAGCAAGGCCACGCAGTAGTCCCTCGCTCCTGTATCAGCTCCTGTATGAGCTCCTGTATGAGAAGCTGCGTTAGATAACGTTGCCGGGTCGGCGCCGTCTGTCACCTGAGCGTTCTGCGCGATCCCCGGTGTCGCGTTCTCCGGCTTCCGTCGATCTGCGTCTAGCGTCTTGATAGCTTCAGACAGGTTCTCTAGGTCCAGTTCCAGAGAAGCCAGCTCGCCGCTTTTAGCGTTGCGCTGCACCTCGTCTAGCACCGCATCCAGTGCTGCCGATGCCCCGGCACCGGCTAGCGCCAAGCGGCTGACAAGCTTTCGGAGAATCCGGTCACTGTTTTCCCATTCACGCAGACCCTCGCGATAGAGCTGCTTCCAGTCTTCTTTTTCTGCCACTCGCTTATCCCTCAATTTGCAGGCCTCGGTACTACGACTTGAGTGAGCAATCGAAGTAACCACTGTGCAATAGGGATAGCGGCGTCAGACGCGCCAGTTACAGCCCAAACTAATAGGGAGGCCCAGTTAAAAGTGTCCAAACAGTTGGTAGGGCTTGTTGGCGGCGAACCCAAATTGGCCATGGCTTCGAACTAGAATCCGCGCCTGCACTTTTGCAGTTCGAGCCAAATCAACGCAGAGAAGAAGACAAAATGGAGACTCATGAGCGCACAACACACGACCTGACAACAGCCAGATACATAACGCAGCGATGACCGAGTAGCTATCGGATCAGCATTGCGCCAATACCGATTTGGGCGGGATGGCGACCCGTGCTAGCGACGTTGCCAAGGCGCCGTTAAGTCAGCCGTGAGCGCTGCGGCCATACAATCGAGCTGCGGCCATGCATTCAGCTGCGGCCATGCAATCGAGCTGCGGCCATGCAATCGAGTAGTTTGGTGGCGGTCCCTAGAAACGCGGTTGCGGTCCCTAGAGCTATTGAATGTTATCTGCCGCCGCTGGGCTTGCGCGGCGACTGCCGAAGCAAGGCATGACGCGAGTCGATGGGACTCACGCCATACCCGCTTGTTTCGACACAGGCTAGCTCGCTAGTCTAGTCTCCGAAATGGCGCTCCGCCTTCTCGTAGCGCTCCTGCGCTTCCACGCACATAGTAGCGATGGGTCGCGCTTCTAGCCTGGCAAGACCAATCTCTTCACCGGTTTTCTCGCAGTAGCCGTAAGTACCCTGATTGATACGCTCTAGGGCCGCATTGATCTTTCGAATCAGCTTGCGCTCTCGATCGCGCGTTTTGAGCTCGATTCCGAACTCGGTCTCAAGAGTGGCGCGATCATTAGAATCGGGGAAGTTGATGGTCTCGTCTCGCAGGTGATCGATCGTGCGATCCACCTCCTGCATGAGCGACGCTTTCCAATGCTCAAGAATGTTTGTGAAGTGAGCGAGTTGTTCATCGCTCATGTACTCCTCACCTTTTTTCATTTTGTACGGCGCGACGCCAAAAATACTGAGTCCCGACTGTCCCGAGTTCGCGGCTGAGGACTTTCTCCTGGCCGATGACTTAGCAGGGGCCTTCTTGGCAGCGGTACTGGTTTTTTTTGCGGTGCTTGTCTTGGCGGCGGCCTTGCGTGGCGCTTTCGCCGGTGCTTTTTTGCGCGGAGTTTTGGATGTTATCGCCATATCAATTCTCTTCGGTCGCTGTTAGTGCCGCAATGTTCGCCGATAGCCATGCCGAAGCCGCAAACAGCTGCAGCCAATCACCTGTTGCGCTGATCCCGTAAGATAGCACGCTAGCAATCCAGCAGAGGCTGGCCACAGTCTGCCCAAGCCACGTTACGCTCAAAGCTTTTCGCACAAGCCTTTGCATGAGCCTTCGCGGTTCATGGGTCGAGACTGCTCCCACGCTCTCTTTCTGTTGAGGTTCAGATTGCATCGAAAACCAACCTAGACGCCCGTAATGGATCGCCAATTCCATGGTGCTTTCGAGCGAAGGAGCTATGCCATGTCGCTATCGGCCAATTCGATGATTTTCGGCTGCATACGCCCTTTTGATGGGAGTACGCGGCCGAACTGGCATCGATTCCAGTCACCGATCTGACGGTCAGTGGCGACCGGGTCGCGGAGTTGACCATATTATTCATGCTTTCGGTAGTCTTTTTTTGATCGAGAAAATCCGGCCAAGCTAGTCAATTTCGAAGCCAAGCCGCAGATTGGAGACAGGTGTAGGCTAACAAACGCAGTCCTCGCCACATATTGAGAGGTCGTCAAGGTACATTCCCCAGGACCGGTAGACCTCCAGGCCTTCGGCGGCGAGCCCCAGCGATGAGGCGATCGCCTTTGCCACAACAGCAAATCGCTGGCGGTATTTGTAGATAAAGCAAAAGACATGGTTGTCGTGTCGAACCGAGGGGCCGCAAAGGAACAAGCCCGGTGCCAGGGTTGATTCATCGTGCTCATTGAGTTGCGGCCAGCCATCTGGTCGTAGCTCGAAAAGACTGCTGACGAGCGTATGACCACCCTCAAAACCGCCGGCCCACAAAGGCTGCGTGTGGGAATAGAAACGGGAACCGTCTTGCGCCACGATTTGATACACACCATCTTCCAGCAGCACGGACGTGATGGGCTTAAACGGGTGCAGCTCTACCTGCTCTTGGAACCAGTCTTCACGCATTCGTTCGAAGGAAAATAGCGACAAAGCGACGCTAGGGTCTGAACTCGGGTCTTCCCATGGGGCGCCCCTGTCAAACATTCGTACCGTTTTATCGCGGAACGCCAGATGATATGCCGCGTCGACCCCGCTCTCGTAACCACCGATGACAACAAAGTCATCGCCTTCCAGATCATCGTAGCTACCAATCGTCGCGGTATGGCGGCAAAGCTCGCTACCTTCGAAAGCCCTGATCTTCGGGTACTGAAACTCGCCCGCAGCCCAGATAACCTGGCCCGCTCTAAAGGTGTTGTTGGACGTTTCGATACGAAACCCATCGTCTGTTCGAGTCATGTGGGTGACGTCTATACCCTCGCGCACGGGTATTTGAAAATACTCAGCAACGGCACGTAGGTGCATAGCATATTCATTTCCAGTCGGATGCTCGGTTGCCAGGAAGTGACCCGGCGATACACCGATAGCCACGGCATTCAAATCGAGCATGCCAATCGAATTAGTCGGGAATGATGGTGTAATGAACTGCGTCTGCTCAGGCCACGCAGAGAAAGATGCACCAATCTGGTGACGCTCTAGGACGACAAAGTTCTCGATCCCAGCATGTATAAGCGCGATGGCGGCGCCTACACCAGCGGCACCGCCTCCAACGACAATTACGTCGTGGAAAGATTCGAACTCGGCGTCTAGCAAGGAGCAGCCTGCTGTGTTTTTGGCCTATAAATAGAAGAGCGTAGCCGCGGTAGTTTAATCAGTGGAGTCACAAGTCGTTTGATGTAAGTTGAATAAGCAGCTCGACGAGCCGATGTCTGGCTATGCTTCTACGCGCTTTCGCCAGGATTAGACTCGCCGTCTCTTTGCATCATCGTCACGGGCCAAACATCCAAGGAACCGCAGCGGCGGGCGACGTTACAACATAACATGTCTTAAATACAAGGATTCCCATTCGCAGCGGGATGTTACGCCGTTTGAGCAATGCGACAGATCGGGCGTAGTGGTCGCGGCAAGACAAAACCCCGACAGAGATTCGGGCGCAGCCTTGCGATCAATCGGGCGTACTGAATCCGATCTCACGGACCAAAGCGACTGCGTATGTTATACAGACCGCCTCTCTCTTGCTTGCACGAAGCTGTGGGCGCTTGTTTATGACCCGACTGACAGAACAGAGTTGGCTTGATCATGGACTCCGGGTGCTCGCAAAAAGCGGATACACCAACTTGAAGGCGGCGACGATGGCACAGGACCTCGGCGTCTCCCGAGGAAGCTTCTACTGGCATTTTAGAGACATACGTGAATTCAAACGGCGCTTGCTCAACCATTGGCAACAGCAGACTACGGACGAAATCATCGCGCAAATGCAAAGTCAGGATCGCGACAGCCAAAGACTGGCAGAGCTAATGTTCCGTGCCTACTCTAGCAACCCCCATCTTGATAGGGCCGTAAGGTTTTGGGGTAATCATGATGCACAGGTGCAGAAGCATCTAACGAAAGTTGATCGACTGAGACTGGCCTACATCCGTGATCTTCTACTGGACTCGGGCATCGACGCAGAAGAAGCGGCAACGCGCGCGCGCCTAATCTACGCAGCGTCTCTTGGTGATGCCGCGATCGCTCCCAAGGCCGCGCGGCCGTTGAGTAAACTTGACCTGCAGTACCTCGCTTCAGTTCTGAGCCAGTAACACTCCTGAGGCCACAAGTCCCGCTGCGCACGATTCAAGCATTCACGGCGATAGATCGGCCGCCATACAATACAGTACTGTATGTTTTGGTCTCAGTGCGCTAGTCTCCATACATTACTGTATGGAGGACGTATGGAGACTTACCAACTAACTTATGTCGCAGGTGGATGCCTAGGTTCGTCTGTCGCCATCATCCACGGCATTCTTATGCAGAAGCACCTGGTGGCGCCCGTGACAGCTTCAGAGCAGCTGTCGTCGAATGCCAAGGAACTGTGTGTGCTGTTGCTTCAGTTCAGCACTTTCGTCTGGTTGGTCGGAGGTATCGCGCTGATATACGCCGCACTTTTCCTTTCATCGACGACGGCGCTCATCATCGCCAGCCTTATAGCGTTGTGTTATCTCTACGGCGCAATTGGCAACTTCTGGGCGACTCGCGGTCGACACTTCGGCTGGATACCGTTGATCGCAGCGGTACTGTCGATCAGTTGGGGCTCGATAGTTCTGATTACGGCGGCCTGACTGCGCGCTTGAAAGACTTGGCTCCACTCAGGGCGACAGGGCTCGTTCTGGCCGGATTAGTGAGGCGATGGGCTCGTTTGTTTTACTAGTTCTCGATGCGCTAGTTGGGTGCTGCTCCGAAACTAGGCGAGGGCTTAGTCAGGAGCTTATTCAACAACTACTCAGGAACGAAAGTGTGTACGCGAACGCCTTCCATCGTCTTAGCCTTGTACATGGCTTCATCGGCACGCACTAGCGCTTCATCCAGAGAGTCATCGCTAGTGAGCTCCGTCACACCGCAGGATATCGAGACATCAAGCGGTTTGCCGTTATCATTGAAGCCCGCGTTCAACACCTCTTCAAAGGCGCTCTTAGCGAATACCTCGGCCCCACTCGATCGTGTGTCAGGCAATAGAACGACAAATTCATCACCACCGTAGCGGCAAACGACATCACTGACTCGCGCCCGGGTCTTGAGTACGTCAGCAACTTTCACCAGCACCAGATCGCCGGCCGCGTGACCGTAGGTGTCGTTGATATGCTTGAACTTGTTGCAGTCGGTAAAGACTATCGAAAGAGGCGCGCCCGTACGCTTCCAACGAGCAAACAACTCCGCGGCTCGCTCTTCGTACCCGGCACGGTTATACACCCCGGTAAGGGAATCCTTCATCGCGAGATCACTCGCGGAGCGAATTTCGTTTCGCAGGGACTCGGCCTCGCCCTCGAGCGTGGCAAGCTTGTCGTTCAGCTCCTTAACCTGAGCCTTCGATGCCGCATTCTGCTGCTGTTCAGCTTCGAGGTGCTCGGCCAGACGGTTGCTGATATTGGCCAGCCCCTGATCAATCATCTGCCGAATGGTATTGAGATCGTCGGCCTTTGCAGCCTCGCCGATCTGGCGTGAATCCTCACCGACCTGCCGCTGCAACTCTTCGGAGCGGGCGACAGAATTGTCTCCATCCTCAGTCAGATGTTCCAGTACCGCCTCGAAGCCGCTCAGCTTTTCGCGTAAACCGCCAAGAAAGTCAGTTGTTTGTGTCCTTTCGGATCGAATCCGCGCATCAATGGACTCGATCTCTTCCGTCACCTGTTCAAAAACACTTTGCGCATGGTCCGGATGCACAATTCCTTCAAGCGCATCACGGATGGGGCCAGTGCTGACCGCGTCACCGTTAAGCACATCGATGTGCACGGTCAACCGTTCGATGAGGTTTGCGTACAACGTCACGTAGCGCTCATCGACCATCCCATCGCTCGCCTTCTTGCGCAGAATACCGAGCACACCATCGCCGCCTTTGTCTTTGCCTGCGGCCTGGTTCATCGAAGCAACGGAAACCTTCAGCAAATCTACCATCGCCTTTTGCCGCGACATGGCCGTGTTGCCGGTCAGCGTTTGTTCGATATAAGCAGCAACCGTGTCGTGGTCATCAACCGCAATGGGCATCGATTTGACGAGCTTCTGAATACCGGACAGGTCATACCCGCCCTCGACCTTGCGCGGCTTATCGGTGTTAATGCCGGTGGCTGTCATTACGGCGCGCGCAAGCTTCCCGGACAGATCTTCGATGCGCTTTGCATCATCGCCTTCTTTGAGACGGTTACGAAGAGCATCCAGAATCTTATCGGCTTCAGGATCAATGCCTTCGGCCATGTAGGACAGCCGGAAGCTGAGTTGTTCTAGCGCTTTAACCTTATCCATGAGAGAAGAATCGGCTTAATAATCGAGCGCGCAGAGAATAGCGCACAGCCCTGCGTAGTGCGACCATCTGAGCACTTGTTGTTGCTTTACACACGTTCGTCGAAACTCTCGTTGAGTCGGTATACGTACGCGAGCACCTCGGCGATCGCTATGTACAAGCTGGGCGGAATCTCGTCACCCACCTCCAGCAGGCTAAGAATTTCGGTCAACTGCCCATCCTGTACGATAGGCACATCATGCTGCTGCGCGATTTCGATAATGCGCGCGGCGAACGCTTCGTCACCCTTCGCAACAAGTTTCGGAGCTCCGCTTCCTGAGTAGGCAAGGGCCGCAGATCGACTGGGCGGGAGATCGTCCGTATAGCTGTGATGGCTCATGCGCGGATATCCACCTCCGACCGTGTCACGGTGACGTTTTTAGGCGCTAGCGGCACGCCGGGCGCTTTGCTTAAGTGGAGTCCTCGGCTCTTAAGAGCTGAGCCGAGGAGATGAAGATTCCCATTAATGACCTTGTGTACCGATCTGCGTTCGGCCTGCAGACGCACCTCGACCTCATCGTCCTGAATTCGCAATCTAGCCTCGATGGCTCCAAGGGCAGGTGGTGAGAATTTCAGGTCCACGGTCCAGCGACGCTCCTCGTCTTCGCCCCGCTGTTTGTGTGAGTCGGACTGAGCACGGTCTCGTTCTATGCGCACGCCCAAAGTGTGGATTTGATTTCCCAACTGGACCGGTATGTCCAGTTGCCAATGACGCGGTGCCTGGGCATCCTGGGGCGCCTGCGAAGCAAACTGGTTGACGGTAACTCGGGTGAGCCCAGCTTCGAGCTCTCGTTTTAAGTCGAGTAACACATCGATGTTCAGTCCGGTTAACGACGTCGACTCAGCCTCGGCGAGCGCTCCGTTAACTTGCGCTAGAGCTCGGAACAAACCGCCTTTAAGGTCAGACCGGACCGGGTTTGTTGCACCCGCCTCGCGATCGACACCCGAGAGCCGTCCTTCCAGGTAGTTTCCGGACTCCCGGAATGCACTCGAAAAACCCTCGGCACTGGTCAGCCGGTCAACCCGCGGTACCGCGCGAAGCAGCTGCCCAACGGCATCCAATACCGGCGCCGGTACAGCTGCGGTCCTGACAATCGTTTGCGCCGCTTGAACAGAAGCTCCCAGGGGTACGCTTGCTACACCTGGTGCATTGTTCGACGGTGCAACTGTCAAGAGTTTTAGTGTTCCGCCTAGTTTGCTGGTCTCCCCAGAATTGACGGGGCCAAGGAACTGAAATGCTGGGACCGGCTGCGTTTGCCTGACCTCAAGAAGGACGCGGCTTCCCGGTTGCAACGAGGTCTGGGCATTCACCGTGAACCGTTCACCAGCGGTCTGGAGTAAGAATTCGCCGCTTCCCACACGCTTCTCGACCCGAGCGTTTACCATTTGTCCAAGCTGAAGTGTTTCCACTGTTCCTGTGGCCAGACGAATGTTGGCCGATCCAGCTGATGCAGAGGAATCTGGGCGGGAAGATACACTGGCTCCGTCTAGAACGCGGAAGTTGAAGGTCGCACGCGACTCGCC
This sequence comes from Pseudomonadota bacterium, assembly GCA_039025875.1. Lineage (GTDB taxonomy): Bacteria > Pseudomonadota > Gammaproteobacteria > Pseudomonadales > Halieaceae > Congregibacter. The sequence goes on from JBCCNK010000069.1 coordinate 12,920, forward strand.
GGCCTGCAGGACAAGGCGCGTACCTGCATCGAGAGGCCTGTCAGCGCGCGCACTCAATTGCTGATCGGCGACCCGTAACTGAAGCTCTCCCGACGGACGCTGGCCGATGACTTCAGCAACGATTCTCACATCCGGACGGCCGGACGCAGCCAGGTTAGAGCCAACCAGCTGGAGACGACCCGTATTAACCGACCCATCGGCCGGACTCAGGACCTGCAGCGTTCCACCCGTGGTCCCCGGCGTCGCGGCATTACTCAACGAGGTTAAAACACGCAGCGTCGGTAGGGGCTCAAGCTGCTTTACTTCCAGCTGCAAACGGGCACCGGGTTGGGCCGCAATGTCGGAGCGAGCGGTTAACGTTCGCCCATCAATCCGCAACAAGAGGTCACCGCTCGGCAGGCGATCCGCCACCAGAGCGTTAAGCGCCTGACCAACCTGCCAGTTGTTGATCCAAAGCCCGAAGTTGCGTTGATCGGTGCGACTGGTAGTAAGCGCAAGCTGTAGCTCCTCCACAAGTCAGTCCCCACTACGATGATGCAGCTTTAGCGACAAAACTGAGTGCTGGAGATGCGCGCACCATGCGATGGGCACACACATCATCACCGCTAAGGAATCATCGAAGCTCGTCGCTAACCACTTCGTCTTTGGGCCGCAGTACCCCATGAGAAACGCTCGTATTGACTGATCAATACTGGGATAGCGCCCCTTCACTACATATCTTTATTGGGACGACCTATGGATCTAGCGACTCTAATAGGAATGGTGGGCGCAATCGGCATTGTTCTCGCCGCCATCCTCACCGGGGGCTCCGCGCTCGTTTTTG
>JBCCNK010000070.1:0-13672 GCA_039025875.1 Pseudomonadota bacterium
CCCGCTTCTCCTTCGGCTTTTTTTGGAAGTCCGCGAACGCCGTCGATGTCGGGCAGCGGACGCGGTTCTCAGAATGCCTGGTTTCTCCATACTTTGGCAGCGTCGGTGGCTTCAAGTTCCCCGAATAGCCCCGCGTAAGTCTCGAAGGCGTCGTTGCGCTTTCCATGCCACAGCTGCCAGTCCGCCAACATCAACGATGCTCTAGCGGCTACTTCCCAGTTCGCATCCGGTTGCGCCATTTCTATATCGTAGATCGCTCGGATCACCGAACTTCCTCGCTTGAAACTCTGGCCCCGATAGGCGGTTTGTTGACTCTCTTCTTCTTGCACCATACCGCGAGTTCGAAACCGGCCGGTGCTCGTCTCGCCGACGAAGCCGCTCACCAGATATTGAGAACGGAGCATTCCATACAGGGGTGGAAGAAGGCGCGGTGATGTTTCTCCTTCGCTGTTTGCGATTTCCGAAAGGGCTAGTCGGTACAGACTAGACATTCTGAGTAGTCGAGAAAAAGGCTGCTCGCCCAGGCCTTGCTCATAGGCCTGCCTTTGCCAAACTGCGTGCTGCATCAGTGCCTGACCGCGCGAAACGTCTGACAATGTCTCAGCCTGCACACGGAAAAGATAGCGCTGTCGCTCGTCCGCCGCCGTGAAGTCTCCCATGGCGATGTGGCTGGCGATTTCGCCCTGGAGCAGAGCCATCTGACGCTCGCTGTAGAGGCCCTCATTGATGCGGGCCAGGTGAACTCCGCGCTTGAAGGTTCGGATGGCAGCGAAATGGTCTCCGTTGCGCTGTTGTGCGAGCCCCATACCTAGCAGCTGTTCCGTCAAACCTGCTCCGAATGCGCCCTCGGTTCGCTCGATTTCTGAAATCCGCTCCTCATAGGCAAACACATCCTTCATCAACTCTCTTCGAGCGGCATCTCCACTCTCGGAATCCATGACCATATTCATGGAAGCACCGGTCGCGTCCAGCGGTATAGCTTGATTAGCGCTGCTTGCTTCGCTTGCGGCGACTACGTCGACACTTTCAGGTGGTACGCTATCGTCCGGGCTTGCGTCCGACGCCGCGGCTCCGGGTACGTAAACGGCGCCAACCGCGCCGATAAGGCACCAACATACTGAAAAGCAAAAGGTTTTCGCTGCGCATTCTGTCGCTAATGAGCGCATCATCAAGACCTGTCATTTACCGTTTTAAAAATGCTACGCATGCGAGAGACCCAAGGTTCATCGTCCCGTACCGGTCCCTGCCAAGTTGTTGGACTGTGCCCGCTTGTTGCCGTTCCCATCGCGTCGCCGGCAATGGCCAGGTGTCCACCCCATTGCCATACGACCCGTTAACGTAAAAGATAGCGGGTTTTCTGTGATTATGGCGCTCTCAACCCAATACCCCTGGAATTGACCGATGGACGAAGCAGTCTGCGCGGAGATAGAAAAACGCCTCGATGATCTTCTCAAGCGACTGCAGCATCAACAGGACATACCACCAGGTCCGCTGTACCGTATGGAGGGTCTGTTCGAAGCTTTCGTGCTGTTGGGTGCGGCCACGATCGATCAGCTTGACTTACTCCTTGATCAGCGATGCTCGAGCCTTCTCGGCCAGTCCATGGAGGAAAGATTGGGGAAGAACTGGCGTGCGCACTATCCTTTCCCTCAGTTACCTTTTTACACCGCTCGGGCGCCGGTAGTACCGTCGACATAAGCCAATTACGAACAGGCTGCCCAGGCCGCTCCCGACGAACTGGTCGGCGAGTGCGGGATATCTCCCACCATGACTCACTTAGGAGCAGATTTTGGCTGGAAAGTATGAGGATATCCGTCGCAATTATACGCGCGGCGGTCTCACCGATGGTGCGCTGGGCGATAGTCCCCTACCGTTGTTCCGGCGATGGGTGGATCAGGCTGTGGCGGCTGAGCTCGCCGACCCAACCGCGATGTCGCTCGCCACAATTGACTGCGATGGTAGACCCTGGCAGCGAATCGTCCTGTTAAAGGAAATACTAGAGTCGGGCTTGGTTTTCTTTACGAACTACCGCAGTGCGAAGGCCGAGGCCATGCGCGATCATCCGGCTGTAAGCGCCTTGTTTCCCTGGAACGAATTGGATCGACAGGTCGCAGTCGGTGGCCTCGTGCAGCGATTGGACCGGCAGGAATCAGCGACCTACTTTCGGAGTCGGCCGCGGGAGAGTCAGCTTGCGGCCTGGGCCTCACGCCAGAGTAGCCCTATAGCGAGCCGCGCGGATCTGGACGCACAGTACGACTCGGTAAAAGAACGATTCAAAGACCGGGATGTACCCGTTCCGGATTTTTGGGGTGGATATCTCCTGATTCCCGATCAGTTTGAGTTCTGGCAGGGGGGTTCGCACCGCATGCATGATCGAATCCGTTCCTCGCGTACCGGCGTCGAAGGTGGAGAGGGTGCTTGGCGCTGGGAGCGCCTACAACCTTGAACGATACCGGCGCTGCTCGAAGTAACGGGCCGTGCTATCGAGCCCCTGTAGTTGGCGTCGCATAACATCTAAAGCTGCGGCAGAAACCATCGTTTGGAACAGCGTTCGCTCAACCGGCCACTGCAGACAGTGGGATCTTATCGATCCCGATTCGCCCCACGCAAGCCAGACTGTGCCCACGGGCTTGTCAACCGTTCCGCCATCCGGACCTGCAATCCCCGACACTGCTACGCCAAGATCAGCGCCGGCGAGGTTCAGGGCGCCCGCCAACATCTCGCGCACGGTCTCCTCACTCACGGCACCAAAACGCGCGAGCGTTTCCTCGCTAACTCCCAGTACGCCAGCTTTTAGTTCGTTAGAGTAGGTTACAAAACCTCCGGGAAACACCTGTGAGGAACCGGGAATCTGAGTGATCATTGAAGCAACCATGCCGCCAGTGCACGACTCGGCACAAGTAATCGCCTTGCCTTCGCGCTTCGCCAATGCAATCACTCGTTCAGCAATTTTGCTGTCATCACGGCCAATAACGTGGTCTCCGAACGAGCCCTCGAGCCTGGCCAGGTACCGATCTCGGAGTTCGTTGTGCTCGGGATTTTCGATGATGAGCTTGAGTTCCAGCTGGGGCGCCCCTGCTCTAAAGCTCAGAGTCACCTCATCGGGCCAGTCAGGTATTTCATCATGAATGAACTGCTGAATAGTTGATTCTCCAATTCCGAAGGTTTGGATGCGCATTACATCCCGCTGGCTGGTGACAGCGAAGCGGGCGGACAGGCGCTGTTTGATTTCGGGCAGCATCGCGCGTAGCTCGCCCGGTACCCCCGGCGTGCAAAGCACGAGGCAGTTCTTGACCTCCAGCACAAAACCGAGAGCACTACCTACTGGATTCGCTATCAGCTGCGCACCGTCGGGGATCAGTGCCTGTTTGCGATTGGCCTGATTCAGCACCAGACCCCGCTGCTTGCACCAGCGCTGTAGATGCTCAAGCGCTGCGGGGTTTTCAACGAGGGGTACACCTGCGGCCTCTGCCAATACCTCGGCAGTCAGATCATCGCTGGTTGGCCCCAGGCCCCCGTTTATAAGGAGGGCCTCACCTCCGGCGGTGAGTTGCTGGATCTCCGAGATCAGTGACCTGCGGTCATCGCCGAGAGTTACCCGCCGAACGGGGGTAAGTCCGAGAGGCGAGAGTTCGCGGGCGATAGTGGAAGAGTTTGAGTCTACGGTGTCGCCACTCATCAGCTCATCACCGGTGAGGAGCACTTGCAGGCGCGGTGCACTTGGGGTCATGGGCACAAAAATCCTAAAGTTGGCGGACGTTAGCAGGCAGCAGAGCATAGAATACCCGCCACTGCGATACACCCGGAGTCGGCGATGAAGCGAGTGGTTTTTAATCAGAAGGGCGGTGTTGGTAAAACCAGTATTACCTGTAACCTAGCCGCGATCGATGCGGTTCTAGGCCACAAGACTCTGGTCATTGACCTCGATGTGCAAGGGAATACAACTCACTACCTCGTTGGAGAGATCGACGCGGAGACTTTCCCCGCGGAGGCTCAGGGCGTTTCCGGATTGTTCAAACAAACCGTCGGCCCCCGTCGGATGAGCAAGAACCCCGATTCCTTCGTCTGGGAAACCGCATTTGAGAATTTGTTCCTGATGCCCTCTAGTCCTGTGCTTGGTGAGCTTGAGCGCGAGTTGGAAGCGCGGTACAAGATCTACAAGCTACGCGATGCCCTGGCGAAGCTTGCGGATCTTTATGATCGGATCTACATCGATACGCCTCCCAACTTTAACTTTTATTCGAAATCCGCACTGATTTCCGCGGATCGGGTGCTCATTCCTTTTGATTGCGACAGCTTCGCGCGCCAGAGCCTCTATGCGCTCTTGGATAACATCGCCGAGTTGCAAGAGGACCATAACGAGGATCTGGAGGTTGAGGGAATCGTAATTAACCAGTTCAACAGCCAGGCGCGGCTGCCAACAGCATTAGTGAATGAACTTGTGGAAGAGGGTCATCCGGTGCTGTCCACCTACTTAAACAGCTCCGTAAAAATGAAGGAATCGCACTATCAACATCGCCCGCTCGTCGATTTGGCACCCTCTCACAAGCTCACCCAGCAGTATCGGGGACTGCATGCTGAGCTGGAGGGCAGGTAGGAACACAAGTCACGCTCATGCCTCTGGGTTAAGAGCAATCACCCGTTAGGTAGTCCAGGCTGGGCTCAACCAGCTAGCAATCGGCTCGGTATAACTGCCTGGCTATAACCTTAGAAAAACTCGATATTTCTGTCGCGAGGCCTGGCATGCTGATAATCGCATCCTCACTTAGAACGGTGGATGCCCATGGCCTCTTTTTTAGGTACGCCAACAACACAGCTAGCTGGTCCGAAAGAGAACACGACTGCTAGTCTCGACGGCTTGCCAGGATCAACCTGTGCAGTTGTCGCCCATAGCGATGCGGGCAACTCAGAGGCCGGCGATCGAGGCAAAGCTGAATCGGTCAGTGGACCGCCCGCTCGCGACTTTGGTGTTTGCACTTGCACCTCCTTGCCTGTAAGGGCGAACTCCCTCGATCTAGCTTTCCCTGAGCTGTTGGATGATGTTTCCACAGCAAACGATCTCGCGTCCACGATCACCCCGGAGGCGATTGTTCGTTGGGCGGCTGCTCAGCGCGCGACGGTAGTACTGTCCACGAGTATGGGCGCTGGATCGGCAGTGATGCTGCACCTTGTTTCGCAGCTCGCCCCAGCAACACCCGTTGTTTGGGTAGATTCTGGCTATAACACGCCCCAAACCTACCGCTACGCTGAAGTCCTAGAGACGAGGTTGGAACTGGACTTGCGAATCTACACGCCGCAGATGAGTTCGGCGCGCCGCGAAGCTCTGTTTGGGCCAATTCCGCTATTGGATCAGGAGGCTGAACATCGTCTTTTCACACAGCAGGTAAAGCTTGAACCGTTCGATCGGGCGCTCAAAGAACTTAGGCCAAAGATCTGGTTGACAGGGATACGCGCGGAGGAAACTGATTACCGTAGAGGGCTTAACGTGTTTACCCGGGACAGTCGTGTAGACCTTAAGGTTGCGCCAATATTCCACTGGACTGAGCTGGATGTACAGCGGTATCTGAAGCTTCACAACTTGCCGGATAACGCACACTACTTCGATCCGACAAAAGTTGAAGCTGGGCGGGAGTGCGGGTTGCATACGGCGGCCTAACCGGATCTCGCTGCAGGGGGCCTAGCAGCCCGCGCTGTCTGGGCATTGACGTCGTTCGAACGCAACTGCTTGACGGTTGATGCCACATACGGTTGGCGAGAATCACCGATCTATTTCATACTGTTGGGGTGGATTCCTTAATAGAGACAGGCCCGGTCCCCCTGGTGGGCGAGAATTCGGTCGCTCCCTCATCTGAATCAGGGGAAGCCGGTACCTACGCGCCTCGACTCACGCTGGCGGACGCTCGATTGCAGCTTAGTGCGCTTCTCGCCGGTGAACCGGATCTGATAGCCAACGCGGGTAACACGGCCGCATTCGTCATGGACGTACTTCCCGCTCTTAATTGGGCTGGCTTCTATTTCAAAAAAGCTGATGAGTTGGTCCTTGGCCCGTTTCAGGGGAGACCGGCCTGCGTGCGAATTCCTGTGGGCAAGGGTGTATGCGGAACTTGTGCTGCTCAAGCCGAGACTATTCGTGTTGATGATGTTCACGCATTCCCGGGACACATCGCGTGTGACCTGCGCTCCAGATCGGAACTCGTTGTGCCCGTCGTCTCCGGAGGCCAGGTTATAGCGGTCTTAGACCTCGATAGTCCCGAACCAAGGCGTTTTTCCGAATCCGATCGAATCTATGTTGAAGTGCTGGTCGATGAATTCACGCGAAACCAATTCGGCGGCTAGTGATCGACTGACGCTGCGTCGCATTTCGCTTTTTGGCGTGCTGCTTGTCGCAGTAACCGTCGGGGCTTGTGCGACCCGGGGTAAGCTGCAATTTAACTCGGATCAGATTCCCCACCTCAGCTACGAAGGTGAAGTCTTCGCGGCTGAAGACGCTCTTTCCTACGGTACAGACATCGACATCTTGCATTTGACCGATGAGATGAGAAGTTTTGTGCGAGACACGATTCAAAGCCGCAACAACGGCAAGACGCGGCTGATGTCGCTGCACAGATCGATTAAAAGTCCGGGAAATCTCGGCATGCAGTACGACCCGTTCGCGGACGGCGATGCGGCCACTACCTTCCAGCGGGGCACCGCGAACTGCTTGAGTTATGCACATATGTTCGTTGCCCTGGCTCGCGAGGCGGGGTTGAATGCGCGCTATCAATGGATGGAAGTTCGCCCGGAATGGCAACGTATCGGCGAGCGAGTCGCGGTTCGTTTGCATGTAAATGTAAACGTAAAAACTCGCGATGGCACCGAGTTCACAGTAGACATCGACCCCCTCAGCCGATCGGAAGTCGCCGAAACAAGACTGCTTACCGATAAGGAGGCTTTGGGACTTTACTTCAATAATCTGGCGATGCTGGCATTGGCGGATGGCCACCCCGTACGAGCCTGGCAGCAACTCATCCTCGGACTGGAGGCATCCCCCGAGACTTCTCACCTGTGGGTAAATCTCGGCGCGATTTATCGACATGCCGGGCAGTACCGGGAGGCAGAAGAGTCTTACTTCACCGCTCTTAAGTTGGATCGAAGTGATCGATCTGCCATGAATAATCTAGTGGTTCTCTACGAGCTGGAAGGGCGGGAGCAGGAACAGGAATACTGGCTTGGGCGGCTGAGACACTACCGTAATCAGAATCCGTTCTATCACGCAAACTTAGGAGAGTTGGCCCTGGCCGACGAAGATTGGGATGCCGCCGTTGGTCATTTTGCCAAGGCGCATCGAATTCGCCCAGATGACAGTCAGTTCACCTACCAAATGGGATTGGCAGAACATCGGCGCGGAAACGATGAACGAGCAGTCAAACTGATACATGAAGCGATCAACGATACGTTGATTACGGCGGAGAAAGCGCGCTATCGCGTTCAGCTGAGAACAATTGAGAGTCGCCTCGAAGCCGCGCGTTTATAGTCCCGCACGGAGTTTTCTCTTTCAGGGCGGTTGAACGTCAGATAGCCAGAACAGAAGTCGCGACCACCGACACCTGGGCTCATATCCTAGCGGTAGTGCGGAGCACAAGACTGGCTACGCTCCTGGTATGTCGCTAAGCTCCGGGTCCCTTTCGATCAATTCAGGCTCATGACCGACTACAGCTCCGTTGCGGCTCTTCTCGCTACTTCCCTACCTAGCTCCTCTGGCGTACATACTCCTGATGGACCTGCCGTTGCAGTACGGGGTTGGTTACGCAGCAAAAGAGACTCGAAAGCTGGGATCTCTTTTTTGGCGCTGCACGATGGTTCCAGCTTCGATGCAATTCAAGCCGTGGTGCCGTCGGAGCTTCCAAATTACGAAGATGACGTCCTGGCGCTTACGACCGGTTGCGCCGTTTCCATCCGCGGCACCCTAGTCAAGTCGATGGGCAAAGGCCAGGCTGTCGAAATTCAGGCGACCGCCGTCGACGTGATTGGCTGGGTGGACGACCCTGAGACCTACCCAATCGCGAAAAAGCGCCATAGTTTCGAGTACCTGCGTACGCAAGCTCATCTGCGTCCAAGGACTAATACATTTGGAGCGATTACCCGGGTAAGGCATTGCCTAGCAAATGCGATCCACGACTTTTTCCACCGAAACGGCTTCTACTGGATCAATACTCCGATTATTACGGCAAGCGACTGTGAAGGTGCTGGAGAGCTTTTTCGGGTAAGCACGCTGGATATGACTAATCTCCCACGAACCGCGGCCGGTGCGGTTGATTCAAGCCAGGATTTCTTCGGCAGCGAGGCGTTTCTTACCGTGAGTGGTCAGCTTGAGGTTGAGTCCTATTGCCTGGCGATGAGCAAGGTATACACATTCGGACCCACTTTTCGGGCCGAAAACAGCAACACGAGCCGCCACCTTGCGGAGTTCTGGATGATTGAGCCTGAGGTTGCTTTCGCCGATCTTGAGGCGAACGCCGATCTGGCTGAAGCTCTTCTTAAGCACGTGTTTCGGCGGGTCCTGGAAGACTGCGAGGACGACATGGCTTTCTTTAATCAGCGCATCGATAAGACGGTGCTCGAGAGGCTTTCGACCATGGTAGAAAGCAGTTTTGAACGCATGGAGTACACGCAGGCCATAAGCATACTTGAGGCTAGTGGCAAGAACTTCGAGTTTCCAGTTGCATGGGGTGTGGACTTGGCCAGTGAGCATGAACGATATCTTTGTGAAGAACACGTGGGCCGGCCGGTCGTGCTGATGAACTATCCGCGGGAGATAAAAGCGTTCTACATGCGATTAAACGAGGATGAGCGTACGGTGGCGGCTATGGACGTACTGGCGCCAGGAATCGGAGAGATTATCGGTGGTAGTCAGCGTGAAGAGCGCTTGGACGTCCTCGATGCGCGCATAGCTAGCGATTTGAACTCCGACCAGGCGGCTGAGCTATGGTGGTATAGGGATTTACGGCGTTACGGGACCGTGCCTCATTCCGGGTTCGGGCTTGGTTTCGAGAGGCTGATAAACTACGTGACGGGAATGGACAATGTTCGAGACGCTATTCCATTTCCTCGAACACCTGGTAATGCCCAGTTTTGATACGGTCTCAACCTGCTGCGATTCAACAGAAAGCCCCCATGATTTCTCAACTAACGCGGGTGAGTCTTGATCTCACTGCCACGCTTAATCCCCCAGCTCACCTGAGCCTACTGTAAGCAGCTACGGCGCCGATACGTGTTCATCGACAACTGCGGTGCCCTTCTCGGCGTCCTTCGCTGTGTCGCTCTCGGCCATCGGTGCCTGTTCAGCTTTCTCGTTCGCGTTTGGTTCGTTTGCTAACGCATGTTGAGCAGCTGCGGTATGGGCCTTAGGCACATCCTCAGAAGAGGTTGGCTTCACGCCTTTTTCGCTGTCGATGACCTTGTTACTACGGCGGCTCTCAGAGCTGGCGACTTCTCTGCGAACCAATTTGAAGGATGGTAGGTGGGGTGTCTGGCTATCTTCTCCTGCTAATGTCACTTCAACTGGCATATCAAGATGGAAGGTACGAGCTTTGCTTTTCAGCAATGAGCGCAGTCGATCAAATTGGAAGCGGTCTTTTTCCTGCCGAAGATCGACATAGCCTTCGAGACCGTTACGGTCCAGCTGTACTGTAAAGCCGTGGTTGCTGATATGGGAGATACGACCGGGCCATGCGTCGTTCGATGCTTTGCTCAATTGCTGCAGATGCAGCAGAGTCAACCAACGTTCCGCCTCCAGACTGATCTGACGAAGCTTCTGGAGTCTCTGGGTGAGCTTTTCGAGATCGCCCTGGGAGAAAAGAGCGGCTTGTTCCCCGCGGATGACGGACTTAATGTGCAGCTGTGTTACGAGATCAAGACACTTACGAAGCGGTGACGTGCAGTTGCTGTAACTGCTGAGGGCCAATCCTTTGTGAGGCTTGGCCTTCGTCGACAGTCGAGCGCGCGTAAGTAGCCGGTTGACCATGCTGCGCAGTGGCAGTTCGTGATCGGCTGAGCTCAGCGCATGCATCAGATCCCGATAACCCTCTACGCTATCTAGGTCGACTCCCGCCATTTTCGGCGTAAATTCCTTTACGAACCTATCTCGGTCCTGTTCACGGTCTTTCCTGAACCCGTCATGGATGACAAAGGGACCGGGCGCACCACCGGTCGCGAGCAACGTCGCAGCGCAGCGATTAGCTGCGATCATGCACTCTTCCACAAGGCGCTGCGAAAGCAACTTTTCGCACGGCTCTATAGTTTCTATATGGCCCTGCTCATCGAGAATCCAGCGAAATTCCCGACGCTCTTCCATAACCAGCTCATGACCTTCTCGGTGCGTCCGCAGCGCCCGGGACACCTGGAACAATGCCTCAAGAGGACTTGAGTGGCACATTAACGCGTCGTCGTCACCGGTGAGGTAACGATCGACCAGGTAATAAGCAAGTTTTGCTCTAGAGCGTATCAGTGCCTCGAAGAATTCGAACTCCCCGACGTCGCCGTTCTCCGCGACCGTGATTCGACAAACGACCGCTGGGCGCAGTTCACCCTCGGCCAGGGCGCACTGTTGCGATAGCTCCTCCGGCAGCATAGGAACAACAGTACCGTGAAAATACACGCTGCTTGCTCGTTCCTTGATCGCGCTAAATAGCGGCGAGTTTGGCTCGACATACGCCGTTGGGTCGGCGATAGCGACATACAGCAGCCATCCGTCCGTCGTTACCTCTGCATAGAGTGCGTCGTCGATATCCAAGGTGCGCGCAGCGTCAATTGTCACGAAATCGAGGTTCGTGAAGTCCTCCCGATCCGCCAATCTACTAATCCCGGAATCGAGAGCGCTTCTTACTTGCTGCTTCAGGCTTTCCGGCCAGGTAGTAAGGAGGCCATGTTTTGCGATTGTGTAGCGATTTTCAATGCCAGGATCGGCAGCGTTTCCTAGATTCTCCAGAACGTGGGCCTGCGGTTTGCCATCCTTAATGGGGTGGCGATGAAGCTTGCAGCGCAGATAGTCTCCGGGTTTTGCCTTGGCCCGTTCGCTGGGAGGGAGAAAAAGCCAGCGTTGTACTGTTTCGTGATCGGGCTGCACGAAAAGCGCTTTTCCCTTACTCACGCAGCGTCCGGTAAACTCCTCCAGGCAACCGCTGACCAGTCCCTCTATTTCGGCAATCGGCCTCTTGTCTTTCCCGGGTTTTACGCAAACCCTTACTCGATCACCGGGGAATCCTTTTAGCATCTCGTTAGGCGGAACGAACACTTCACGGCCATCGTCCAGCCGAGCGAACCCGTAGCGCGCGGTAGTACCGCGGAGCACGGCTTCTGCGCGCTCCTTTTCCGCTTCCATCTGGTTTTTCAGACCGCGCAGCTGCGCGATCGAATTTCGGTCTAACATCGGATGGCCGAAGCCCGCGGAGAAAACTTAAGCCTATCATGCTATCGGAAAGCCCGTTTGCTGTCAGGGACTTGTGATCGCAGCATCTGTCGCGATCAGGACGCAACGCTGCACCGCGCGATCGTTGAATCAATGGCGCGCGTTGACAGGTGAACACTGCGGCCTCAATAATCTTGCCTTTTCGAGGCGACAGTGACCGACAGCCGACAGCCGACAGCCGTTTGGCAAACGATGCCCATAAGCTCCGCGCAAACGTCGACCCGAACTACAAGACGCGAAGTACTACAAACGCTCGAGGCTTCGGTCCTCGGTAACACACGTGCTCGATGAAGGACTGGTTTGTTTTGTTTGACCTAAGCGGGACTAGTAAGCGGGACTAGTAGGAAGGCAGCGATAAAAGAAGACGAAAGAAAAAGATACAGGAAAAACCGATTAATCTAGAGGACGATCAGGCGCGTTCAGGGAAAGGGTACAACACTTGCTGCCGCAGTCTGATCCGTGGATCGTATGCCTATGTAAGTGATACGCACGAGCGAATACAGAACTGAAACCAGCCACAGAATCGAAAACAGCGAGCCGACCCAGTATCTGCCACTCAAACCGCAATGAGTCTTTTCTTTCTCAGGCGTTTTACAAAGAGCCCTGGCTTTTTCCACCTCCTCAGTCCGCAAGTTTGGCCCGCTTGGTTACTGACGCGACCACGACAACCACGACACATCAACACCCATGGCTTAACCGGAACCCTGGGTTCGAGCTTCTTCAAATCCCCCTCTCTGTTTCTTGCTGCATTCGTGCCGCCTATCTGTAAAGCGGTTGCGTTGGCGTCGCTCGGTTTTTCGATATCCGAGTGGCGTTGCTGCGCGTGCGGTGAGTTCATAGCCAAATTCCCATAACTCCTCTGGACAGATTGCCTATGGATACCAGCACTGTTGTTCACGCTCTTACGCCGCGAGTAGAACCCGCGAAGAAAGTGTATGTGCTCGATACCAATGTGCTACTGCACGACCCTACGGCGGTTACTGCCTTCAACGAACACCATGTCGTTATACCAATGACCGTGCTAGAAGAGCTGGATCACATCAAAGATCGGCGCGATAAGACGGTGAGCCGCGAGGCGAGGATCGCTATTCAAATGATTGACCGAATCGTGGGTCAAGCGGCGCCAAGGGAGATTCAAGAAGGGGTCACTATGCCCTCTCCTGACCCTGCACTTGCCGGGGGAACACTGGCGATCTTTCCCGATCAGCTGATCGAGGACGATAGCGACATCCCCTATCTCGACGGTAACCAGGATCAGGCAAACGACAACCGGATCATCAACGTCGCACTCAAGTTGCAAGCGCAGAACGCAGAGGAGTTTGTGTGTCTTGTAACTAAAGACATCAACATGAGAATCAAGGCTAAAGGTTCGGGTCTGCAGCACGTTGAAGACTACAGACGCGACCGAGTTCTCGACGACATTGACCTGCTCAGCAAAGGTCACGAGAGGATTCCAGGGAACTTCTGGGACCTCGTCGACGATGTCGATACGTTACGTGAAGGGCGAGTGACACTGCATCGACTGTCTCGCGACGTGCTGCCCCATGCGTACCCAAAGATGTTTCTCTATGACGACCATGATTTTATGGCGTTTGTGGTACGCGCCGATACCAACCACGTATATTTGCGCTGCGACAGCCGGGATAGCCTCATGAATCGCCGCTTCTGGGGCCTGGCTCCGCGTAACCTGGAACAGGCTATGGCCATGGCGCTCATCGCCGATGACGATGTGGACATGACAGTGATGACAGGTCCGGCCGGGTCTGGAAAGACGCTGATCGCGCTGGCGTATGGCCTGCACGCGATTTTGGAGGAACGGCGCTATAGCAAGCTCATTGTTACCCGGTCAACACCGCCCATCGCTGAAGACATAGGATTTTTACCGGGTACTGAGGAAGAGAAGATGGCGCCTTGGCTTGCGGCGTTCGACGATAATTTGGAGATCCTGCACGGCGCTGACGAGTCTTGTGCAAGCAGCATCGATTACGTAAAGGAACGCGCAAACATCCAATTTAAATCTTTAAACTTCATGCGCGGACGATCCTTTAACAACGCATACATCATTATCGATGAAGCACAGGGTCTTACCCAGTTTCAGTTGAAGTCAGTCATAAGTCGGGTAGGGGAGAATTCACGCATCGTCGTTCTTGGCAACCTCGCCCAGATCGATAACAAATACATATCACCGTTGACCTCTGGGCTCACCTATCTCGTGGAACGCTGTAA
>JBCCNK010000071.1:0-13581 GCA_039025875.1 Pseudomonadota bacterium
CCTGGCCGGTCGCCAGAGCGATGGACGATGCGGCCCTGAGCCGCCTGCTCTTCCCGAACGAAAATCGGCCGATGCGGTCGCGTCCGGAGCCCGACTTCGCGCTCGTTCATCTCGAGCTCAAGAAGAAGCACGTCACGAAGATGCTGCTCTGGCAGGAGTATCGCGAGCAGCACGCGGACGGCTACCAGTACAGTCAGTTCTGCGAGCACTACAATAGATGGGCCGATTCCCTACAGACGCATAAAAATGCACGCGAACATCCCGTTGCTCATCGTCGACGACGTCGGCATGCACAAGTTTGCGGTGAACGCCGCCGAAGAACTAATCGAGATCATCATGCAGTGCTCAGTCTTGCAGCGCTAGCCGACGTAGTGAAAGGCGTGCTCCCGTTCGAGCTCGGACTCCTCTACGCGACCAATCGCCATGACGGACAGGAATTCACTAGAGTCGCGCGCTGTCTCGTGAACGTGTATCGGCTTTAGATCGACAAATTCGAGATAATTCAGCTGGAGCATCAGGCAACGAAGTGAGCGAGGCGTAAATCGCCATGCGTGTACATCGATGTAGCGCCCTGCCGCTTCTCGGTAGTGCTCAATAGCGTGCTTCGCAACCTTGGTGAGCTCCAGCAGCGACCCGAATTCTCCATTCTGACCCTTCCAATGCGCAACTGAGTCATTGTGCGTCGAGTAGGTAAGATGGCCAATCACATGGGCTACCGAGTGCCTTTTAGCCGTCGAGTAATGTGCGTCGAGAACCTCGGCGATCGTGGTCAAAGGGAAATAGTGGTCAAACGTGAATCGTTTGTCTGGGACGTGTGCAATGTACAGCCCGTTTGGTTTCAGAAGCCGAGCAACGTGATGCAGGTGCTTTACTAAATCCGGGTGATGCTCGATCGAGTGGCTGTCGTAAACCAAGTCGAAACTGCAGTCAGGCACCACGCTCAAATCGCCTTCCGGATGATGAAAGTCGATGAACGGCACCTGGTTGTAGAGGTGACCGACACCCTCGTCTTCGGCTCTCTTGATTAGAGACTGTTGGTCGGCAATGTCGAAGTACTTGACACCATCGCCGGCAAGGAACGGTCGACCGTAAGGTCCGATTTCGAGAATCGACTCAAACGCCTCCACCAGCCGCTGACGGAGGGTATCCCGGTGTTGAGCCAGCCCGGCGGTCCGTTGTTCACGGCGGCCATGAGTCTGCCAGTGCGTCAAGAGCTCAGCCGTTGTTAGTGAGCCAAGGTCCGGATTTGCCAAGCGGTAGACTTCGAGATCGAAGTCACGCTGGATTTCCTCGACAACTCGCTTCATCGCTGCCCCGTTCTCTGACGGACTAGATCAGCCCCTTCTCAACCTGTTCGCGGATCCAGGGGATTACTTCATCGAGCATCTCATCTAGCGTGGTGGTAGCCTCGTATCCGAGCACGCGCTTCGCCTTTGATACGTCCGGTACTCGCTTCTGCACGTCGTGCAGGAACGGCTCATCGGACACGTGGTTGAACGGCGCGTCGCCCTTGAGTTTTTTCCAGATGGTCTCGGCGAGCTCAAGCACGTTAGTGCTCTGTGCAGTCGAGATGTTGAAGTCCTCGTTGAGCGCATCCGGGTGCTCGATGCACACTCGGATACCACGGGCCAAGTCTCCACCGTAGGTGTAATGACGGACCTGTTCGCCGGAGCCGAGGATGTGCAGCGGATCCTGACCCTTGATAATTTTTTGAATGATGTCCGGGACCACATGACTCATTGCGAGCTTTACGTTCCCGCTCTGGATGTCCACGTCGCCCTTGGCTCGCGACTCCCCAATGCCGACACAGTTGAACGGTCGCACAATCGTGTACGGCAGCTTGTACTGTTCCCAAGCCCCCTTCGCAAAGAATTCAGTGGCGAGCTTTTGGAAGCCGTAGGTTGAAAGTGGCGGCGGGCTTCGGAGCTCTTCCCCTTCCGGGGTGGGGTAGACGCTGGTTGATTCGAACACCATCGAAGAACTCATCACCATGATCTTCTTGAGCTTCTTCTCTTTGTGCGCCCAGATCGCCGCGTCGAAGTGTGCGGCTGTGATTCGTTCGTTTGCGGCAATGAGGTCGTAGGCGTACTCATGGAAGTAGGAGATGCCGCCGATCATCGCTGCCCCGGCGATGAAGTGATCACAATCGGCAACGAGCTCTTTCATTAGTTCTGCATCACGTGCATCACCTTCGACGAGCTTGAACTTCGGATTGTCGTCGTACGACTTCTCGACACGTCCGTACTTCGAAAAGTTGTCAAGACCCACAACATCGTAGCCGTTGTCCAGTAGCTCCTGAACTACGTAGCCCGCGATGAAACCGTTTGCGCCAGTAACGAGGCACTTCATATAACGTCCATCCTTTGGTTGGTCATGTTCCAAATATCGATGAGAGGTTTCTTGCCGAAATCGAGCTCACGGAATTGGGAATGCGGAACCCCGAGGATGACGAGATCCGCCTCGTCCATTGCTTCGTCCAGTGAAACGAAGCGCTCGTCGTGGAAGTTCGGTTCCACGCAAAGCACCTCAGCCGCCTCCGCCTGGAGAATGCTCCGCAGCTTGAACGATAGCGAGTCGCGCGGATCGTCGCTGTTGGGCTTAAAGGCCATCCCCAGAATCGCGACCTTCTTTTCAGAGAGGTCTGGGAAGCGCCGACGCGCGCGCTGAACGATGTAATTAGGCAACCCCTCGTTGATGAGCATAGCTGAGTGCCCGAGGAAGAAGTTGTTGTTGTGAAACGCACTGAGCTGCATCGTGTCCTTGAAAAGGCACGGTCCCGCTGCAAAACCTGCACGCGGAAAGTCTTTCGCACGCGGGTATTTGAACGTCATCGCGTTGTGAACATCGTAGAAGTCGATGCCATAATCGTTAGCGATCATGTAGAACTGATTGGCCACTGAGAACTGAATGTAGCGCCAGGCATTGGTGAATAGCTTCGCTAGCTCAGCCCCAGTCGTTTCAAGGCGGATAATGTCCGGGGTCAGAAGCGCGAAGAGCTCTTCGGCGCGCTTCTGACTGCGCTCATCGACACCCGCTACGATCTGGGGAAGCCCTTTGATCTCCTCAAGCGCGACACCCTCGGCGACGCGCTCCGGGCAAAACGCAACGTCGACGTCCAACCCCATCTTGTCGAGAAGCTGTTTGACGCGAGCCGTACTTCCCGGGAAGAGCGTGCTCCGTAGAACCAGGAGCTGGTTCGGTACGAGATACTCGCGAATTTCGTTAACGAACCGCTGCATAACATCGAAGCGAGGATTGAGGTGCTCGTCCACCGGGGTACCGATGACGGTCACAATGACTTCTGACTCACGAACGATCGCCGGGTCCGTTGTCGCGATGAATGTGCCATCCTTTAGCACCTTGGTCAGGAGGTCATCCGCTCCGCGGTCGCTAAAGGGCATTTCGCCAGCGTTGGTGGCCTCAACCTTGGGGCCATCGATGTCGACCGCAGCCACTTGCTTGCCCACTTCAGCGAAGGCGAGTCCAAGCGGAAGGCCTACGTGGCCACAGCCACCGATAATTGCGATATCAGTCACGTCTGCACCTCAGTCTGCACCAGGCGCGGCGTATAGCGCCGGCGGCGCGAGCGAGCAAGCGTCACTTTGCTTCAGGGCAGAGCCGCTTCACAATCGGCACCGGGGGTGGAGAGGCCTATCGCAGACCATTCGCCCCAGCCTCGACCGTCGTCTGAAAAACGCACCACGAATGTCTCGGGCAAGCTCGCAATTGAAAAATCCAGCACCAACCAGTCTTTCGCCTGTGGAGCCTTCGACGCAAAGCCCGAAGCACCGATGATAGTGATCTTCTGTCGACTCACCACCGGACCGGTGCGGTACAAAATGCGCTGGCCGCGGTTTACGCGGACGTCGACGTGGCCCGTCTCTGCGTCGTCGGTAATGAAAGACCCCCGAACCGCCAATCCGTCGCGCACGGTCCGAGCAAAGTCAGTTCCCGAAAATCCGTCGGCAGCCGAATCCTCGAGCACCAGACAGTACTCTTCTTCGTTCCACTTTCGGTAGGTGAATGGAGGAATCGGTTTGTCTTGGCTCGCGAAGGACTCGCGGGCGCTGATCAGGAGTCCCAAGATCCGGCGAGCGTGGGTATCAGAGGGGTGCATCTGCGCTATGATCGGTGCCGGAACCTCGGACGGATGGCTAACCGCCGCCAGGAAATTGAAGATCTTTCGATCTACGTTCGAGCGCTTGCGAAACTTCTCGATTCCCTCCTGAATGTTCATGCCGGCGAACGCCACCGCGAGAACTGCAAACACACGAGCCGAAGCCAAGCCGGCTGCGGATAGTGTCCGGGCGAGCAAGTAAGCTGCGATTAAGCCGGGCGCCATCAGTGTTGCGTACCGGTCCGCCGGCACAAGGCTTCCGTTGCCTGCGCGCGCAGCCGCAGTAACAAAGCCGAGAGCAATTGTGCCGGCTAGGCCAGCGATCAAGATGTCGCTCGACTCGAACGCCGCGCCGGTTCGCAAGGCGAGAACGGCAACGACTGTTGAAACCGCGAGCAATACAAGTCCGATCAGTACGGCGAGCTCCGAATGTAGCGCTATGCTGAGTGCCAACTCGGCGAGGGTGTACTTTATGGCGATGAACAACGACTTCGCCTTCAACGATTCATGCCCCGCGGAAGGGCGGTGACTTAGCACCAGCCCAGCAACAGAGACGAGCGAGATGATAGAAGAGACTAGCAGCGCAGTTCGAGCCGAGCCGTTGAGTCGATAGGAGTGCAAGAGGCACCAAAGCGCCAGCGGGAAAGTAATTAGAACACTCTGTGCGCCGAACCACGGCAAGAGTAACAGGCATATCGTGGCAGTGACCCAACGACGACGACCGTCGAAATTGTTCAGCCCCACGGCCATCAAGATGCAAGCGAGAACCGAGCCACCCACGAACTGCACCTGATGCGCCCAAGTGATGTTCTCCCAATGGTTGAAGCCAAGAAAGGTAAGCGGAATGATTGCGTCGGTCACGGTTAACGCCCCAAAACGGCGGCGAGCCGCAAGCAACAGCGTGAGTACCGCCGCGGACATTGCTACTGCGTTGAGGAACATCGCGACCGTGAAATTCGCACCGAACACCGCGTCCAAGCCAAGCCAAATCAGCCGAGGGACGAGAATTCGGTGCTCGTTGTGAGGCTCAATCAGCCAAGCAAACGTTACCGGCTCTCCCACGAGCTGGGCCACGTACTCAAAGTCGTCAGCCTTTGGGAGATCAACTCCGAAGACGGCAACCGCTACGATGAGCGCGACCGAAAACACACTCCACAGGGCAAACACGATCTGCTCTGAACGAAGAGTTAGCCCGTCTCGCTCCGTCGACTCCAACCCTAATTTCACAAAAACCCATTCGCACAACCGCGCCGAGTAAGTCGAGCCTCGACGAATAATAATGAGCACTATTCGTCCGGTTGACTGAAAACCGGCTTCATGGTCTGCGAAATAAAATCGTTGCCGTTGGAAATCCAGGGACCATGCCGAGCGATCGTCGACAGGTGATTTTTGTTCTTGGGATGCACCGCTCCGGAACATCCCTCATCGCGAAGTTTCTCCAGTGCTCCGGCGGACGCCTGCCCACTAAACTCCTCCCGCCGCAGCCCGACAACCCAAAGGGCTTTTTTGAGCCGGAAGAGCTGGTCGCGATCAACGACATGCTGCTCACCGGGCTAGGCTCTTCCTGGTTCGACGTGAAGCCTCTTCCAACTGCTTGGTTAAAGTCCAAGGAGGCCGACTCCGCACGATCTTCCATCAACAGTTGGCTCGTCCGCGAAGTCATTCGCGCTGAGGGCGACGCGCCATTAGTTGTCAAGGATCCGCGCCTGTGTCTGCTGCTGCCTCTTTACCTCGAGATATGCGAAGACCTCGCCCTTGGAGTCAGTACGGTGTTGTCCCTCCGTCATCCTAGGGAGGTCTCCCGATCCTTCAAACGCCGGGGCGAATTCGCCGAACGGGCTGACGCGATGTGGCTACGCTACACTTTAGACGCTGAGTTGTACTCTCGTGAAACCCACCGCATCGCTCTCGCCTACGGAGATGTTCTAGAATCGGCTGAGGAACAGTTCGATTCGCGGCTGCGAAAGCTGACAGTATTCAGCGATGCGTTCTTCAACTCTGACAATTTCTCGCAACACGCCGATAAGGCTCTTCGCCATCACGAACTCGATGAATCCGAACTCGAGCTCCATCCGTGGCTCGGCGAGCTCTATCGCAAAGCTAGAGAGCTTCCGTCGCCAAGCGCTCTCGAGACCTTTGATCAGGTTCGTGAGCAGCTCGCACTTGCCTGGCCTATAGTCTCGTCGGCGGTGGTGCTCGCTGAATCAGGAGCGAGCACCCTCCACTCCGCGGTTCTAGCTCGAGACGCCTCGATCAATGAGTTAACCGGCGCGCTCCAGGCCGCAAAGCGGGAATCGGCAGCGGTCGAACACCGGCTGGCCGAACACAGCGAGCAGATTGATTCGCTGACTCGACGCCTTAAAGCACGAGAACGCGACCTAACAGCCGCTGAGGGGGTGAATGCAGAACAGGCGGACGAACTGGCCTCCTGCGAGGACCGCATAGACCGGCTTGAGCGCAGAGTAACGGCGTTGCACAACGAAATCCGTGAGCGAGACAAGTCGTTACTCATCGAGCGCGATGAGTTCGAGCACTTTTCCCAAGCGGTTCAGCGACTCTCTGTCCCGTCGCGCTACCGCCCGCGCGATGTCCTATCGATTTTGAAGCTGCTCCGCGCCGCCAAGTCCTTCGACCGAGGTAAGCTGCGCAGCCTAGTTCGCGATTACCTCACCCTTGGCCCAACCGGCCTCCTGGACCGCGATTGGTACAATGAACGCTACGACGACGTGAAGCGCTCAGGCGTCGACCCAGTTGTTCACTACCTGCTCCACGGTTACGCTGAGGGCCGTACCCCTAACCCGAGATTCGATTCGCGAGCCTACAAACAGGAGCACCCGGAGGCCTGGGGAACCGACCCCTACCTTCATTACCTGCGAACCCGCGGGACCTCTCGGGACGCTACCACCGTCGAACGTCATGCTGCGGCGAAGACCGGCTTGCTCAACCGATTGAAGGCCCTCGTTCAAAGCTAGAGTTGGCATCGAGGGGCCTAGCGTGTATGTCGCGTCTGAAACCTGGAGGCTCAATGAAGGGAATCATTTTGGCCGGCGGTGCTGGCACCCGATTGCATCCCCTCACCATGGTGGCGAGCAAACAGCTCATGCCGGTGTACGACAAACCGATGATCTACTACCCGTTGTCGACTTTTATGTTGGCTGGCATCCGCGATATTCTCCTCATCTCGACGCCACACGACGTACCGCGCTTTCAAGAACTGCTCGGTGATGGGAGCCGAATCGGGCTCAACATCAGCTATGCGGAACAACCCAACCCAGAGGGCCTCGCGCAGGCTTTCACAATTGGAGCGGGTTTCGTCGGAGACGATTCAGTGTCACTGATCCTCGGTGACAACCTGTTTTATGGGCACGGCCTCGGCGCTCAGCTCCAGACCTTGGGAAAGCTTGAGCATGGAGCTCACGTATTCGGCTACTACGTTCGAGACCCAGAGCGGTACGGCGTAGTTGAGTTTGACCGCACCGGTAAAGTGTTGAGCATTGAAGAGAAGCCACAAGAGCCTAAGTCGAACTACGCGGTCCCCGGGCTGTACTTCTACGACAATCAGGTCATTAACATTGCACAAAACTTGAAACCGTCATCGCGGGGAGAGCTGGAGATCACCGATGTTAACAGAGTTTACCTTGAGGCCGGGCAGCTCAGGGTGGAGATTATGGGGCGCGGAACAGCCTGGCTAGATACCGGAACTCACGACTCGCTTCTTCAGGCCGGCAACTTTGTGCAGGTTGTCGAACAACGACAAGGTCTCAAGATAGGGTGTCCAGAGGAAGTCGCATATCGCATGGGCTTTATTGATCGCGAACAACTACGGCTCGTCGCAAATGAGCTCGGCAAATCTAGCTACGGCCAGTATCTCCTCGAGCTTGCAGACGATACCGCCTGACACTGTTTGTCGTGAGACGCATTTGTTTCTTTAGCCACTACGATCGAGACGGCCTGGTTGCTCCGCACGTCATCCACTACGTCCGCGCTCTCGCTGCCGCTGAGTATCAGGTTCATTTCATCTCTACCGCGCCGCGTCTGCCCGAGGAAGCGCGTGGTGCACTCAAAGCTACCTGTTCAACCGTCACTGTCCGAGAGAACCGTGGCATGGATTTCGGGTCTTGGCGCTACGGACTCGGTGTACTTGACGGTTCCGCGGATGAGGTATTGTTGACCAACGACAGCGTCTTTGGTCCCTATGCAGATCTGACAGCGCTCGTCAGTCAAATGCGAGCCATGGATTGCGACGTCGTGGGTCTTACCGACAGCTATGAGTTGCTGCACCACCTGCAGTCGTACTTCTTGCTGTTTCGTTCCGCGCATGCGGTCAACGTGCTTCTTCCCGCGCTCCTCGAACCGCCCTTTGAAGGACTCACAAAGCCACAAATCATCACGATGGGCGAGCTCGGTCTCACGCGCGTCGTGCTGAACTACCGTGGAACACTCGCTGCCATGTTTCCCTACGAGCGCTACGACGATGGGCGCCATTTGCGCCCGACGAATCCGACCCATCGTCGCTGGCGCCCGCTGATGCGCGACGGTTTTCCGTTCATCAAGGTAGAGCTCCTTCGAGACAATCCGCTTGGACTTCAGATCTCCGATTGGAACGTCTACGTATCACCTGAAGTGGCAGAGGAGATCCGGGACTACTTGGAACGGTTCCCGCGCTCGACCTACGCGATCGGCGGTCGTGGGATCAGAGATCGGCTCGGCAGTCTCTTTCTCAGCTACGGCCCACTTCGTCGGGCGGTGCGTCGCTTCCAGGGAGGCCTGATTTCTGAACGTGTGTGGCGGTCGGGAACATGAGCAAGACCGATATCATAATCCCCACCTGGAACAGCTCCGAGGTCATCGACCGCTGCCTCGAGGCTGCGCTCCGACAACCGAACTGCCGTGTTCTCGTCGTAGACAACGCGTCGGAGGACGACACGGTGGACCGGGTTGGGGGGGTTGCGAACGTGGAGCTCATCGCACTGGAAGAGAACACGGGCTTTGCCGCCGCATGCAATCGGGGCTTCGAGGCCACTGAAAGTCCGTTTGTCCTCTTCCTCAATGATGACGCATTTGTCGGCGACGACTACGTCTCAGGACTCGTTGCTTTACTCGAAGCCAAGCCCGATGCAGCCAGCGTAGTCGGCAAGCTCTTCACCATTCGGGACGGTCGGCGTTTCATCGATTCCGCCGGCATCGTTCTCGACAGACTCCGCTTTCGCCCCCTCGACCGTGGACACGGAGAACTGGACCGAGATCAGTACGATTCTCGGGAATACGTCTTCGGCGGTAGCGCAGCAGCCACCGTGTACCGCCGATCGGCGCTGGTGGGGCTCGGGGAATCGCCGTTCGACGAGGTCCTCGGCTCCTACTATGAAGATGTCGACCTCGCCTGGCGTCTGGGCCGCGTGGGCTGGCACCACATTTACGAGCCCAATGTATCCGCAGAGCATGCGCGACGGGGCCCTGGCCAGAAAAACGATGAAATCGCATCCCGGGCGTTTCTTAACCGATACCTGATATGGCTAAAGAACGAAGGCTGGCGAGAATTCACACGTTATGCGCCAGTCGCCATTCCCTGGGAGGTCGCCCGCGTGATACGTCGGTCGGCCATGGATTCCCGGGTGCTGGCCGAGTGGCGGGACCTTCCTCGCAGGGCGCAACTGGTCGCCAAGAAGAGAATGCGTAAGAAGCTTCGAAAGATGGTGTTCAAGTGACTACGACGGAACCGCGCAGATATGTACGTCGTCATTTCGACCACTCCCTTCCGTTCAAGATCCGCGAGCTTTACCAGTACCGGTCGCTGCTCTGGACGCTTAGCGCGAGCGAGCTCAAGCTCCGTTACCGACGTTCGGTGCTCGGGTTCCTTTGGACGCTCCTGAACCCGCTCCTGATGATGATCGTGTTGTCCGCGGTGTTTTCGACAATCATGCGCTTCGACATTAAGAACTACTCCGTGCTGCTCTTGAGCGGTTTGTTGCCGTGGACCTTCTTCGTTCAGTCCGTAACCGGGTCGTTAATGTCGATCGTAGGTAAGGAAGCGTTGATCAAGAAGGTTTACCTACCGAAAGCCGTCATCCCGTTGTCTTCAGTCGTATCGAACTTCG
Organism: Pseudomonadota bacterium; assembly: GCA_039025875.1. Lineage (GTDB taxonomy): Bacteria > Pseudomonadota > Gammaproteobacteria > Pseudomonadales > Halieaceae > Congregibacter. The sequence goes on from JBCCNK010000071.1 coordinate 10,213, forward strand.
TCAACTTTTCCCTCTCGCTTTTACCATTCATAGTTCTGACGGCTGCCCTTTCGCATCCGATCACGCATCACCTTATCTATCTCCCACTAGCAATGCTGCTCCTTGCGGTATTCACCGCTGGAGTCTCATTTCTGTTCTCGTGCTTGAACGTCTACTTCCGTGACTTCGGACACATGACCGAGGTGCTGATTCAAGCTTGGTTCTATCTGTCGCCGATCATCTACACGCTAGAGATCATTCCGGAGCGGTACCGGGCTCCGTTCATGTACAACCCGATGTACTACTTCATCGAGTGCTTCCGCGGCCCTATCTACTACAACCGTTCCCCCGACACTCAGATCCTCGCCATTGCCACCGGGTCCGCGCTCATCGCCTTCCTACTGGGCTTCTTCATCTTCACTAAGTATGAGCGCAACTTCGTTCTGAGAGTGTGATGCAGCAGCCGACTCATAGCTTCCCAAAGCCCGATATACACGTTTCAGACGTGAGTATGCGCTTCCGCATGTATAAGGAGGCGGTGAGCACTTTAAAAGAGACGCTCGTCCGCTACGTCTCCGGCCGCCAAACCTACGACGATTTTTGGGCGGTTCAGAAAGTCTCCTTCGACGTCAACCCGGGTGAAGCAGTCGCAATCATCGGACGCAACGGCTCGGGAAAGAGCACCCTCCTCAAGATCGTCGCAGGTGTATTCGAACCAACCTCAGGTTTCTGCGAAGTCGCTGGGTCCGTCGCACCACTTATCGAGCTAGGCGCGGGCTTCAACGGAGAGCTCACCGGCCGCGAAAATGTGTTCCTCAACGGAGCCATCCTCGGCCGCAGCCGCGAGCACATGGAAGAGCGCTACGACGCCATCGTCGAGTTCGCCGAACTTGAGGGCTTCATGGACACTCCGGTGAAGAACTACTCGTCCGGCATGTACACCCGCCTCGGTTTCGCCATCGCAACCGACATTAACGCTGAGATTCTCCTGATCGACGAGATCCTCGGCGTTGGCGATGAAGCGTTTCAGGCCAAGAGCTTCAAGCGTATTGAGCAACATCTTGAAGCTAACAAGACACTCTTGTTTGTTTCGCATAATGCGGCATCCGTCCAACATATCTGCAAGCGAGCTGTGCTGCTCGACAACGGCCATCTGGTTGCCGATGGAGCGGTTGACGAGGTTCTCGCTGAGTACCGCGGCCGGTTTCCATGATCGGACTCTACCTAGGTCCATGGCCGAGACTGCGAGAAAGGCCAGTTTCGACATCGTTTAGAGGCGCGGACAGTTATTGCGGGCCGGAGGCGAGATTACAATGAATGTCGTCCTCATAGCAGCATCGGCTACGCGACGCCCGCTAGTCAAAAAAGACTGGATTGAAGAGTTTGGTCCTCGTTATGGGATCAAGTACCCAGAATAAGACCGGAGTCTCTCAGCCTGAGTCCAGCGGTTTACAACTTAGGCGGGCGAGGCAGACAGTGGAACACGAATTCAGCGTTGAGAGCCGATGGCTTCTCGTAGGTTTTTGGCTAACCGCCATCATCGTACTGTCACCGATTTTTTTCGTAGGCCTTCTGTGTGACGACTATCAGTACTGGCTACGAGGAGTGGAAACCGCATCTCCACTCGAAGTCCTCAATATTCAAGGAGGGAGAGCTCGCCCGATCTCAACCTATCTCCTGATGCTAGGAACTTCAGCCGCAGAGGGATCCGTCTGGATCCTCGGACTCCTGAGGATTGTGCATCACGGAACAAACGCCTTTCTTGTTTCGATCTTCGCCGCGCATATTTTTCCATCACAAAAGCATTCGGCAATCGCAGGTTTTGCGTTTCTTGTTTGGTCGTCGCACGCGGAGGTTTACTGGCAATCGTCCCTTCATGACGTGCTTGCAGCGAGCTTCTTTTTGCTGACTTTGATTGTCGCATCAAAGGAAGAGCTTGGTACAACGGGACGACTAGCGAGCGTTTTTCTGCTCTCATTGTTGGCGTACTGGTCAAAAGAGTCGACCTGGTGCTTGGCACCAATACTAATGCTAGTTGGGTGTGTTCGTCCGAAGAAGGGGATTCTCCCGGTTGTCGCATCAACTCTAGCCTTTGCGCTTTACCTCCCACTGAGGTTCGCCATGACGCGAGCTTTTTGGGCAGATGTAATACCTGAGAATCTTGCCGCCTCTAGCGTCTCTTTCGAGGGACTCGCCAAGAATCTGGCCGCGGAGCTTTACCGACTCCTTGTGCCTGGATGGGTGAAATCCGGTGGCGCGTCTGGAACCTTGGTCGCGATTTTGATTCTCGGCTTAGGAGCTGCCTTCGTAATCGCTATTGCAAGCTTTTACTCTCAAGAACTCCGACGATTCCTGTTTCGTCGGGACCGGCTTACAATCGTTGTTATTGCTGCTTGTATTCTTGTCGCGCTTGTACCGATTTCAAAGCTCTCAGTAAGTCTCGAGAATACGGAGAACAGTCGCTACCTCTACCTGCCCACTATTTTCTTTGCTCTGCTTATCTCTGGACTTACGCAGCAACTACGAACACGACCGCGGGCGATCATAGGCCTTTCTTTTTTGATTATCTTTCAGGCGGTTTCGCTGCATGTAATCGGATGGAACTGGGTGGCCGCAACGAAAGATATGACCCAATACAGACACGCTCTCGCGGATTTGATTTCCTCACAACCATCGAAGCGACACTTCGTCGTTGCGTGCGTACCTGACAACTATCGGGGCGCGTTCTCGGCTCGTAACACAACCTACAATCTTGTGAGAGCCGCGAAACCGCGGTGGAGTCGAACTTCAACTATTTTGAGCACGAGGTATTCCCGCGGAAAAGCAGCAGGGTGTGACTACAGCTTCGATGGAAAGACTCTTGTAATAACAGACAAAGCAGGGCGCTTCTCCCAAACGAACCCTGCATTTTATGGCGCAAGCCAGCCTGCGAAGGCAGGAATCTTTGAAATTCAACCTGACGCATTACGCGGTTACCGAGCAAGCTCACTCACCGTCGGTTGGTCGACGGAACCTTCAGAGTCAATATCCATTGCCGTCTATGATGGGAAAAGACTCCAACCCGTCCTGATGACTAACAACTAATCCAGGGCATACCCTAAGAACTGCTCGTATGTGTGCCCCTCGCAATTGCTCGCGGTCGATACGAAGTGATCTTTGAAGTTTTGCCACGAGCATCGATAGATAGGATGTGTCCCTGGTTGGTAACTCGTATGAATGTAGCCATTCAGACCAAGTCTAAAAAACCGCTGTCGCCACCGGCCGCGTGGAGATCCACTTTCACCGAAACCAACGTGATCCAGTGATCCGGCCGGTGGTCGCTGAATGGACCTCCGCGTGGTCCCGCGGTACTGGACGCGATCCAGTTGAGGCCCGGCTCCGCGCTACCCG
>JBCCNK010000072.1:0-13563 GCA_039025875.1 Pseudomonadota bacterium
ATGGCGACATAACCACGGAGATTGAGTCCGCGCCGGACTTCTATTACGCCGAGGACTACCACCAGCAGTATCTGCACAAGAATCCGGGCGGTTACTGTGGCCTTGGTGGCACGGGTGTCAGCTGTCCGGTTGGTTTAGCGAACTGATCAGGGCAGACCCGAGTGTTGCTGTGAGCGCGTTCTCAACTCGCAGGGTCCTGGCGCCCAGGGAAACAGGCTGAGCTCCTGCCTGTTCGATCAGGTCGCTTTCGAAACGCGTAAATCCCCGCGCGGGTCCGATGATCAGGGCGGCCGGCAGCGTCATCTGGACCGGGAATGGCCTCGACGCGGACGGATCGGCAAGGAGCGCCGACCGCCGTTCGAGCAGGCCAGGCAAGCGATCTTCTACAAATGGCCGAAAACGCCTTTCGAAAGCCACTACGGGCATTAGCGTATCACAGCTTTGCTCCAGCCCCGCACGCAGCGTGGCGTCGATTGCGGCGTCGCGTAGGAAAGGGGTTTGCCAGTAGCTCTTATCAACGTGATAGCTGTGAATGAGCGTGATGCGCTTGACCCCGAATTCGGCCAGTGCGCGAAGTGACCGCCGCAGCATTTTTGGCCTGGGTAGGGCAAGGTATACATGAGTATCCAGCGCCACCGGTGGTGGACTATCAAGCTTCGGGCATAGCGTCATGGAGGACTCGTCGAGCGAATCGATTAATGCACTCCCGAGCCAGCCACCGATTTCGCCGACCTCCAGCGTGTCGCCGACGGCCTTTTTCAACACATCGCGCACGTGTTCGAATCGGCGGTCGTCTATCCGCACCCGCCCGTCTTCAAGGCGTTCCTCGGGTTTAAAAAGCAGTGTGTTCATGCACCGCGCTTATGGCCGCTTCGTCCTGGTGTATTGCTGTCTATGTCCCGCTCCACCACGGTCATACTACATCGGTTAAGCGCGGATGCCTGCCTGTCGCCTGTTCCTGGCACCGGCACCGCACTTGGCGGCATGATAGGCCACGTTGACCGCCAACGAGGACCTCAAGGCTATGAGCACACTGCAAACGGAAGTCACCGGCAAAATTCTTCGGGTAATGATTGATCGCCCCGAGCGACGAAACGCTGTGGATCGCGAAACAGCGTCGGCGCTCGCGGCGACGTTTCGCCAGTTTGACGAAGATCCCAAGCTCAACGTTGCGGTACTCCACGGCGCCGGCGGTTGTTTCTGTGCCGGAGCCGATCTCAAAGCAATCGCTGAAGGCAGCGGTTCGAATGCAATGACGGCGTCCGGGGATGGTCCTATGGGACCGTCACGCATGCACTTGTCAAAACCGGTGCTTGCAGCAATCGAAGGTCATGCAGTTGCCGGTGGGCTTGAGCTAGCTCTTTGGTGCGATCTCCGAATCGCGGACCCCGACGCTGTGTTTGGCGTTTTCTGTCGGCGCTGGGGTGTGCCGTTGGTCGATGGCGGAACCGTGCGACTTACCAGGCTAATCGGTCAGTCTCGTGCCATGGATCTGGTTCTCACGGGCCGCCCTGTCGATGCGCAGGAAGCCTTTCGAATCGGCCTGGCGAATCGCGTATCGGAACCTGGTCAGGCGCTAGCTGCAGCACTGGAATTGGCGGAGCAGATAGCCGACTTCCCGCAGGGCTGCCTTCGCGCTGATCGTGCGAGTGTTCTGAATCAGTGGGGACTGGACGAAACACACGCGCTGGCTCAGGAGTTCGCTGGCGGCGAGGCTGTAGTGCTGAGCGGAGAGACTCGCAGCGGTGCCAGCCGTTTTGCATCGGGTCTCGGTCGCCACGGAGACTTCGGTAAAATCTGATTGGAGCGGGAAGGGAACGGTAAGGGAGCGGTTAGTGCTGTAAGTAAGGAGGGTTGGTGGCCTGATTATCAGGCGTCCAGGTGGGCCGCAACCGAATGGCTGCGCACCGTGAGCTCACCGCGTAAGAGGCGAACGAGAGCCAGGCATTCGTCCCGACTCAGAAACTCCCCGACACTCACATCGTCTCGCCCTGCATTCCGATGATCAAGTCTGTGTCCCTGGACAACAACCCTCGGATTGGCTCGAGGATGGGACTCGTTGGTGATCGCAAGCTGAGCATCAGCACGTTCGAAGCGCCAGTGGCGCCTGGGCGCGTAGTGGCCTTTGTCAATGCTGACGGTGTCTTCACTCAACGTGATGACATGTCGATACTCCAGCTTCCAGTTAACGTAGTACAGCGCTGCTGTCAGCGCGGCGATCTCTGCTCCGGCAAATGGCAGAATCGGCCAGGCACCTAGAGTGGCGAACGCAATCCCCGCGCCAAGCGAGGGCACGGATAGAGCCAACAGCACCAACTTGTTGGTACGCCAGCTTGAGGAATGGTTGGGCTTGGCGACGATAATCAGCGAGTCGCCCTCTCGATTGCTTTCGATCAAGTTCTTATCTTGTAGGTAGGTTACTCATCACATTGAACTGCGTTCGGTCGAGGGTGTAGCTATCGGAATGCCCGACTAATGCCAAACCAAAGCCCGATTCAGGCGTCCCAAAGACAGCAAGCCCGGCCATGGGTCGTATCAGTCCGCGTTACAGGAACACGCATTCAACTTCGACCTCTGGCATTATAGAGGGTTAGCAGGTTGGAAGAAGATAGAAGAAGCCCGACGGGTTCGAAACCAGAAGAGTAACCACTGAGCTCGGCTTGGCGGCCAACTGGATGCGTAGGTCGGTGCGACCTTTATCAATCGCTACCCTTGCTAATAAAGGTTCTTGCACTTTCTCATTAGGCGAAGGCGGCTCTAGGGAGCCTCTGAACAAGTCCAGGGTGTCTCTGCGTGGTCTGCAGCGTGCAGTGGCAAGGCGCGGATTGCCGTTAATGGCCTTAGTCCTTAACAAGATCCGCAACGCAGCCATTGCGCGCTGCAGGCCGCGCCCTGCGGGGCTGACAGGCGAACCTTCACTCGTCGTTACGACTTTTTAACAGGCGGACGCATGCCTTCAAAGTCGCGCCTCGATTGACGGTTCGCCTGTCAGCCAGAGACGCTCTGGACTTGTTCAGAGGCTCCTTAGCGCAGCCCGGAAAGCTTGAAGTTCACCGCTTTACTGATGCTGGTCCTTTGGCAGCCTGTCGTCGGCCCGTCGTCGGCAATCAGACCGTCTATTGTCGAAGCGTCAGTCGAAGCGTCAGTCGAAGCGTCAGTCGAAGCGTCAGTCGAAGCGTCGATTCATCGGGCAAGGCACCCGCTCGAAAGCTCAGGCCGCGTCGCGACGCAGGCGAGGTACCACTTCGCGGAACCGTTCACTGAACAAATTTACATCAGATTCAGAAGTGTAGCGTCCAAGGCTGATACGCAACGAACTGTGAGCCAGCGCATCGGGGAGACCGATTGCCCGCAGCACGTACGAAGGCTCAAGACTCTCGGAGGTACAGGCGGAGCCGGTAGAAAGGGCGAACTCCGACAACGACAACATGAGCGCCTCTCCGTCGACCTGGGCTACGCTGATGTTCAGGGCTCCGGGCAACCGGAAAGACGGATCGCCGTTTTGAGTGACGCCGTCCATTTTGGAGACTGAGTTCCATAGCTGGTCGCGCAGGTTGCGCAGCCGCTCCGATTCTGTCGACAACTTTCGTTGAGCCAGCGCCGCAGCCTGGCCCATACCCACCAGCTGATGCGTCGCCAGCGTTCCGGCGCGCATGCCGCGCTCATGCCCGCCGCCATGCATCTGCGCACGGAGCGTGGCGCCGGGTCGTCTGCGCACATACAAAGCGCCAACGCCTTTAGGGCCATAGAATTTATGCGCTGACATGGACACAAGATCAGCGTCCAGATGCCGCACATCGACCGGCACTTTGCCAATCGTCTGTGCTGCATCCACATGCAACAGTGCCCCTGCATCGTGCGCCACTTCGGCGATCGCAGCTACATCGTTGATCGTTCCGAGCTCGTTGTTGGCATGCATGACGCTCACCAGACGGGTATCGGGTCGCATCGCTGCGGCCACCGCATCAGGTGTAACCAGCCCGCGGTCGTCCGGTGGCACATAGCTGACTGCAATACCGCGCTGCTCAAGCGCGTGACAACTATCCAGAATCGCCTTGTGCTCAATCGCACTCGTTACAACATGCGGCGAGCTCTCAGAACCGCTACGCATGAGCTCGGCGTCCACAACGCCTTTCACGGCGAGGTTGTCTGCCTCTGTTGCACCGGAGGTCCAGACGATCTCCCGGATGTCGGCGTTGATCAATTCGGCCACTTGCTGGCGAGCGGTTTCTACCGCCATATCAGCCTCCCAGCCAAACCGGTGGGATCGGGAGGCTGGGTTGCCAAACGTGCCTTCATGGTCCAGGCATTTGACCATAGCATCGACAACCTCGGGATCGACCGGTGTCGTCGACAGATAATCAAGATAAATCGGTCTCGTCACTCTACTAACCTCTCCTTACGTCTCCTTACCTCTCACTACCTCTCGTTACCACTCGTTACCCTTACCCACCTCTGCCTGGCTCCAGTTATCTGTACCCAGCACCAGCTGCGAGATGGTTGATACCACGATCGCTACGATTTGAGCACTCACTCCGCAACCGGGTTTCGCGACCTGCGATTTGAGCGGCGCGCCGCGTGAGCGTCCCAATCCATCGGCGATGTTCGCTTCTGGGTCTCAGTTAGCATGCCACGCAGCATGTTCACCTCCATCTCATCGAGACGGACCCGCGAGTAAAGACGGCGCAGGCGCGGCATCAACTGGCGCGGCGCACGCGGATTCAGAAAACCAATGTGACAGAGCGTCTCTTCCAGGTGTGCGAAGAAGCGCTCCATATTCACCTGCGTCGCGGGAGCCGCATCCCAATCGGCATCCTGCCGATCGGGAAGTCCACCGGCACTAGCCAGCATGTGCAGTTCGTAGCAAACAATCTGGACGGCCATGCCAAGGTTCAACGAGTCGTATTCTGCCGCCGTCGGAATGGCAAGATGCAGATTGCAGCGCATCTGCTCTGCGTTTGACAGACCATTGTCCTCACGCCCGAAAACGATCGCGACTTCAGTTCTGGCGGTCGCGGCCGCGATATCGATACAGGCCTGGCGGGCATCAAGAGACTGCCAGGGTATCCGCCGGTCCTTCCCGGTCGCCGCTACCACAAAGCCACAGTCACCTATAGCGTCGTCCAGGGTGGGGACGACCACTGCAGACTCCAATACATCGACGGCGCTCACGGCGCGCCAGGTCGCCTGTTCATCCGGATACTGCTGCGGTGCTACAAGTACAAGACGTGCAAGCCCCATGTTCTTCATTGCACGGGCAACTGCACCGATGTTTCCGGGATGACTGGTCTCGACGAGAACGATACGAATGCGGCTACGGTCCATGGATCCCTGGCAACACGTTGTTCAATGAGGCGGCAGTCTAGCAGCCTGGAAAACTCTTAAGTACAACGCGAAGTTGCCACCTCACTTTGGTCTACTCATGAATCCAACAGCACTCCTACCCAGTACAGGGATTCAAGCCGCCCATGCGTTTGGTATACTCGTCTTATATGCCGTTATCCGCTAAAGCCTCGCTCTTCTTGCCAGGCGGTTGTTACTAACGCGCCTCCCTTACGCTTTTTATTGGCCGCTCAGCCGGTTTAATTCGCCATGCAACCGATGACCACAATCGCCCTTCGCGCAGCGCGCAAAGCCGGCGAAATGATTGTTCGCGCTTCCGACGATCTCGATCAGATCAATGTTCGGCAGAAGTCACCCACGGACTTTGTGTCTGAAGTGGACGAACTCGCCGAAGAGGAGATCGTAAAACAGCTACAACGAGCCTACCCCGACCACGCGTTTCTGGGAGAGGAGTCTGGCATGTCGGGCGCCGAGGACGCCGAGTACTGTTGGGTGATCGACCCGCTGGATGGCACAACGAACTTCCTGCGCGGGATTCCACACTTTGCCGTATCAATCGCCTGCCTATATCGCGGAAAGCTGGAACATGCAGTGATTCTCGACCCCGTCCGGCGTGAGGAATTCATCTGTTCTCGCGGTCGGGGCGCGCAGCTCAACGGACGGCGAATTCGAGTCAGCAACCACGCCAACCTAGACACCGCGGTACTCGGCACCGGAGTGCCCTTTCGAGGCCACAAGGATGAGGTACTTCCGGCCTACAGCGAAACTCTGGCCACTCTTGCCGGGCAGTGCGCCGGTATTCGCCGTGCCGGCGCTGCAGCGCTGGACCTCGCCTACGTGGCGGCTGGGCGGCTGGATGCGTTCTGGGAGGTCGGTCTCGCTAAATGGGACATGGCCGCCGGTGCCCTTTTGATCCGAGAAGCCGGCGGTCTGGTGGCAGACCTGGATGGGTCAGAAAACTTTCTTGAAAGCGGCAATATAGTTTGCGGCACACCAAAGTGCTTCAAAACGGTACTGCAGAACCTGGCGCCGCTGAGGCGGGCAGTCACCGCTACGGTGTAAGCTCATCCTGCTCAGCGCCTTCTTTAACCGGGATCATCAGGTCTTCCTTGGTGACTCCCAGGGCCAGCAGCACGTTGGATGCCACATAAATCGACGAATACGTCCCCACCAGGACGCCCATGAGCAGGGCAATCGCGAAACCGAAAATCATCTCACCGCCGAGCAGCGCGAGCGCCACCAATACCAGCAAAGTCGTCAGCGAAGTTACTAACGTCCGACCCAGGGTTTCGGTCAGCGACGTGTTGATGACATTTTCAGGGTCGGCGCGGCGCATCTTCCGAAAGTTCTCGCGGATTCGGTCCGACACGACAATGGTGTCGTTCAGCGAGTAGCCGATCACCGCCAGCAGCGCGGCAAGGACGGTCAGATCAAATTCCATACCGGTGAGTGAGAAGAACCCAAGCGTGATGAGCACATCGTGCACCAGTGCCACCACAGCACCAATGGCAAACTTGAACTGGAAGCGAAACGCGATGTAAAGCATGACCAGGCCGAGCGCCAGCAGCATGGCCAGCCCGCCCTGCTCCCTGAGTTCGTCACCAACCTGCGGGCCCACAAATTCGGTGCGACGAAGCTCTACCGGTGACGTACTATTTTGCTGCAGCAGTGCAAGAACGCTCGCACCCTGAGCGTCAGAATAACCCTCGGGAAGACGAATCAGCACATCGCGATCTGTACCGTAGCTGACCACGACCGCGCCCTCATAACCTTCGGCTTCGAGTGTGGAACGGATCGCATTTAGATCGGCAGACTGCTCGTAGTGGACCTCAACCAGCGTGCCGCTGGTGAAGTCCAGACCCCAGTTGAGCTGCCGAACAGCGAGGGATCCAATCGCCACCAACACCAGCGTGATGGAGAAGATCGCCGCGAGCCGGCGGCTCGCCATGAAGTTGATGATTTTCATGCGGCGCTCCCCGCGGTGACGTCTCTGCCGATCGCCAGGCCATCGACTCGTCGACCTCCGTAGATCAGGTTAACCAGCGCCCGCGTGCCCATGATCGCCGTGAACATCGATGTCACGATGCCGACCGATAATGTGACCGCGAAGCCCTTCACCGGGCCGGTGCCCACGGCGTACAGAATCAACGCCACGATCAGAGTCGTTATGTTCGCATCGAGAATGGTGTTTACGGCGCGCTCAAAGCCTGAATGAATGGCCATCTGCGGCGATAGCCCGTTCCGGATCTCTTCCCGTATCCGCGAGAAAATCAACACGTTGGCGTCCACCGCCATACCGACGGTGAGTACGATACCCGCAATACCCGGGAGTGTGAGCGTCGCTCCAATGAGCGACATAAATGCAACCAACAACACCAGGTTTGCCGTGAGGGCGATCACAGCACAGACCCCGAAAATGCGGTAGTACAGCACCATAAACAGGACGACTGCAGCCAAACCATACTGCACGGACTTGACGCCCAGACGGATATTCTCCGCACCCAGTGAGGGCCCCACGGTTCGCTCTTCGACAAACGAAATCGGCGCCGCTAGTGCGCCGGCGCGGAGCATCAGAGCGAGTTCGGAGGATTCCAGTGGAGAATCGAGACCAGTGATTTGAAATTGGGCGCCAAGTGCGCTTTGGATAACGGGTGCAGTAAGGACCTTCTTCTCATCGTAAGGTAAGCGGATCGCCACCTCTTCGCCGTCTTCTCCGGTTTCGTAGCGAGTCCGGAACTTTCGCTCGATAAACAGCACGCCCATGCGGCGTTTTACGTTGTTGCGTGTGGCCCGCGACATCAAGGTGCCACCCTCACTATCGAGACTAATCTGGACGTTGGGCCGGCCGTTCTGATCAAAGCTGGCCTGGGCGTTGGAAACACGTTCCCCGGTGATGATAATGTCGCGCTCGAGCAGCTCGTACGACCCGGCTCGGTCCTCGCTGCGGTAGTCGAAGCGTTGCCGCTGCGACGCAGGGGCGTCTGCATTGGCGACCAGACGAAACTCCAGGTTCGCCACCTTGCCCAGAATGCGCTTTGCCTCGGCTGTATCCTGAATGCCTGGCAGCTCCACCACGATTCGATTGCGGCCCTGGCGCTGAACGAGAGGCTCGGAGACGCCAAGTTCGTTGACCCGATTGCGCAACGTGGTCAGGTTTTGACTCACGGAGTAGTCGATAATCTCATCGATCGTCTGATCGATCATGCGCGCATAGATTCGCCAGTCCTCCTGGCCACCGGCGCCGGAAGGATCCACCCTGTCGAGAAACAGCTCAGGAAAGTCCTCGGCGATCTGTGAGCGGGCGGCTTCGCGCTGTTCCTCAGTGCGAAAACGTCCCAGAACGGTCCGGTCATCATCTAGATCTACGCGCCCGCGAATGCGTTCTTCACGCAGCGCGCGCTTCGTCGCATTGAGGTAGAACTCCATGCGCCGCTCTACGGCAGCCTCAATATCGACCTCAAGCATAAAATGCACGCCGCCCGACAGGTCCAGACCCAGCTTCATGGGCTGACCGCCGAGACTGGTGAGCCATCCTGGGGTGGTTTCCGCCAGATTCAGGGCGACTATATAACCATCGCCCAATGCTCGGGAAACCCGTGCCTGGGCTCGCAATTGGGAATCCTGATCCTCGAGTCTCACAAGCGCATTGCGCCCAGCCGGATCAAGCGTGGCCCCGAAAAAATTTATATCGGACTCATCCAGTGCAGCTGTCGCTCGTGCCAGAGTGGCTTCATCAATGACGGTGCCGCTGCTTTCTCCAGTGATCTGGAGCGCTGGATCGGGGGCATAAAGATTTGGCGAAGCGTAAAAAGCACCTGCGAGCACAATCAGGAGAACGAGCAGGTATTTCCAGAGGGGGTAGCGATTTAGCATGCTTGATTTCTTTTCTAAAGATCGGCTCGGGGAAATTCGGCTACGGAGTACGCTGGCTTCTGGCCATTGGTATCTGCTTGGAGCTAGTTTGTGATCCTGCGTCTTCCAGCGATCGCAGCACAGACTCCTTTATATCCAACTGCCGCTCAAGTGACGACAGATGTTGCATAAGGGCGCAACTGGTCTAAATCAAGACCCCGGTCGCTTGTCAGGAATCCGCGTTACCCCAACTTAAATTGCAGTTACGTATATTGCAGTTACTTGTATTGCAGCTGCTTGCCGGTGCACTTCACTGCCGCTACGTTGGCTTGCGGTTGTTACAAAGACGCAAAAGGTACGCGCTCCGTACGCGCCGAGCGCAGTAAACGGATCCGGAAAACCATACTTGCTGGGGGATTTCAGTGACCGCTTCCTCAGTCACCGGAGAAACGAAGACTGATGCGTGCTTCGCGATTACCCCAGTCGGATCTGTCGAGGTCAGCCCGGACGCCCGCCAACAAGCCCTAAAACAGCCGGCGGCGCATTATAGACGGTCACTCACTGGCTACAAGAGCCGCCAGTCAGGAGTGTGAGCACGGCGGCACGCCCACGTTGCAGTTCGAAAACCGATGTGAGGGGGACTCTGCCACCCCCACGGTTCGCCAGCTCGCCGAGGGATGGAAACCGAAAATAGCCGCAGGCTGAGCTGGCTTTCACTCAGCTCAGTGCGCGGCGTGCGTTCTGGAACAGGCGTAACCACGGCGTGTATTCAGCCAACGGGCGAAGGTCATCCGGCACGTAAGACAACTGACGTCGGCGAATGACGCGCTCGGGATGCGGCATCATCACGGTCACTCGCCCATCGGTGGTGGTGAGCGCGGTAATACCGGCGGGTGAACCATTGGGATTGGCTGGATAGCGCTTCGCGACCTCTCCGTGATTGTCAACAAAGCGCATACTCACGAGGTGCTGTGCTTCGCAGGCAACTTGCTGTTCCGGTGAAGTAAAACAGGCCATGCCCTCTCCATGGGCGACGGCGATCGGAAGTCGAGAACCCGCCATGTCCGAAAACAGCAGAGACGGTGAATCGCACACCTGAACGAGAGACAGACGAGCCTCGAACTGCTCGGAGCGGTTGCGACGAAAGTAAGGCCAGAGCTCACTGCCTGGAATCAAATCGCGCAGCACCGACAGCATCTGGCAGCCATTACAGACGCCGAGGGCGAAGGTATTGGAACGAGTAAAGAAGGCAGAGAATTGATCGCGTAGCCTGGGGTTGAACAGTATCGATTTAGCCCAACCCTCGCCTGCACCGAGCACATCTCCAAACGAGAATCCGCCGCAGGCGACGAGGCCGTCGAACGACTCCAGCTTGAAGCGCTCATGCTGCAGGTCACTCATCGCCACATCCACCGCGGCAAATCCGGCAGCGTCGAAGGCGGCGGCCATTTCGACCTGCCCGTTCACGCCCTGCTCCCGCAGTACGGCGATTCTTGGGCCGCTCCCGGTACGAAGCGCCGGAAACTCAGAAGGTTGGAGCTCAAAGCTCACGCTCGCGTTAAGACCTGGATCAGGCTCGCTGATGGTGGCGAACTCTTCGTCGCTGCATATCGGGTCATCGCGAAGTCGCTGCAGCGCATGCGAACACCGGGCCCAAGTCATCTGCAGATTCGAACGCGTATCGTGAATCAGGATTTTGTCGCCTCCGCTGACGGAGATATCTTCGTTGGTTGTCGCGTGTCCCAGCACTTCGAACCGGTCTCCGAGCCCGAGGTCCCGCGCTTTTGCCTGCCAGTCTGGCAACGTACTCCGCGGGATCTGCAACACCGCGCCCAGTTCTTCATTGAACAAATAGGCTTGCGCATCCCCGGCGCGATCCGGAAGCTCGATATGCAGTCCGCAGCGCGACGCAAAGGCCATTTCCAGCAGCGTCACGATCAGACCGCCGTCCGAGCGATCGTGATAAGCAAGAACGTCGTCCCGCGACCGCCCCCAACTGAGCAGGTCGAAGAAAGCGAGGAAAAGGGCGGGATCATCGAGATCCGGAGCAGCTCCACCGATGGCGCTGTAGACTTGCGCAAGGATCGATGCCCCGAGGCGTTGCTGGCCCAGGTCAATGAGCACGATGACGTCATCTTGATCGATTCGCAGCTCGGGTGTCAGAACGCCGTCGGTGTCGAGCGTCGGGGCGAAGGCCGACACGATCAGTGATACCGGTGCACTCATAGAGTGCGCGTGGCCCTCGCTCTGCCATCGCGCTTGCATGGACATCGAATCCTTACCCACTGGAATCGCAATTCCCAGGGCTGGGCAAAGGTTCTCACCGACCGCCTGTACCGAGTCATACAGTGCGGCACCTTCCCCCGGCTTACTCGCAGCGCACATCCAGTTCGCCGACAGGCGCACATCCCCAAGGCAACTTACGGGTGCTGAAACCAGATTAGTCAGGGCTTCTCCGACCGCCATGCGTGCCGCCGCAGCGGGCTCCAGCAACGCGAGTGGAGTACGCTCCCCCATTGCCATAGCCTCACCCAGGGTGCTGCCATGCGAGACCAGGGTGACTGCACAGTCAGCCACCGGGACCTGCCAGGGACCTATGAACTGATCACGACTGACTAATCCGGTCACGGTTCGATCACCAATCGTAATCAGAAACGATTTCGAAGCGACAGTGGGGTGACGCAAAACGTGATTCAGTGCTTCGGCCAAACGTGGACGCGCATCAAAAACGCTCCACTCCCATCGAAGCGGATCATCCTGACGATGCATTTTTGGAGGTTTTCCAAACAATACGTCCATCGGTATGTCGACGGGCGTATCGCCAAAGTGTGAGTCCGCTACTTTGAGCTGAAGCTCTTCCGTTGCAGTGCCAACCCGCGCAACCGGGCAGCGCTCGCGCGCGCAGATGTCATAAAAGGCCTCCAGATCGCGCTCCGCTACCGCCAGGACGTAGCGCTCCTGGCTTTCGTTGCACCAGATATCCAACGGGGACATACCGTGGTCGTCGCTGGGAACACGGCGCAACTCAAAATTACCACCGCAGCCCCCGTCCTTGACCAGCTCAGGCAACGCGTTCGACAACCCGCCTGCGCCCACGTCGTGAATAAACGCAATCGGGTTCTGTCTACCTAACTGCCAGCAACGATCGATGACTTCCTGACAGCGACGCTGCATCTCCGGGTTCTGACGTTGGACTGACGCGAAGTCGAGTGACTCTTTACTATCGCCGCTCGCGACACTCGATGCGGCGCCTCCCCCCAGCCCAATCTTCATAGCAGGGCCGCCGAGCACCAGCAGCGCCGAACCGGGTTCGAAGGGATGCTTGGTGACGTGTTCGTCACAGACATTCCCGAAGCCACCGGCGATCATGATGGGCTTGTGGTATCCCCGTAGCTCTTCTGGATACTTTGGATCCACATACTCAAAGCTGCGGAAATACCCGCACAGGTTTGGCCGTCCAAACTCATTGTTAAACGCCGCACCACCAATCGGGCCTTCGAGCATGATATCGAGCGCAGAGGCTGTGTTTGCAGGCTTGCCCGCCGACTGCTCCCAGGACTGCTCATCCTCGGGAATGCATAGATGCGACACGCTAAACCCCGTGAGACCTGCCTTTGGTTTAGAACCACAACCGACTGCTCCTTCATCTCGGATCTCGCCACCGACGCCAGTCCCCGCGCCGGGAAATGGCGCGATTGCCGTTGGGTGATTGTGGGTTTCTACCTTCATGAGCAAGTGCGTAGGCTGCCCATCGTAGCTATAGAGACCGCCTTCCCCCCAGGGTGCAAAGCGCGGGACGCAAGGGCCCTGTACCACAGCGGCGTTATCTGAATAAGCCGATAGAACGCCACCAGGGGAACATTGGTGCGTGTTTCGTATCATTTGAAACAGGCTTTTTTTCTGGGGCTCGCCGGCAATCGTCCAGTCGGCGTTGAAGATTTTATGTCGACAGTGCTCGGAGTTCGCCTGGGCAAACATCATGAGCTCGATGTCAAGCGGATTTCGCTCAAGATCGATAAACCTCTGCACTAGGTAATCAATCTCATCGTCCGCCAACGCAAGGCCAAGGCGGATATTCGCTTCATCCAACGCCTGACACCCAGACTCCAGCACTGAGATAGAGTCGCTTCTCTGGGGCTTGTGGGTGGAAAACAGAGAAGACAGCTGAGCAAAATCGTTGTACACGTGCTCAACCATTGGGTCGTGGAGTTCGGTCGCGAGAGCCTCTGTTTCCGGCCACGTCGGTGGGCGTGAAAACTCGTAGGCCGTGACCCGTTCAATTCGGTCTACCCACTGCATTCCGCAGCGCTGAGCGATATCGGTGGCTTTACTCGACCAGGGGGAAATCGTTCCCGGGCGCGGGGCTAC
>JBCCNK010000073.1:0-13401 GCA_039025875.1 Pseudomonadota bacterium
CACGGTAGCGGATTCAGCAGCGCAAGATATGCCCTCTCAGTCCTCCGATCCGGCACTTCCGTCGAGTGAGGCAGAACTGGCCGCCGTTCTCTCTGAGCAACCGGAAGAGGTTATTGCCCGATTCAAGTACCGCCATCCTCAGGAGACACTCGAATTTTTCGGCATCAAGCCTGGTATGACGGTAGTGGAGGCGCTCCCAGGAGGAGGTTGGTACAGTAAGATTCTGCTGCCGTTTCTGGGAAGAGATGGGAGGCTGATCGGGTCTGATTACGACCCTGACCTCTTCCCGCTGTTTGGCTTTTTCTCCGAAGAACGCCTAAAAGAGAAAGAGACTTGGGTTTCAGATTGGACCGAGCAGGCGCAGGGGTGGTTCCCGGATCAAGCGGTGGCAGCTGTGTCTGCGATGCAATTCGGTAGCCTGCCTTCAGATCTGACTGCGCAGGTTGATGCCGTACTTCTGATTCGAGCCCTGCACAACCTGGCTCGATTTGAAGATCAGGGAGGGTTCCTTACCGCGGCGGTTGCCGATATCTCGGCAGCACTCAAGCCGGGGGGTGTCGTCGGTATCGTTCAGCATATGGCGCCGGAAGACGCGCCGGATGACTGGGCTTCCGGCTCGGCAGGCTACTTGAAGAAGAGTTTCGTAAAGTCGCTTTTTGAGGACGCAGGCTTCGAGATGGTGGGTGAGTCTTCGATCAACGAAAATCCGAAAGACACGCCTACGACCGATGATGTCGTCTGGCGTCTGCCACCGACATTGGCAGGCTCAGGAGAAGATACGCCGGAGGCAAAGGCGGTCGCAGCTGCTATGACCGAGATTGGTGAATCCACCCGAATGACATTGCTTTTCCGCAAGCCCGTCTGATGGCTCTTTCGCGAGCTGGTCTGACGCTCTTATCGCAAGCTAGTCTGACGCTCTTATCGCAAGCTAGTCTGACGGCTCTTTATCGCAAGCTAGTCTGACGGCTCTTTATCGCAAGCTAGTCTGACGGCTCTTTATCGCAAGCTAGTCTGACGGCTCTTATCGCAAGCTAGTCTGACGGCTCTCGAAATTCGCCCAACTACTCGATAACCCACCAGATCGAAAAAGGCTCTAATTCGGCGAACACGGCTGCGGAGGAACCGAGTGTTTATCGCTCGGCCTTCAGTTCGCCGTTGTTTCGAATCTATTTCCCGTCCAGCTGCCTGGCTACTCTGGGTAGTTGGGTGGTTCGATTCCTACTGGGCTGGCTGGCCTGGACCCTCTCTCAATCGGCGTTTTTTGTAGGCTGCGTCGCCTGCGCCATGCTGGTTCCAACGTTCATACTATCTCCGTGGTTCGGGGTGCTGGCTGACAGGATCAACACCCGAACGGGACTGCTAACTACAACGGCTCTTCAAGGCATCGTGGCTACTATGGCCGCTCTGGTCACTTACCTCGATCTCATGAACCAATCACTGCTCCTGGCGTTTGCTTTGTGTTTTGGGTCAATAATCGCGGCCCATACCCCGATTAGGCTCGCGTTCATACCGTTCCTTGTGGAGCGAAACGCGCTTCCCAGTGCGATCGGTTTATCAGCTGTGGCTTTTAATACTTCAAGAATTATCGGGCCTGCGGCTGGTGCTGCTCTGCTCGCGACGACCAGTCTTGCAGCGACGTTTCTGATAGGTGCCTTTCTGACGATCGTAGCTCATGCACTGCTATGGCGAGTTCGTGTTGATACGCGTCTGTCAAACGATCAAAGTTCAGCCGGTTCGTTCTGGGTTCAACTTGCGGCCGCACTCACCTATCTTCTGGAGGCTGCGAACATTCGCTGGATCTTCTTTCTAACGATGGTCAGTGGGTTGCTCGGTCGTTCTGCGTTAGAACTGTTACCCGCAATTTCAGGCGCAATTCTCGACGGAGGCGCATCGACCCTAGCCTTGTTGACGGCGATGGCAGGGGTCGGATCAGTTATCGGGGGCTTGCTGGTTTCTCGGCAGGCCAGCCGCCTGGATCGTATCTACGACATAGTTCGAGTCGCATTGGGAATAGCAGCGCTGACGCTGCTCACGTTGGCTGAGTGGAAGAATATGCTCTGGGCAGGAGCAGGTGTGTGTGTGGTCAGTTGTTGTACAACCATTGTTGGAACCGGTTGTCAGTCGCTCGTACAGCTCATGGTCGCTGTGAACCTTCGTGGCCGCGTAATGAGTCTATGGACTGTTGTCGGAATGGGCACTCCAGCTATCGGCGCGTTGATCGCCGGGACGGCCGCAGATCACTTTGGGTTTCCGCAGGTTGTGGCCATCCCGGCGGTCGGAGCTGTTTTTGTGCTCGCCATCAGTGTGCGAATGCGCCGAAGCTTTCGATTGGCCGACGACTAAGTGACTAGCCCGGCCGGCAATGGGAGGCAAGTCGGGTTCCTTTCAGGCGATTTCATGCTCGCCGGTCTCGTTTGCGGGCGAAGCTTGGCGTGAGCGGTGTCCGTCAAGAAGGTGTTCTACCTGAGCCCGGCCCAACGTTCCCGCAGACAGGCTGTAGGCGGCTCCAAAGCCCTTGACGTAACGTCCGCTAGTCGGGCTAAGGCGAAACACGCGGAAATCATCCAATTCACTGAGCATCCGAGGCATGCGTCCATGCCTTGCTTCCAGCAATGCGACCCCACGATTCCAACTCTCCGAATCCACATCGGGAGCATCTGCTCTCACCTGGTAACTTACGCGGCGACGGGCAAACAACTCATCGGCTGTGCTTTCGTCTTCGATGATAAGTACCGAACCGCGATCATCACCGAGAAAGTTCTTTCCGTGCACAGCGATGTCCGATAGCACAACCCAAAAGCTGTCCTCATCGGCCGCAAACGGAGCGTAAGAGGCGAACGGTTCGCCGTCGGAGCTAACAGAAGCTAATTGAAGACTGTGTCTGTTGCTGATGAATTCGCTAATCTCGATATTGAGCTGTTCTTCCAGTGGTCTCTTCTGTGGTCTCTTCTGTGCTCTTTTGTGTAGTCTTTTTTCCATATCCGCCCCCTCTCGTAACGATGTCTTCACTCTTCATAAGCCGCATTTGGTGGCGTCATCTGCTTGTTCAATTCGCGTGCAGTCTCATGCGCCAGTCGAATCGGTACCTCTGGAACCACCGCAGAGAGAACCACTTGATACGAAAATATACTAAGAGACTGAAGAAAAATCACCGCTTAGAAGCATTGTCCAAGCTCGCCCGCATGTCGGAGACACTAAACCTTCGAGCGAGTGAGTCGTCGCAGAATCGGTGGTACAAGCTCCTGCCCTTGCCAGAAGTTGCGCTAGATGAGGCCGGTCCCTCCACGTGCCGAGTGCATAGCACGCAGCACCTACGATGGCCCAGCGCGTCCAATGTAATCAGTGCAACGAGTTCAATCAGTTTAAGAAGAGAGACTTAAGCGTGCGCTCGCGAGGTTAAGAAAACTAATTGTCTAAGCTGACCGCCGTCGATCAGGTAGATGACGCCTATCTCGTTCAACAAAGACTCCATTTATGGTCGCCGGGAATGTCACCACATTATCGTTTTTCCGACGATCATCGGGCGAGCGCGGATTGTAGTGTCGGTGAGACAAGTCATCGGGTACAGCTAAGTCTTCCGAGGCTGCAAACTCAGCGTCAAGCTCACTATCTGATACATAACGCCTGGCAGCCGAGAGAAACACCCACACAGAAATGAGCAGTGCTCCTACACCGAGAATCCCGATAATGGTAAGCAATGTATCCAAAAAGAATAAACCCTCGGGGAACTTATTTTAATTTGATTAAGTTCTTCCTGCCGGGCAGTGTACAAGCTTGAGGAGCTACTTCAAAACCAAGCGAAAACCAGCCACCGAGCGCACATTCACGCAACAAATGATCGAGATTTAAAGGGGCCGGCTAGAATCTAAACGATCCGATAAAAGATTCTGGTTTTAAAGAGAAAACAACCCCCAATCTGGTCAGCGATCACTCTCAGCAATCGAGCTAGGCAGCCGACGGCATGCTGATCGTTAGGCAGTTTATTGGAGTGTGATCGTGCCTAGATTATCGAATAGTTTGCATTCACGGCACGAACAAGGCGTGCAGCTGAAGCCCGTAGATAAACAACTGACAGCCCGTAGACAAACAACTGACGCGCTATGGCAGATCAAAGAAACGTGATCGCTGTCGTTAGCGCGCGCCCTTACCGAACAGGATGACTTCAACCGTTTGCAGTAAGACCAGCACGTCCAGGAAGAGGCTCTGGTGCTTAACGTAGTACAGATCAAACTCGTGTTTGTTGATCGCATCGGTAAGCGTAGATCCATAGGGATAGTTCATCTGGGCCCAGCCGGTAATGCCCGGCTTCACGCTGTGCCTTTTTTCGTAGTAGGGAATCTCTTCGCTCAGCTCGCGAACGAATTCTGGGCGCTCGGGTCGCGGCCCTACAAAAGCCATATCTCCCGCCATGACGTTTAAAATTTGTGGCAGCTCATCGATTCGTATTTTTCTAATAACCCGACCGACTCGCGTCACTCGGGAGTCGTTTGCGGTCGCCCACCGAGCCTTGCCATCACTCTCTGCATTGACCGCCATGCTGCGAAATTTAACGACCTCAAATATTCTACCGTTAAGCCCCACCCGTCTCTGGCGATACAAGACTGGGGCACCGATGCCATCTTCAATCCAGATCGCAGCGATCGTTAGTAACATAACCGGCCAGGAAAGCGACAGAAGGACGAACGCTATACTCACGTCAAAAATACGCTGCGCGAAACTGTTGGCGTTGCGATTCTGAAACCCGGTTGCGAATGTGAACCAGCTCGGGTGCACATGTTTTATCACTACCTTGCCGGCCACCTGCTCGAAGAAGTCGACCACATCAAGCACCCGAACGCCCTGCTCGCGGCACTTG
The DNA here is from genome assembly GCA_039025875.1 of Pseudomonadota bacterium. Lineage (GTDB taxonomy): Bacteria > Pseudomonadota > Gammaproteobacteria > Pseudomonadales > Halieaceae > Congregibacter. The sequence continues at coordinate 4,856 of JBCCNK010000073.1, forward strand.
AGAAGCTCCTCTTGCGGAAGACTGTCGCGACGATTATCAAGCGCCACCACGATCTCATCAATTCTGTACTTTCTAGCGAACTCAGGTAAGGGCTCGCTCAGGTTAAGAGTCGGCTCTCCCTCGATAGCGGAGTAATCATCGTTGCCCCGGACGTAGCCGACAACCCTAAACCCTCGTCGATCGGCGCGGCGCCGCATTTTCTGGTTGATGCTGGCTGCCGTATTCCCCGACCCCAGGATCAGTACGCGTCTCTTGAGCTGCTCTAGGTCTAAAAACCGTGTCCAAACAAGCCGATTGGTCAACGCGCCGGTGAGTGCGATGGTTGCGCTCATCGCAAAGTTACCGCGCCACAGTCTGAGTTCAGGCAGCATGTAGAAGACAAGAGACATCGCCACTGTCATCAGCCCGAAGGCTCCGGCGGTTCGCAGCAAGACTCCGTTTACGCCCTCGCGAAGTCTGGGCTCGTACAACCCCATCGAAAACATGCAAAGAGTTGTGACAAGGGCAAAAATTGCCGCCTGAAGTGGGAGGTTGCTGACGTTGGCTGACAGGCCACCGGGCACGTTAAGAAAGTAGAGCCCTGCGCCTGCTACGCTTGCACACGCAAAAATGAATGCGTCGATCAGGGCAAGCCAGTAGTAGCCAAGATTGATATGATGGTTAAAGACTCTAGCAGTCCCGACTAGCCCCACCATTGATTGTGCCCCCAGAATGAACCGCTAGTGAAAAGATCGAACTGCTACTCAAAGCAACCCGACGAAAATTGACGTTTGACAATGATTGGAAAGTCTATCTGAGGCTCAGCAGATTACATCCCGCTTGAAACACAATTGTGACAGGCAGCGCAGAAGCGGCCACAAAATGTGAATTAGGTCCCAAAAAACCATGGACACCTGGCGCAGGCGCGGTGACAACAATCCGCTACGCTCTCCACCACTCGACCTTATCCGATTTCTAATGCCATGACTGTTACTTTGGATTTACACCTGGCTTGTTAAGCTCGCTTCACAGGCTCTTGTCGTTAAGTGGCTCGTTGACTCTGCTGTTCACTCTGGCGCTGCCGGTTTATGCAGATAGCCTTGTTGACGTCGTGGCGGCGGTACAAAAGTCGGTAGTAGGGGTCGGAGCTGCGTATCCGAAGAGAGCACCCACCGGCGGGAATTCACCACGCCGGTTGTTCGGCTCGGGTTTCGCGGTAACTCACAATCGGCAGAACCTCATAGTCACGAACTATCACGTTGTCGACCAGCGCCTTGATGATCAGAGAGGCGAGCATCTGGCCGTTTTTTCTGGATCCGGATCAAAGGCAGTGCAGCATGAGGCTACATTGCTCGCATCTGACGAGTCTCACGACTTGGCTGTTATGCACTATAACAATGGGGCGCTGCCGCCCATGGCGCTCGCAGCAGCAGATCTGGTACGAGTTGGAGAGCGCGTGGCCTTTACCGGCTTTCCGATAGGCGCTGTACTTGGACTGTATCCGGCCACACACGAGGGAATCGTCGCTGCGGTAGCACCGATAGCGCGACCCGTTGATAAGGGCCGAGAGTTGAGTGCTGTGCAGATGCGGCGTTTGCGCGAACCGTATTGGATCTATCAACTCGACGCCATCGCTTACCCCGGCAACAGTGGCTCGGCTGTATATTTGCAGTCATCAGGTCAAGTTATCGGAGTCATGAACAGCGTCTACGTGAAAGAAAGTCGAGAGTCACTTCTCGAGCGCCCATCCGGTATCTCCTACGCTATCCCCATTACTCACCTGCTCCGCTTGTTGGAGTCGATTCCCGACTGATTATCAAACTAGGCTAACGCATGGGTGGCAGATTCCGATGTTCGATTGGTTCAAATCAAGGTTCCGAAGCGGTGCCGGACGACGGGTTTTGATCGTCTGCACCGCAAATGTGTGTCGTTCTCCAGCCGCCGAGGCGCTTTTTCGATTTCATCTAAAGCGCTTGGGGAAGTCGTCGCTAGTATCCGTAGAGTCAGCGGGCGTATCTGTCGCAAGCCCTGGACAACATCCGGACGTGCGCATGCGTGATATTGGGGGAGAGATCGGCTTAAAGTTCAGAGGCATGCGCTCACGAGATGTTTCTACTTTCGACCTCTCAGTCTTTGATGTGGTCTGGTGTATGGAACGGGCACACGTCGATGAGGTTTTGCGCATGGTGTCTCAGCCAAAGTCTCTGGAACTGTTCGATCCGAGCGGTATGGAAGTCGCTGATCCGTTTTATCAGAGCAAAGCCGCGGTTAGAGAGACTTTCGGATTGCTTGATGCGATCGCCCGAACTAGAGCGGTGCAATTCGCGAACGAGACTTGATTCCGCACCTTCGCCGTTAGGTTTAGTTAGCCGCGGGCTTCAAGAAGCGCAACACACGCAGAGTAAGATGGATACGATCACACAGACTGAGCGGCAGAGGAAAACCAGCCTCTTTGACGACTTCTACGCCTACTTCGACTTGTCGTTGGCTACTACTGAAGCGCTCAAAAAACAGGTCTTTGCTGTCCGCTACAGTGTGTATTGCGAAGAGTTCGGTTACGAAAATGCGGCCGAGTTTCGCGACGGGCTGGAGCAGGATGCTTTCGATAAGCACTCCATCCACTGCTTGGTAACGCATAGATCGTCTCAAACCCCAGCGGGATGCGTCCGACTGGTTCAGCCCAGCGCAAGTCTATTAATGCCGCTAGAGGATCACTGCGAGGGTGGACTGAATTGCGAACTGATCAGTTCGTTAGACGGCAAGCGCCATACTATGGCCGAAATCTCCCGCCTCTGTGTCGACAGTCAGTTTCGGCGTCGCCGAGGTGAAAGAGAAACACGGTTCGGTCACCGAGAGGCTTTGGACTTTGAAGCGAGAGAGAAGCGTACGTTCTCCCTAATCGCCGTGGCGTTGTTTCTATCGTCTGCCGCAGTCGCCCGAATGCAGGGCCGACCTAACTGCTTTGCAATCATGGAGCCATTCCTTCCGGCGATACTGAGAAAGATCGGAGTTGACGTGACGCGGGCCGGATCGGACTTTGAATTCAACGGAACTCGAGCTCCGTACTTTATCGATATCAATGCCGCGAGGCTGGCAGCTCCGGAAGAGATTCGTACCAGTCTGGACATGATTAGCGAGGTCTTCGGCCATACGCTTCCTAGCCTGAAACAGGCGAGTGCATAGCCCAAGGGACTAGGACACTACTCAACCAATCCGCCATGATTCGAAGCTCGGCCTAAGCGTGTCCCGCTTTTTGTGACGCCTTGGGTTACTACTTTCGTTACTGCTTTCGTTACCCTTCTAACTGGAGACCGACTGTAAACAACCGACTGCTAATATCAGTCTCTTACAGGCCCGCCCACATAGCCCCAGTCTGGGCTTCCCGGCAGTATTCATGGAATCAACTGAGCAGATATTATTCACCTTTGACGGTGTCCCGGCCACACTCGAATGTATGGCGCGGTTAGCGCGAGTACTCGACCTACGGCTCAAGCTCGGCAGCTTTAACGTCGGCGCAGTTCTAGCTGTGTCCTACTGGTCAGCCTCGCAGAGGCACCCTGGACTTGTTCAGAAGCTCCCTAGGACTCGGCAGCACGAATGTTCACCAGACTTGCCGTAGTAGATTCGCAGTAGAAGTGCGGTAGTGTTAAGTGAGAGTCGCCAGCCTAGCCAGACCCTGCTTTTATCTGAATTTACTGTGTACTCAAGCGTAATGGACGCGTCCGACGATCACTGTAGACTCTTCGACCAGCCGAGCACCAACCGGTGGTATTGCTGCCTTCCGCGTGACTACCACGTCAGTGGAACGGAACTTTGTCACAAGGCGTGATCAATTTCGTGGCCAAGAAAGACTTTATAACCTAAAAACTAGTTGGATTTTGACCAAGGATTCGTTGATGAAAGTAAGAGCAGCCGTTGTGGCGGTGTGCGTCGTTCTGTGGGTGACAGCCTGTGCTAAGCCTCTGACTGTACCTGAGTTACTAGAAAGGGCGACCGCATCTCTAGCGGCAGGACCAACCGAGTTCGCCGCTGCCGAAATCGATATCAAGACCGTGCTGCAGCAAGAGCCTAATAACGCCGCAGCACGATATCTTTACGGACGCTTTTACACACTGACAATGAATCCAGAGGCTGCGGCTTTTCAGTACCAGCGGTCCCTGGAGGCCGAAGTGGACCCACGTGCACAATCAGAGCTTGCGAAAGTCAGCTTTCAGTCTCTGGGTGCTCAAAAGTTTCTTGAGGCGTATCAGACTGGCGACTTCGTCCTAGTATCCAATACGGCGGCACTGGCTGCTGTCGTTGCCCGCTCGCATGCGGCCCTGGGGAACTTCGAGGAGGCGCGTACTTGGCTCGGTACTGCGTTGGAGCGCCTGGACAATGCAAAGGCTGCGGGAAAGGCCACAGCTGTCGACAGCACCTATGTCCAACTCACCCAGGCTGTTTTCAAAGGGTCTATCGACAAAGAAGTTGGAGAGGCTGAATCGATGTTGGAGCAGCTCTTAGCCGAGCAGCCGGATACCAGCGAAGCCTGGAGTTTGCTCGGTCGGTACGCCGCCAGTGATGATCGGGCTGAGCGCGCGGCTGAGATGTTTGCAAAAGCTAAAGCAATCAACCCGTATCGAATGGGAGACCGTTTGTCCTTTGTAAAAGCCAGCATCATGGCTGGCAACAACGAAGACGCACGCGGTGAGCTGACGAAACTCAAACGAGCACTGCCGAAGTCGCCGCAGATCAACCTCCTCGAAGGTCGGCTGGACTTTATGGACGGCAACTACGAGAAGGCTATCGAAACGCTCTCGAGTGTCCTGGCAAGTCTGCCGGACGATCCAGATGCCCTTCTTCTGTCCGGCATCGCGAATTCACGGCAGAAAAACTACGAGATCGCAAGCCGACAGCTCTCGAAGTTCGTACGACTTCGCCCAGATAACAAGCAAGCGAGGCTTGAGCTAGCGCGGCTGCGTCTAGAAACTGGGGAAGCGGAAGTCGCCGAAGAAATCGCGAAAACGGTTCTGGAGGAAGAAGAAATGAATAAACCTGCGTTGGGACTGCTTGCCATGGCGCTGTCCGGGCAAGGTCAGTATGCCGAGAGCGCACAAACCTTCGAGCAAATTGCAGCGCTTGCACCTGAGGTTGCCGCGGCCCAGTCAGCAGCGGGCGCCCAGTACCTATTCGCGGGCGAAACTGATCGTGCGATCGAGCAGTTTCGTGAAGCCGTCGAGGCGTCACCAGAGGTCGAGGACAACTGGGCCCGTCTAGTAGTGGCGCTTGCGCAAACTGATCGGCGGGACGAGGCCAACGAAGCATCAGAGCAGTTCCTTGAACAACATCCTAAGTCTCCGATGGCGCTTTCGCTCGCCGGTCGTTTGGCACTGCGGGACGGAAAAAACCAGAGCGCTCAGGAGTACTTTGAGCGCGCTCTGGAGATCGAGGCGGGGAATTCGACCGCAAATGACGGTCTGGCGACAGTTCGCTTGCTTCAACAGGATACCGACGGAGCGAAAGCGGCGCTGCAACGATCCCTTGAGGCGAACCCGGAGGATGTAAATACAGCTCTTGGGCTCGCTTCTTTGGAGGAGCGCACGGGTAACATTGACGCTATGGTGTCGGTACTGCAAGGCGCTGTGCAAGCCAGTCCCGGCGACCTGCGTCCGCGCGTTGCTCTAGCTCGGCACTTTATCGGGCAGCGAGACTTTCAGGCTGCTTTGGATGTAACCGAGCAGATAAAGGGCCTACACGGCGACAAACCGTTGCTTCATGAGTCTCTGGCACGAGCCTATGTTGGCACTAATCGAATTCCTGACGCGCTTGAAAGCACCGATAAGCTAATCGAGCTTGAACCTGAAAACGCAGGGTACCTTGCGTTAAGCGCCCGGGTGCAGCTCGCAGCTGGACGTCCGGAGAAGGCCGAACAGCAGTTACGCGAAGCGCTTGAGCTCAGTCCAGGTAACGCTCGGATGAGCGTGTTGCTGATGCAGGCGCTTGTTGCGCAGAACAAACGAGCGACGGCCAAGGAAGAGATAGAGGCACTCTCGGCCGAACTGCAGGAGAGCGCGCAAATACTGAATCTTCGCGGTCGACTAGCGCTAGCAGATCGTCAGAATGGAGAGGCGGTTGATTTCCTGACATCTGCTCTGGAGAAGCAGCCGAGTACGGTGAATAAGGTACTGCTATCGGTCGCTAACTGGCGCAATGGTGGTCGTGATCGCGCTGTCGCTGATCTCGAAACCTGGGTGAGAGAATCCCCTGAGGATCTGATCTTGCGAAATGAGCTTGCTCGCCGCGTTCTCGAGCTCGGACGAGACGCGCAGGCGCGCAACGAGTACGAGACGATTCTGGAGCAGTCACCGGACAATGTACTCGCTCTGAACAATCTTGCATGGCTGCTTAAAGACGGCGATTCGGAGCGAGCGCTCGAACTCATCAGTCGGGCAGAGAAAATCGCGCCGAACAGTCCAGATATTGCCGACACTGCCGCTATGGTTTACTACGAGAGAGGTGAGATGCGACGTGCGCTTCGCTATAACGACCGTGCACTTCGAGGAAGTCCAGGCAACCCGAGTCTTCGCTATCATCGGGCGCAGATCCTGATTGCGGACGAGCAACCCGGTGAAGCTATGACCATCCTTGATGAGATCGCGTCTGGTCCAGCGTTCGCCGACCAGCAAAACGCACGGGAGTTGCTGTCAACGCTAAAGTGATGGCGTTGGTCGAAGCTGCAGACGGCTAAACGCTGACCACCTGTTCTAGATCTCCATGGATCTCAGGCCCATCACGTATACAAAACTGATCGTGAAGGGGCGTAAATCACACCGGTACTGCCTGTGTCATCGTCGCTCCCGATGACATGCCCATAGCGCAGCCGTCGGGTACGATTGCGGGGTGCTTGGATTAAGCAGCGAAGGTGATACGAGTGGTTAAGTCGGCAATACCGGTGATGCAGTGAGGCCCTTATGAAAATTGGTCTCCAGCCCGCCATCCGCAGCACCGTTTTATCAATGGCTTTCTCTCTATGCTTGACTCAGGTCGCCCCCTTTGCGATCTCTGCGACTACCTCAACCGAGCAGACGGGCCAAGCAGAAAATGTCGGCCTCCCGCTTACCGCGGAGGCGATCGTGCGTCGAGTGAATAACAACCTCGCCGTCGATCAGTTGTCGCGCACGATTCTCTTTAGAGCACTTGATAAGCGGGGCAAAGTAAGAGAACGCCAAGCCGTGAGTCTGCGCCGAGACTTTGGGGACGAGCGCAGGTTGGTTCTTTACTTTACGTCACCAAGCAGCATTAGAGATACAGCGGTTCTTACCCTCGATAAACCTCGAAATTCGACAGATGACCAGTGGCTCTATCTGCCAGCTCTAAGAAAAGTTCGTCGGATTCCATCCGCAGAGCGTGGTGATAAGTTTCTGGGCACCGAATTTAGCTTTGAAGACATGAAACTTGATGGCGGTCTCAGCCTAAATGATTGCAGCTACACCCTGGTTGAGGCCACCGGTGATGGTGCCTATGTGCTGCGCGCTGATCCACTCGATGATGCTAAGGCTAGCGAGCTTGGGTATTCGCGCGCGCTGATTAGTGTCGATCCGGCGACTTGGGTGGTGACTGAGGGTGTGTTTTGGGATCTCGCAGGAAAGAAATCAAAGACGCTTACCGTGGACGACGTTCGCGACATCGGTGGGAGATCGACACGACATTTCGTGCGCATGGACAATCATCTAACTGGATCCGCCACCGAGCTTGTGATTACCAAAGTGGACTATCAGACCACGATTGATGAACGCATGTTTACAACGAGAGCGCTGAAGCGAGGATACTGATGTGGCCGGCCTGCGTAGCGCAACCCTGGGCGCTTTGTTGGCCTGGAATGCGGAGGCCGCGTTCGCGGTTTCTGAGATCCAAAGTGTACGGCTGGGCCTCCATCCCGAGTTCACTCGCCTGGTAGTTGACCTAGACGCACAGTCTGGGTTCCAGTTAACCGAATCGGCGACTTCACCAGGGCGCTGGACTCTAACCATCGAGTTCGCAAAGGTAAGAAAAGCGGTCGCACTACCAACTGTTGAGCGCTCAGCTGTCAGGTCGCTTGCTCTACAATCGAGTGGCACATCCACCGCTCTAGCGATCACAGTAGCCTCTACCTCAACTGGTGACGCTCAAGCCCTCGCTTTGAGCGCTTTCGCGCTCAAACCTGACCCAAGCACCGGGCGCGGGCACCGGATCGTCCTTGATGTGACATCTCTAGCAATCGACTCCAAGCCGGCGACGGAATCGCTTTCTTCGCTAGCGGGACTGAAGTTGGTAGATCCAGCCACGCCAGGCGAACGGCCCGATATCGAGGATCGGGGCAGTGGTAGGTCAGCGGCTCGCCTCGACTTGTCACTCGGTAAGGACTCCAATGAGTCACCTGGCAGGATTGCCCGGTCCTGGGGCCCATCCATGGGAGAGATTTCTTCCGAGATGAACTCGGAAGCCAAACCCGCGCCGTCTATCGACATTGAGTGGAGCGGCACTTGGGAGCATGAGCTCGCCTGGGAGCTCGAGTCAGAGGATAGCCAGAAGTTTGAATCGGTCATTGA
>JBCCNK010000074.1:0-13352 GCA_039025875.1 Pseudomonadota bacterium
TCAGATAGGGCCCCGTCGGCGAATTCCAGTGAGGCCAGGAGAAATCACTCCATCAACAGGCCGGATGTAAGACTGCAATCGATTCTCTTTCGTTACTTGATGTTACTTGGCAAACGGGCGGTGTCCATGTAAGAGGCTCCTTAGCTTACGATCCTGAAGCGTGAGGCGCCCGCTCGGGATAAGCGATGCGTTATGACTACTCTTTTTATACGAATTCAGTATTGGCTGCCGCAACATCTGATGTCGCGAGTTCTCGGCCGTCTTGCCGCTGCCCGTAAGCCACGTGGTCTCATCACCTGGTGCGTAAGGGCTTTTGCAAAGCGCTACGGGGTCGATTTCAGTGAGGCAGAGGAGCCATTTCCAGAAGCGTACGAGTCGTTCAATCAGTTCTTTACCCGACCGCTGAAGCAGGGCGTGCGCCCTCTATGTGACAGCGGAATCGCCTGCCCTGCTGATGGAGTTGTCAGCGAGTTTGGCCGAATCGACAACGGTCGACTTATGCAGGCCAAGGGTCGTACCTACACTCTAAGTGACCTTTTAGCCGGCGATGAGGACAGTTCGACGCTGTTTGCCGCGGGCGAGTTTTGTACCGTTTACCTTTCACCCCGGGACTACCATCGTGTGCACATGCCGCTCGATGGTGAACTAAGTTCATGCTGCTATGTTCCCGGAGATTTGTTTTCAGTTAATCAGGCAACGGCGTCGTCGGTTGAAAACCTGTTTGCCAGAAATGAACGCCACATCAGTTGTTTCGAGACACCACGTGGTCCGATGGCGGTGATTCTCGTCGGAGCCATGATTGTCGCGGGCATTGAAACAGTGTGGCAGGGCCAAGTGGCTCCGCCGCCGCGACGCATTACCCGCTGGAATCACAAGGAACCCGAGCCGAAAGTGCAGCTGAATCGAGGTCAGGAGATGGGGCGCTTTCTACTTGGATCTACCGTGATATTGCTGTTTCCCGAGGGGGCTGTTAGCTGGGTCGATGGTTGTAAGGTCGGTGCTGCTGTTCGGGTGGGCCAGCAGATCGCCATCTGACCGCGTCTGCGCATGAATGCGCGATGTCGCCAGCGACACCAGCTTAGAGAGTGCACACGAGTACAGTAAAAGCGCAAAAAAGCGCACAAGAGTGCGAGAGGGGTCAGAGGGGGCGGAAGGGTCGGAAGGATAAGAGGGGTAAGAGGGGTAAGAGGGATAAAAGGGGTAAGAGGGTAAGAGAGTGCTGCGGGGAAGTTTCGATCAGCGCCGCGTACTTTCTAGTATGTGCAGGAAGCTCGCTGCGCGGCTGGGATGGATGGCGGATTGAGCGATCGCTGCACGAAAACCGCAGCCAGGTTCGTTCATGTGCGTGCAGTCTCGGAATCTGCAGGGCTTGATGACGCTCCTGAATTCTCGGAATCCGGCCTCGACGTCGCTCTGAGACAGATGCTGCAATCCAAACTCTCGTATTCCGGGCGAGTCAATAAGCGAACCGCCATTTTCGAGTTCGAACAGTCGAGCCGTCGTCGTTGTGTGTCGCCCTTTTGCGCGTTCTCTCGACAGCTGGCCGGTGCGCTCATCCGCGCTGGCAACGAGAGCATTGAGCAGTGTCGTTTTTCCTACTCCGGACTGTCCTACGAGGATACTCGTTTGCTGTTCAAGCTTTACTGCCAGTGCCTCGACATCGTTTTGCGTGCCGCTCGTGCGCAATACACTGTATCCAAGCGGTTCATAAGGCTCGAGGAGTTCATCGACGTCTGTTGTGCGCGCCTCAGGCATGTCGGTTTTATTGAGCACCACAATTGCCCGGGCGCCTAGTAGCTCCGTCGCTACAAGATACCGATCCAGCATGTTGGCGTATGGCTTAGGTTTTGGTGCCAGGACGATTAGCACCTGGGTGATGTTCGCGGCCAGAACCTTGAGCTCACCAACGCTGCCAGGTCTGCTCAGCTCGTTGGATCGCTCTTCTACGGCAGTAACGACAGCTCCGTCTTTCGTGACCTGGTACAAAGCCCAATCGCCAACAACGACGCTATCGAGGTTAGACCTCAAATGGCAGCGAAGAACGCCGCCGTCGGAAGCCCTAATGTTCGCCTGATCACGAAAACGTGCGATTACCCGTCCTTGACTGGGTGTCGCGTCGACATCCACCTCTGGCGATTCTTGGTAATCCCGCGGCGGTCGGCTGGATCGGTTTTCCATGCCTGCACTTACCAGTTGCGCAGACTGCCGTCGCTTTATCCGCCTCATTTGCTGCTTGCTCAGGCGGCGCTTACTCACAACGTAAACGGAATTGATTGGTTAGGTTTCATCCCACCTGTTGAATGTAAACGCATCTCGAATCCATCCAAGAGGACCTCGCGTGCGTTAGAAGTAGAGTGCAGTACGTGTGTGTGAGCTCGACCATAACAATTTGACGTTGGGCAGGAGACTGTAACCATAGCGCCTGAGACAGCTGTGTTCGCTATCGTTCTAAAGGTAATACACAGAGTATCGATTTCGTGCTCCGCCACCTGTAGGGCCTTAAAAGTGGAGGCCTCGAATGTTCCCTTTGCCAGCAGGACCATCAAATGCTCGATGAACGAAACCTTATTTGGGTCGACATGGAAATGACCGGGTTGGATCCGGACAGGGATCGAGTCATCGAGATAGCCACCATCGTCACCGACGAAAATCTCAAGTCTCTGGCTGAGGGCCCGGTGGTTGCGGTCCATCAACCCGATCATGTGCTTGAGTCCATGGACGAGTGGAATACGAGCCATCACGGTGCATCCGGGCTCACGGAACGAGTCCGCCAAAGCAGCGTTGATGAAAAGCAGGCGAGCGAGCTAGTGCTTACCTTTCTGAGAAGCTGGGTACCGGAAAAGAGTTCACCCATGTGCGGTAACAGCATTTGTCAGGACAGACGCTTCATGGCGCGCCATCTGCCGGAACTGGAAAAGTACTTTCACTACCGCAATCTCGACGTGAGTACTCTGAAGATTCTCGCCCAACGATGGCGCCCGGATGTCGCTGCCGGGGTCAAGAAGCAGTCTGCCCACCTTGCGCTAGCCGACATTCGCGATTCCATCGAAGAGTTGAAACACTACCGGGCACACTTCCTGTCCCTCACTTGAGATTTGTCTCGGTGACGGCTTGGGTCAGTATGTTGTTTCAGAGCCCAAGCAATGTGTTCCCGTACAAGCTCCGATGAATCGTCTGCTCGTGCTCGCAGCGCGCCGATAACATCCGGATCGGTCGGTGCATTGCCAAGAGCGACTGCCAGGTTACGGAGCCAGCGTTCATAGCCGATTCGTCGTAGAGCTGAGCCTTCCGTCTTTCGCGCCCAGGTCAGTTCATCCCAAAGAAATAGATCGACCAACCGCTGATCGTCGAGCCCGTGACGGGGCTGAAAGTCGGCCTCGGCGGTAGTTGGTGAGAACTTAGTCCAGGGGCAATACAACTGGCAATCATCGCAGCCGAAAATCCGATTGCCCATTAAGGGTCTCAGTTCAGGGTCTATGCTTCCTTTATGCTCAATGGTCAGATACGAAACACAGCGCCTTGCGTCCAGTATCCCGGGGGCAATAAGAGCACGAGTAGGGCATACATCCAGGCACTTGACGCAGGTGCCGCAGTGCTCAGCCTCATGCGCATCGTCTACGGCGAGCGGTAGGTTTGTGAATATCTCGCCGAGAAAAAACCAGGACCCTGCTTCCTTACTGATCAGCATGGAATTCTTGCCGATCCAGCCGAGACCGGCTCGCTGCGCCAGAGCTCGCTCGAGCACAGGTGCGCTATCGACGAATGCGCGGTATTTGCCCCTGCCGAGTGTTCCTTCGGCCCGCTCCCCATCGCAGACGTGGGCCTCGATTCGCCGGGAGAGCTTTGCAAGGCGTTTGCGCATAAGCTTGTGGTAGTCCCGGCCCAGTGTGTAGCGAGCGATGTAGGCTTTGCCAGGCTGTTCCAGTTGTAGCTCGGGGTCTGCTCCCGACGGTTTGTAGTCCATGCGTACGCTGATCACGCGGATGGTTCCCGGTACCAGCTCCTCAGGTCGTGAGCGTTTGGTCCCGTGCGCCGCCATCCACTGCATATCGCCGTGGTAGCCCGAATCCAACCACTTGTTTAAATGTGACTCGTGCTCTCGCAGGTCTACGTCGCTGACACCCATCTTGGTGAAGCCCAGTTCACGCGCCCAGGCCTGAATGAGTCTGCGCAGTTCACTAGGGTCGTAGCCCTGTGTGAAATGTTCGCGTTTACCACAATCGCTGGCGATGATTTGCGAGACCCGATCGCCGGTTTTGCGCTGGGTGTTTACCACGGGATCGAATAATTTTACGGTGGCGTCCATGGTTACTATTTTGCCAGAGGTTGTGCCTACGTGAGCAAGGCCCGCCCGGACCGCTTTTATACCGCCGAAGAGAGTCGTGCCGTTGACAAGAAGGCTATGGCGTTACTCGGTTGCGGTGGGCCGTCTCTCATGGCGCGGGCCGCTCGATCTGCTCTCGCGTTGTTGTTGTCTCGCTATGGCGAGCCAGAGAAGGTTCAGGTTCTCTGCGGGCCTGGAAACAACGGTGGAGACGGCTTTCTGCTTGCGCTGCTGCTGCATGATCGTGGTGTACCAGTGCAAGTGTTTCTGATTGCGGGCAAACCGCGCACACCGGACGCCCGAGCTGCTTACGACAAAGCGATGACCGCAGCGGTGTGTATCTCTGAGTTCGACGAAGCCCTGCTGCAAGACGCCGGAGTGGTCGTGGATGCCATGTTGGGCACGGGCGTGCAGGGCGCACTGCGCGAGAACTTTGCCCAGGCTGTAGCCGCAGTGACAAAGCTAGGCCGGCCTACCATTGCGCTTGACGTGCCGACAGGAGTCGCCAGCGACACCGGTCACGTTTCGGGCTCGGCGATAAATGCGGACGTCACGCTATCGTTCATCACCGCCAAACGGGGGCTCTACACGGCGGCCGCAGCCGCCTTTACCGGTGATCTCCTTGTCGATGATCTGGATGTGCCCGCTGATGCATTTCAGGCGGCCCCTGACGCCTGCATGCACTGCAGCCTTGACTCGCTGACGGCTGTGCTACCAGCACGATCACCCGTTTCGCACAAAGGTCACTATGGCAAGTGCCTTGTTGTTGGCGGTGATCATGGCATGGGCGGTGCTGCCATCCTTGCGGCGGAAGCGGCCTTGAGAACAGGAGCGGGGCTTGTCCGCGTAGCAACGCGGTCGGAACACCTGACCGCTCTGCTTACGCGTCGACCGGAATGTATGGCTGTTTCGGTTGAGCATCGCAATGACTTGGAAACCTGGCTTGACTGGGCCGACGTGATCGTTCTGGGGCCGGGACTAGGGCAGGGGGCCTGGGGAGAACAGTTACTTCAGCTGGTGCTCGGGTGTGGAAAGACCAAGGTGTTGGATGCCGATGCCCTAAATCTTATTGCCCGCCATCGCCTCCGACTCGAGCCATCGCCCGGCGCACCGATTGTGGTGACGCCTCATCCCGCCGAGGCCGCGCGCCTGCTTGGCGAGAACACTGCGTTCGTGCAAGCCGATAGATTCGGCGCAGCACGAATGCTGGCTAGAAGACCCGGAGTTGTCGCTGTCCTCAAAGGGAATGGGAGTCTTGTCAGTGACGGTGACTCGCTCAGCCTGTGTACGGCGGGCAATCCTGGTATGGCGAGTGGCGGTATGGGCGATGTTCTCAGTGGCATCGCAGGAGGGATACTTGCGCAGGTTGAAGGCGCGTTCGAGGGTGCACAGCTAGCTGTGGCCTTGCACTCAACCGCTGCAGATCGAGCGGCACATCGTTTAGGACAGAGGTCCCTGCTCGCATCGGATGTTGTCGAGCACTTGGGCGCGCTTCTTCCATGAACGCCCAGATGGTTCGAATCAAAAACGAGGGGGAGATGCTCGCACTAGGAGGTGCGCTCGCCGGTTCGATTTCCGACGGTCTTTATATATTCCTTTCGGGTAGGCTCGGCGCGGGGAAGACGGTACTGGCCCGGGGTGTTTTGCGCGGTCTTGGCCACGAGGGGATTGTGAAGAGTCCGACCTATACTCTTGTAGAACCCTACCTGGGTCTTTCAACTCCCGTGTATCATTTCGATCTGTATCGGCTATCTACGCCGGAAGAGATTGAGTACATGGGGCTGCGAGACTATCTGGATGACGCCTCGATCGTGGTGGTGGAGTGGGCTGAGCGGGGGGCACCGCTGCTGCCCGAGCCCGATGTCGCAATATCTATCGACTCTGTGGGTGGTCTCGGTGATGGGTTCCTTAGCGAGCGCATTCTGCAAATACATGCGAACACCGAACGGGGACGCCACGCTCTCGCCAAACTCATACTTAGGTTCAGCGCATTGTCTGGTCAGACTGAGGCCCAGCGTGGGCGCTCGCTCGGTTAGCGTATTTGGTACGTTGTTGCCGGGATCCTTCTGCGCTCCGTTTAGGAAGCGTCACGTTAGTCTCCCCGGGTCGATGTACCAAGTCGCTCTACAGATCTCCACGATAGGTTTGCTCGTGTTGTCGGCTGCAGGGGCCAGCGGCGCTGAAGTCCGTGACTTACGTATCTGGCGTGCACCTGATCACACTCGCCTGGTGCTCGATATGTCCGGTCCTGCGGAACATCGATTGATTGAGCTGAAGGATCCGTCTCGCGTCGTCATCGACGTAAAAAACTCGCAGCTGAAGGCATCCACAACGGATTTGTCGCTCGCCAAGACACCGATAAAGCGCATACGGAGCGGTGTTCGCAATGACAGTGATCTTCGCCTGGTCCTTGATCTGAGCGACGCGGTGAAGCCGAGGAGCTTTGCATTGAAGGCGACGAGCGAACTCGCTGATCGTCTGGTCATCGATCTTTTTGACAGCACGCCGACGAACGCAAAGCCGCGCGTTACCAAATCCGTAGAAAGTCAGGAGCGCCGCCCCATTGTGATTGCGATCGACGCAGGGCACGGGGGGGAAGATCCAGGCGCAATCGGTCCCGGTGGCCTCCAGGAAAAAGCGGTGGTGCTTGCAATAGCCCAGGAGCTCAATACGCTCTTTGAGCGCGATAGGGGATTCGAACCCACATTGATACGGAACAGCGACTATTACGTCAGCCTCTCGGGACGTAGGGATCTGGCTAGGCAGCGGAAAGCCGACATGTTTGTGTCGATACACGCAGATGCTTTCACGGATCAGCGGGCGCGCGGTGCCTCCGTCTATGCGCTTAGTACCCGTGGCGCTACCAGTACGACGGCAAGCTACCTGGCAAAGCGCGAAAACGAGTCAGATTTGGTCGGCGGTGTGCGCTTGGGCGACAAAGAAGATGCGCTGGCTCGAACGCTGGCCGACCTGTCAATGACGGCCACGCTCGACCGCAGTCTTAACGTTGGTACCAGCGTTCTGAGGGAAGTTGGCTCGATGGCTCGGCTGCACAAAAAGCAAGTCGAACAAGCGGGGTTCATCGTACTCAAGTCGCCAGACGTGCCATCGATTCTTGTAGAGACTGGTTTTATTTCAAACCCGGGTGAGGCGCGAAAGCTCGCCGATCCCGCGTATCGAAGGCGCATAGCTGAGGCCGTGTATCGCGGAATCGTGAACTGGTTTCGGGACCATCCGCCGCCCGGCTCGCTACTCGCCTATGAGCGGGACCGTGGTACTCGCCAATACACGATCGTTCGCGGTGATACACTTTCGGAAATAGCACTACGCTTTGGTACCTCTGTCGCACTGCTCCGCCAGCACAACGAACTGCCAGGGAACCGAATTCTTGTTGGCCAAAAGATCCGCATCCCAAACAGCTGAGACCCTTCGCCAGTCTGTACGCGAGATTTCGTTTACTGATCGCTGTGACTTGCGCTTAGGCCTCAGCGTCCGTGGGAGATGTCGATGGCCCGGATAAGGAAACTGTCGTCACGTCTCGCAAATCAAATCGCAGCTGGCGAGGTGGTGGAGCGGCCTTCTTCTGTGGTCAAGGAACTCCTTGAAAACAGCGTCGATGCGCAAGCCTCCCGTGTAAGCGTTGACATTCAAGCCGCAGGTACAAAGTTAATCCGTGTTCGCGATGACGGGCAGGGAATCGCGGAGCAGGATTTACCTCTCGCTCTCGATCGGCACGCAACCAGTAAAATAGGGTCGCTCGACGACCTGGAGCAGGTCAGGAGCCTTGGGTTTCGCGGAGAAGCGCTAGCCAGTATCGGCTCGGTGTCTCGCTTGACCCTGCATAGCAACACGGAATCCGAGTCGAGCCGGGGGTTTGTCGCAAGCTGTTCTGGCCGTGACATGCAGGTTGAGCAAAAGCCGGCGCCGCACCCCCGAGGTACTACGGTCGAAGTCCGCGATCTTTTTTTTAATACGCCCGCTCGGCGGAAGTTCCTGCGCACGGAACGTACCGAGTTCAACCATATCGACGACGTTGTGAAACGCATAGCTCTCGCGCAGTTCGGCTTGGGCGTGTCGCTTACTCACAACGGTAGACAGTTGCTGGATTTGAGACCCGCGCTGAGCGAGCAGGAGCGCCTTCGACGCGTAGCATCACTCTGTGGCCCGGCGTTTGTCGAAAACACCATCGAAGTCGAGCGGGTAGCGGGCGACATCAAGCTGGTTGGCTGGGTTGCCCAGCCAACGTTTTCCCGCAGCCAGGCAGACCTGCAGCACTTTTTCGTCAATGGTCGCTACATCCGGGACAAACTTGTTGTACACGCGGTTCGCCAGGCCTTCAGTGACGTGCTCTATCACGGGAGGCACCCGGCTTTTGTGCTCTTTTTGGAGCTGGATCCAGTCAGTGTCGATGTCAATGTTCACCCCACTAAGCACGAGGTACGGTTTCGCGATGGACGGGCGGTGCACAGTTTCGTTTACAGCACGCTACATCAAGTAGTCGCCGATCTACGCCCGGATGCAATAGCAGCTGGTACTGGTGCCAGTGCAACCAGTGCATCTCCAGCTTCCGCTCCGGCGGGACGTCTGGATCTGCTTACTGGCGAGCTGCACAATCCTCGGAGCGTCTTTTCCAATGGCGGTATCGCTACCGGCGTTGCCTTGTCTGAGGGCGAAGCACCTCTGACGATTGCTCAGGCAGAGGCAATGAGCGTGGCGGGCGCGAATCTCTCGGAGTCAGCAGCTCAGCTTGCGACGTATCGGCGCCTGTACTCTCCGCATCTCAAGTCGAGCCACTCAGTGGCCGAGGGTGCAGGCCTTCAGGCCACCTCAGATCCGGATGCGGAGGATGCTGTTATACCTCCGCTGGGCTTCGCTCTCGCGCAACTAAGGGGAGTCTACATATTGGCCGAAAACGCAGATGGCCTGATCCTGGTTGATATGCATGCAGCTCACGAGCGAATTGTTTACGAGCGGCTCAAGGAAGCGCGTGACAGTGACGGGATTCCCCGGCAGCCACTACTCGTACCGCTGAGTTTTGCGGTAAGCCAGCGGGAGTGTGATCTGACGGAGCGGTTTTCTGAGCTTTTCAATACTCTCGGGCTTCAAATCAACGTAAGCGCCGAAGAGCAGATAGTCGTTCGTGAGATTCCGGTTTCGCTGCAGGGAGCCAACGTTGAACAACTGGTGCGCGATGTATTGGCGGACCTACTGCAGCACGGAACATCCGATCGAATCAAGCAGCACGAAAACGACATTCTTTCCACCATGGCTTGTCACGGATCGGTGCGTGCTAACCGCAAACTCACGCAGACTGAGATGAATGCGTTGTTGCGATCCATGGAGGCTACAGAACGTTCCGGGCAGTGTAATCATGGCCGTCCGACCTGGGCGCGTCTCACGATGGGCGATCTGGATCGACTATTCAGTCGTGGCCGATAGCGCTGGGACGCGCAAGGCTCGATCTGATGCTGGAGCAGAAACGAGGTGAATGCTGCGGCCAATCCTGTCTGCATTATGGGCCCTACGGCTGCTGGTAAAACCGAGCTTGCGACCGCGCTGGCTGCTCATCTTGACGGCGAACTAATCAGCGTTGATTCGGCGCTGGTCTACAAAGGTTTGGATGTGGGCAGTGCGAAGCCCTCTTATCCACATCACCTGATTGATATCTGCGATCCTCGCGAAGTCTACTCGGCGGCATCTTTCGTTCGCGATGCCCAAAACGCAATGGAGTTAATCAAGGCAAAGAACAAGAGATCGATACTCGTCGGCGGTTCGATGCTGTATTTCAAAGCACTCTTACATGGCTTAGATCCTCTTCCCGGAGCCGATCAAGAGCTTAGAAAGGCGTTGACAAACACAGCGCGGCGTGAAGGTTGGCCAGCCATTCACGCGGACTTGGCGAGGCGTGATCCGGAGACCGCCAAAAGGATTCATCCAAATCACTCGCATCGCCTGCTACGTGCCCTCGAACTCAATATTCTGACAGGCAAGCGTTTGGCAGAACTGCACGGCGGAAAAGACGCAGGTGCGAGAAGGCTCGCTGCCGAACCGATACCATGCTTCGCCTTGTCATCGGCAAACCGGGCGGTGCTGCATTATCGAATAGAGCGCCGTCTGGACGACATGCTTACGCGCGGTTTTCTTGAAGAGGTAAGAAGTTTGCTGGCTATGCCGGGTATGCACCTGGAACTACCATCACTTCGGGCGGTAGGGTATCGCCAGCTTGCGCGGCACCTCCTAGGTGACTACGACTTGAATGAGGCTCGTCAGCGCGCCCTTGCGGCCACGCGCCAACTCGCCAAGCGCCAACTTACATGGCTTCGCAAGTGGCCAGGCTTGATTTGGATTCTGACCGACTCTGATGGCCTGGTCGTACAACATGGGCCACGGGAGGCCTTGCAGGTTTGTGACAGCGGCCATTCGCCAGTCGAAATCGCGCAGGGCTATCTGCGAGCTATCTAGAAGATGCGATTAGTAGTAGTCTTATAGGCATCTCGGTGGCGTAAAACCCGCCGGGCTTCGGTTTTTTTTGGCTTGAATTGAGCCCCACCCGGTTTTTCGGAAGTGCGAGTCCCGAGAGAGGACCGCAACCATCCGAGAAGCCACTCGAATAAGGAGCGAAACTATGTCCAAAGGGCATACGCTACAAGACCCTTATCTGAATCTGCTTCGTAAAGAACGGGTTCCCGTCTCAATCTATCTGGTAAATGGAATCAAACTTCAGGGGCAGATAGAGTCCTTCGATCAGTTTGTGGTGCTTCTTAAGAACACCGTCAGTCAGATGGTTTATAAGCACGCGATATCGACGGTTGTTCCCGGTCGTATGGTTAGGATGCCGATGCAAAATCCACCGTCGGATGAAGCGGATACCTAGCTTTCAAGACTTGCAGCTCTGCCCTAGGTTCGGGCCACCTTGGACACTTGTGTGAAACTTCGATAAGAGGTCTGCGAAGTAGCGCCCCCCCGATGCGCCTTATCGCCCGTTCCTGCGGTTGCCCAATCAGGGCGACACGCAGTCGAGATCCATCGGCGATTATCAGTTGGACCGCGTGGAATACGGGCTGCTAGAGGGTGGGATCGTTGGTCGATGATGCGGCCATAAAAAACGATTCGGAAAATGGTTTAGGGCGAGGGTTTAGGTCGAGAAAGGCGTAGGATATATAGCGGACGGTCGTCAGGCAGATGTTTGGCGACCTCGCTGCGTCTGACAGGTCGATACACTCTCGGCCACGTGGCAAGATAAAACGAGGTTTTCTGTGCTGTTTGATCGACCCGGCGAAACTGTCGCTACCAGCGGTCTGCTCTCACGAGAATCGGACAGCGATGCCGAGCGGGTCGTTCTGGTAAGTCTTGAGCTGGACAGTGATCGACGCGGTGGCGTCCATTCGAGTTCCGGCACATCGCGGGGCCCTTCCCAATCAGCCCCGATGGATATGGCGGAATTCGAAGAATTGGTTCGCTCCGCGGGAGCGCTGCCGGTCGCCTGGATCGGTGGAAGGCGGGCCGCACCCAGCGCTCGACTTTTTGTGGGGGCCGGTAAAGTCGAGCAAATCGCAGAAGCACTGTCTCTTTATGATGCCAGTCTCGTTCTGTTTAACCATACGCTGAGCCCAACTCAGGAGCGCAATCTCGAGCGCGACCTCAAGTGCCGTGTTCTCGACCGAACCGGACTGATTCTTGACATATTTGCTCAGCGCGCCCGTACACACGAAGGCAAACTTCAGGTCGAGTTGGCGCAACTTGAGCATATGAGCACGCGGCTGGTACGAGGGTGGACTCATCTGGAGCGCCAGAAGGGTGGGATCGGTCTTCGTGGCCCCGGTGAGACTCAACTAGAGACCGATCGTCGCCTACTGAGAGCAAGAGTTCGCGCGATCCGCGGAAGGCTTGATAAGGTTCGTCGTCAACGCACGCAGGGTAGGCGTTCACGTAACCGCACCGAAACACCGACGGTCGCTTTAGTGGGATACACAAATGCGGGAAAGTCGACCCTCTTTAATGCGCTGACGGATGCCAATGTGTACGCGGCAGACAAGCTGTTTGCCACGCTCGATCCCACACTCAGGCGCATTTCGGTGCCGAATCTTGGGACGGTCGTATTGGCCGATACTGTGGGCTTTATTTCCAGCCTACCGCATGGACTGATTGAGGCTTTCAAGGCGACATTGGAGGAGACGCGAGATGCGGATCTGTTACTGCATGTCATTGATGCTTCTGATCAAGACCGTGACACGCACTGTGCCGATGTGTGTGAGGTGCTCGCAGAGATAGGTGCCGATTCGATTCCAGTACTACAGGTCTACAATAAAATTGATCTGCTTGAACTCGAGTCGCGTCTAGACAGAGACGATGCGAACCAGATACGTCGAGTCTGGATCAGCGCCGCCCAATCCACCGGGCTGGAACTGCTCCAGCGGGCGGTTGCCGAGCGCCTAAGCGGCGATGTGTACGCTGACCAGATCGACCTTCAGCCGTCACAGGCAAAATTGCGGGCTGAATTATACGAGCTTGGCGCGGTCGAAAATGAACGGTTCCTTGAAAATGGGACCGCTCAGCTCCATGTCCGACTTGCTAGGCGCGATTGGGAGCGACTTGTCGCGCAGCATCCTGAGAACGTCGCGCGTTCAGCGAGTTAGGAAGATTGGGAAGATTGGGAAGATTGGGAAGATTAGGAAGATTAGGAAGAGAAAGCTCGGTAATTTTTAGCTGGGCGCATAGGCTGGCAGAATGCAGTCAACGTCTTCATGCTCGTGTCCGATCGATGACGTGAGCTTTGCTGCGATAGCAGGGATAGCAGGGATAGCTGGGATAGTTGGGATAGGTTGGTATAAACAAAGGGCTGAAACGATCGTCTGCATTCGGGCGATTCGCAGGCTAACGATCACGACCGCTATCACACGCTTGAGCAATCTCTGAGCATTCTTTTGCTGGATCGACCACGTGTCAGGCGTTTGACCTGACTGTGTTCGCATTTGCTTCAGTAAACGCCTAAAGCGGCATCCGCCCAAGTCACTGAACTTGACTTAGA
>JBCCNK010000075.1:0-13267 GCA_039025875.1 Pseudomonadota bacterium
TACTTCTTCCTAGACCGCGGTACAAGCTGGGAATACGAACCAGTGCCAGTACTTGAGTCTCTTAACGCCTCCATGCTTTGGGTTCTCGCAGGCCAAGACCGCTCGGCGCCATCAACCCAAACGCGTCGAATTCTCACTGAGCTCCAGGATGAAGGGCTCCCGATTGATGTCGCATTCTTTCCGGAGACCGATCATGGCATTGTGCGCTTCATCGAAGATGACGATGGCGAGCGTCAAGTGCTCGGGTATGCGCAGGGATATCACGAGTTGTTGGCTGACTGGATCAAGACCGGCCGTTTGGCGCAAGCTTACGGTAGCGCGGAACTCACTCCGAGAAGCACAACGTCGGACTCGGATGATTGAAGCTGTGAGCTGTTCGTCGGACCTAGGCGCATCCGCAGATCTCCCAACATGGCTGCACGCTCTCGGCCTCTAGGCTCACCTTCTATGCTCACCTTCTATGCGCGCTCTCATTGCTCACGCAGGCTCTCTACGCCTAGGCGGACTCTCTATCTGTGTACAGACACTCTACGTCTACACGGACTCTCAATGTCTGATACGGACTTAGATGGTGCACTTATGGTTTCATAGCGGTTGCAAGTTGGGTCACTCGCCTGGCTACCTGCTAGCTGCGTAAGCGCGATACCCGCTGAAGAGAAACCAGTACTGAGTGCAGGTCACTGATGAATAAAGGGTACTCTCTGGTCGAGAACTCTGTATCAGGGTTCACGTCGAAGTTTCCGCGGGTAGTTGCAAGACTCGGGCGAGCTGCCAGCCGTGGATTGCGCTTCCTGCTTCCGTACCCCAGGTTCTGGGCTCGTCTGTTTGGCTGCACAGTCCCCGACTACTACTTTACAGATCCAAGGTTTCTCAGCCGACCTGAATCACTGCGGTTTTCGCGCGATGGCAAATTGCTGGCGGTCAGCAATTCGGCCAATGCAAGCGTGGGTATTCTCGAATTTCAGTACGGAGTTGACTCGTCACCTACGATTTCTGTCCGCGAGACTGTGCATGACCAATTAGCGCTAAATTACGCGCACGGCGCAGCGTTCATGCAGGATGATGCTCTCCTACTGAGCGTGGGTGAGCACGGTCAAGCATTGAGCGTTATTCAACTCGATCAGGGCGACGGTGCCGAGCGTGGCACAGATCTAGTACGAACCCTGACGGGTGGCGAGTTTGGTCTTGATAATCCCGCAGACATCGCTGTGCACCCCGGCGGCGCCTGGTGTGTGGTGGCGAATCGCAAGTTCAAGGGTTTAGCATTCTTTACCTGCAGCAACCCTCCGCAAGATCAAGATCCTGTTTTTCGTTCTCACATCGATGTGGGAGCCCTCAACGAAATCGGACTCGCTGCGCCGCACGGCGTTTGTTTCTTTGCGGGTGGTGACCGTATGCTGGTGACGCACAAACGCTTCACCGGTTGGGGATACCAGGGCGATAAGGGCAGATCAGCCGTTTCGGTTTGGGACAGTACCGACAAAGCACCGCGTTCGATCAGTGGAGATCTGCTTGGCTCCTTGGATCTTGGAGATGCGCACCTGCATCACATCGCAAGCCACCCCCACCATCCCATCGTTGCTGTCACAAACTCGCGGGATGTCACGTTGTTGCTTCGCTGGAATGAGCAAACCCGAGAGTTAAAAACCTTCGACTCTATCGATGTCTTTCGCCTTGGTGAGGGCGCCAAAGGCGTTGCATTCACGCCCAGTGGAGAGTTTCTGGCGGTGAGCACAGAGCTTGAAGAGATACTGTTTTTCAGACTCAATCTCCCGGCTGCGAATCGAGTCAATGCTTCAAAGCATAAGCTCTGAGCTGAGACGACGGGTCTCGGAATTGGTTTAGGTTCGTGGCAAACGAGTTGTCTCAATCCTACGCCTTCGGGGATGCGGTCTTCGATCTTCGAGTCCGGCAATTGTGGATCCGGAATCAGGCTATCGATGTCCAGCCCAAGGTATTCGACCTGATTGCGTATCTCCTGCGCCATCGCGACCGAGTGGTGAGTAAGGACGAGCTGTTTGATGAGGTCTGGCCCGATGTGGTTGTTTCGGAGGCCACTCTCAGCCAGACGGTAAAACGCGCCCGTGATCTGTTCCGAGAGCATGGGTTCGAGGAAGGTGTCATTCGCACCCTGCCCCGACGTGGTTTCCAGTTCGCTCACCCGCTTAACCCTGCTGACCCTTCGCTGGTCAAGAAGCAACCAGCCCCACCAGGACCGAAAGCGCGGCGACGCGCGTGGCCGGCCTTAGTCTTGCTGATTTTGGTCCTCGTCACGGTACTTGCGCTGTTGCCGGCCGTAAGAGAACAAGGAACAGCACAGCGCAAGATCCTACCGACCGTCTCACCCAGTGGTTCATTGGCCGTGCTGCCGTTTGAGAGCCTTACCTCCGAGCCGTCGTTCTCCTATCTCGCCGACGGTGTTACAGAGTCCATCATCAACAATCTGACCCAGCTGGACGGGCTACGGATCATCGCTCGCACCTCAGCGTACGCTGCGGCCCGCGAGCGACGCGACCGAAGCGAGATAGCCCGGGACTTAAAGGTGGCACATTTGCTGATTGGCTCAGTGCAGATTCAAGACGAGGAGCTTCGCGTCAGCGCTAGCCTAATCACCGCAGGTGACGGATCTCAGCTTTGGTCGCAGCAGTACACTCGACTCCTGGATGATGTATTTGCCGTGCAGGACGAAATCTCGCGAGCCGTGGCCAGTGAGCTCGCAAGCAAACTGGGGCAAAGCTATTCACTGAGCGCAGACCGCGCAGAAGTCGAGGACGTGGCGACGAGTCGTGCCTACCGGATTGTGCTTCGTGCCCGACAGGCGCGGCGTAACGGGAGCAAGGCCTTTCTCGATGAAGCCGAAAAACTGTTCCGAGATGCCATCGAGACGGCTCCGAACTACCCAACCGCGCTGGTGGGACTGGCTGATGTGCTGCAAGTTCAGGCGGTTTTGGGAGAGCGGGAGCGCTCTTCAACACTTACGGAAGCAATCGCTTTATTGAATCGGGCGACGCGTATCGACCCTGAGTACGGCGGCGCTTTTTCAGTTTTGGCCGTCGTTCAGTATCGGCACCTGTGGAACTTTGCCGCGGCTCGCGAGTCATTTGAGCGCGCGCTGGCACTACAGCCCGGGTCTAGCGAAATTCGATCCCGATTCAGCCGTTTTCTGGCCAAGACTGGCGAGCACCCGCAGGCTGCCGCGCAGGCTTGGCTCGCGGCAGATCTGAACCCCAGATCCGCAAACACCTTAAATACTCTGGCTCTGCGCATGATGCGCGATGGCCAGCTCAAGGAGGCTAGAGACGCAATCGACACCATTCGTGCACTTGAGCGAGATCGGGTGGAGCTACCCTGGCTCGAAGCACATTGGCATCTTGCGGCGGGCAAACCGCGTGAGGCGCTAGAGTGGATAGCACAGGAAGAACTCGCCTACCTTCGCCTCAATATCAGCGCGATTGCACTCCACCACCTTGGCCGAAGTGAGCAGGCCGAAAAAATCCTTCAGGAACTGATTGATACCGATAACGAAGCCGCGTTTCAGATAGCGGAGTCTTTCGCCCAGTTTGGCGACATAGAAGAGAGCTTTTGCTGGCTAAACTCTGCGCTCAGCGCCGGCGATCCGGGTCTTGCGGAGCTTTACAGCAGCCCCTTCCTTGAGCCTCTGTATGCAGACGAGCGTTTTGCCCCTTTCGCTGATCGTGTCGGCCTGCCACCACGAACGCGACCATAAGTTGCACAACTGAAACCCAACTACCCTCTTGTCAGGCCGATGTCAGAGAACTGTCAGAGGTTGGTCAAGCTTTCTCTCCGGAGATCTAAGACACTCCCCTGCAAGCCCAAAAGGCTCGCAAATTCATATACTTATGGGAGTAGTCATGAGACGTTTTCTAGTGTTTAGCTACGGCATCGCCAGCTATCTGATCTTCTTCGCAGCATTTCTTTATTCGATCGGCTTTATCGGCAACATATGGGTGCCCAAGAGCATGGATTCGCCCGCGACGTTGCCCTGGGTTCAGGCCCTGGCCATCGATCTGGGACTGCTCGCTCTGTTCGCGATTCAGCACAGTGGCATGGCCCGACCGGCGTTTAAAAGTTGGCTGACCCGCTTCATTCCCGCGGCGGCAGAGCGCAGCACTTACGTGCTGATGTCCACCCTGGCACTTATTGCCATTATGGTGTTCTGGCAGCCTCTGGGGGGCATGGTCTGGCAGGTTGAATCCGGCATTGGATACACGATCTTACTCAGCCTTTATCTGGGAAGCTGGGCTCTGCTGCTGTACGCGACGTTCTTGATCAATCATTTCGACCTGTTCGGTCTGCGACAGGTATGGGATGAGCTGCGCAATCGAGAGACCCAAGCTCTGGGATTCGTTACCCCGGCGCTATACCGCATCGTGAGGCACCCCATTTATGTGGGCTGGCTTGGCATTTTCTGGTTTACCCCGACGATGACGGTCACACATCTGGTATTCGCGGTAGTCACCAGTATCTACACTGTCCTTGGCATGAAGTTAGAAGAACAAGACCTCGCCAAGGCGCATCCAGAGTATCGCCAGTACATGCGCAAAGTGCCCGCGTTGATCCCCTCATTTCGCCGGCGGCTGAAGAAAGATACGGGAACAATCGTGATAACTCCGGCTCGGGCACCCAGCTGAGCGCTGCTGAGTTAACCGGACGCTGAGCGGTATCAGATGGGACGGGACACTAGCCAAGGCGATAAATTCGGCGGGCATTCGAGGCGAACATCGCGTCCTGTTCGTCTTCTGAAAAATCAGCAGCGATCTTCTTGAACGCGTTCATAAGCACGAGGTACGACACGGACATCCTATCTACCGGGAAGTTGCTTTCGAACATACAGCGCTCGGTCCCGAAACACTCGATAGCGTGACGATAGTAAGCGCCTTGCTGTTCGATGAACTCATCCGACGAGGGGGGCAAATCCCGCTGATGCCATTCGAACCCATTGTCAGGCATCGCCAGGCCGCCAAGCTTTAATGCCACATTCTCGCATTCGCTCAGATGCTCAATGTCCCGACACCACTGCTCGAAGATCGCCTCTCGCTGCTGTGCATACACACCAACGCCAAGCGGTGTGCCAAAGTGGTCGAGCACCAACTGGGTATCCGGGCAAGCCAGGGCGAGAAGACGAAAGTCTTCGTTCTGGTAATGATAGTGCCAGGTGTCGTAACTCAAACCGCGCTCACCCAGTCTTCGCACGGAGCTTATAAAATCGGGTTGTCGGTAGAGATCGGCGGGCGCAGGCCCTGGAATCAAAAGGCTCTCCCGATCCGCATCGCGCGCGCTCGATCCGGCATGACGTATACCTTTGAAGAAATCACCTGCCAGTTCAATGTGTTTATCCAGCAGCCCATCGAGCTCGTCCCTACTGCGCAAATCAACGTGCCCAACCATTCCCAAAATGGGAGCACTACGCTCAATCTCCAGTGCGCGCGTGGCTTGCTCCAGCGCGTAGGAAGTCTCTCCGAGAGGTTTTTCCGCTTCTGGTCCGTCGTTGCGGTAGCAGGTACCACATTCCATAAACACGGTGCCGATCACGTTGTGACCGCTATGGGTGTCGGCGGCGAAGTCTTCGATGTTGTAGATATCGCCGCGCATATCGGGCCACAGATGATGGTGCGGGTCGATGATTTCCCGCTCCGCATCGATCACGGGTTCGCGTACCTGATTGAGCCAGGCGGCTTGATCTTCGTGAAAGAGGTCCATGTTCAGAGTGCTCCAGCTGCGGGGAAGAGCGGTAGGGAACCGGTCGGTACTGTCACCCTATTTGCCTCGTTCATGACGTAGGTTCTCGAGTTGGGCTAATAGTGGGGTCATAGATGGACAGGCCGCTAACGTTGCCATAAACCGATTTGCGCTTCGCCGAGAAAGTAAATCGCCCAGGTGCCCGAATCGCCTTGTTGCGTTGGCGGGTAGGCGATCAGACCACCGGCGGCTTCCGCCGCGGAAACCGCCGCCGCGATGTCGGCTACCTCGTAGTACGTGCGAGTCACAGGCTGCTCGTGTTCGGCGAGGGGCAAGCGCACTCCCAACAATGTCCCGCTGTCCAGTTTCGCAACACGTGCCTGCCCAAGATCCGCCTCGGGCTCTCCAAACTCGACCCCATGCGCTTTCTCAAGCAGAGTAATCTGCTCGTCAGCGGCTTTGGAAACAATCTCGATATAGTGGACGCGCATGACGTGCTGACCCTCCTCCTCATTGGGGTTTGCGCCGGCTAGTGCACACGTGAACAGTGTGAGTATCGTAGCTATTGCGACGACGCACGGCCGGCAAAAAATAGCTGCGCTTGAGCAACCGGAATGTGGCAAAGCTCCCAGGGGGGCTTCTTGACGGTGATGGTCGCGATAACGGACGCAGTGACCACTAGCAACAAGAGAGGCATTGCGCACGTTTATGTCTCCGGCAGCCCGTTGCCGACAAAACCCACCATTCTGGCGATCAATTCGCCTTCCATTTCAACAAAGTACTGGCCGTGCTGAATCATCTCCTGACCATCCGGTCCTTTGCCGCCAAAAGCGACAGTGACTCTGGTAACACCTGCGATCGTATCGCAGTGAACAACAGTTGCTGACCAGCCGGGGGCGTTTTGCGAGAACAGGCCGACATAGTCATTGAGACTGTCGATACCGATCAGTGTTCGGGCGGTACGCGGGTCGTCGTATTTAACGGATTCGCTGACGGCGCTCGCGATCAGCTCAAGACGCGCATCAGCCGATTGGGACTCCCAGGCGCTGAAGAAGGTAGAAATTGGTTCTGACACTTCAAACTCTCCGGTCGCAGTGCGCCCATCATAACGAACCAATGTATCGCGGTGCGCAGTTTTTGCCTTCATTGATCGATTGCGAGTTTTCTGCGCTTTGACTGCATCTACCTGAAGGCTGTGGACGAATACCCGAAACAAGCGCCCATACAGGGCGACTTGCGAGATTGCCGCTAAGCAACGTAGAGGGATTAACCTTATGAGATCAATCATCAGATCGCTGGTGTTCGCGACTTTCACACTGTGTGGCTCGGTTGCCGCCATGGCAGGACACGGCAAAGCAAACATCGTCGAAACCGCCGCTGCAGCGGGCCAGTTTGAAACACTGATTGCGGCGGCCAGTGCTGCCGGTCTTGCCGATGCGTTAACCGGAGACGGACCGCTGACGGTGTTTGCGCCGACTGATGATGCGTTCGGTGCCCTGCCCGCTGGCACGATCGCGAAGCTTTTAGAGCCAGAGAATAAAGCGCAGCTCGCTGAGATTCTCAAGCTGCATGTGGTAGCAGGCCGGGTCGGCTCGAAGGCGCTTGCCGACGGCGCAAGCCTGGACACACTGGCAGGTCAGCAAGTGAGTTTCAGTGCCGCCGAATCGGGTTTTACCGTGAACGGAGCACGGATCCTGACTACCGATATCGACGCTTCGAACGGCATCATTCACGTCATCGACCGGGTGATCCTGCCACAGCAACTCATGAGCCGGGCGCAGGCAAGCGCGTTGATCATGAGTGCGATTGATCGTGGTGTTCCCATGTTTAATCACGGCAATACGACGGGCACCGTGATGACATATTCGACGGCCGCGCAAGACCTGCTTGATCGGGCCGACCTCACAAACAGCGAGAGACAACGTCTTGAATACGGCCTAAGAGCTGCAAATCACGCTGACGGCGCACGCGTTGGCGCCTGGCAGCTTCGCTATGCGCTGGATGACGTCAGCGCTTCGTTGTCTCGTGGTGCGCAGCGAACAGACGGCGGCACGATGAGTTTTCACTAGGATGCCAGGGTGCCACTGAACAACTCGGGGTACCTGGTGCTCTTGATCAGAGGCCGGTTTTCGCCGGCCTTTGCTGGTTCGCCTCATGTGAGTGACGCTCGTCATTTTGCGTGCCCTGATGCCGCTCCAGGTCAATGGCGCTCGAAGTCGTTAAACTCGCCACTATGAGCCCGGACACACCATTGCTTGAGCGCGTGGCATGCGGAGATCGTACCGCCGTTTCCGCCTGTATCGATCGTTACAGCGGACTTGTCTGGTCACTGGCACGCCGATTCGTCGCCAACGAAGCCGACGCCGAAGAAGTCGTGCAGGAAATTTTTATCGAACTGTGGTCGACCGCGGCCCGTTTTGACGCGACACGGGCGTCCGAGGCGACCTATGTGTCGATGATCGCACGCCGTCGTCTCATTGATCATGTTCGCCGCGTCGCGAGAGCGCCGGCTCGCGAGATGCTGACAGACGTGGAACATTTACTTGCGCGAGATGGCGAGCCGCATCTCGAGGCAACATCCGAAACCGGTCGGGTGTTGCAAGCGATGACATCGATGAGCTGTGAGCAGAAACAAGTGGTACACATGTCGACCTGGCTAGGCATGTCACATGCCGCCATAGCCGAGCGAACCGGACAGCCGCTTGGAACGGTAAAGAGTCATCTGCGACGGGGCCTGATCGCGATTCGCGAACAACTCGGCCTTGATGCCACAGGGGGAAGTAATGAATACCGATAACGAGCGTCTGCTGGAGCTTCTCGCCCAGCAGGCGATCGAACCACTCAGCAAGGCTGACCAGGAAGAGCTCAGTCAACTGCTGGAGCAGGTGTCCGATACCGCCAGCGATGATCTTGAACTTGCTGTGGCCGCGGCTTGGCAAACTTTTGCCTCGCAGGAGCTGATGCCGGAAGAAGCGCCCGCCTCACTGAAAGCAAAGCTGCAAGCCGATGCCGATATCTTTTTTGCCGGCGCGGCGAGTAACCCGATCAGCCAAAGCACCGACCTGCGCAGCCGGACGGCATCTGTCACGCCGATAGACGCAGCTCTCTATGCCAAGGCAGAGAACTATGCCAAGACAGAGAAGCGGTCAAGAGGGCCTCTGTGGGCGGCCGTGAGCGGCTGGGCGATAGCCGCCGGGCTTGCGTTAGTGCTGGTGTGGGGTCTGGAGATTTCGGATTCGGCTGGTCCGTCCGCCGACTTGGTGGAGCTACTGGCCAACAAGCCGGAGACAAAGGTGTACCCCTGGGGTGTGTCAGAACTAGAGGGTTATGAAAATGTCACAGGCAACGTGACATGGAACAGTTCACTGCAACAGGGGTTTCTCCGACTGAGTGGTATGCCTACCAACGATCCGGCTGCCACCCAGTACCAGCTTTGGATCGTCGATCCTGCGAGGGACGAAGAACCGGTGGACGGTGGCGTATTTGATATCGCAGTCGACGGCGAGATCATTGTTCCGATCGACGCAAAGCTGCTGGTTTCCTCTCCGGCTGCTTTTGCGATAACGCGCGAGCAACCAGGAGGCGTCGTGGTTTCAGAAGGACCGCTACTGGTAGTCGCAACGACGGGGTGAAGAGAACTCAGTCTGGCCCCGCCCAGAACTCCGAGAAGTGGCAACAGATTGATCACACCGACCGTCGCTATGCAAAAGTGGTACAGAACTGCGAGCGGATTCAAGAGCCGCCCACCTCGTAGAAAAAGGACCGGGTCGCATCGTCAGCAGGATAGAACGCTTCAATACGCAGCTCATCAGTCGTGATGTCCTGCGGTGTGCCGAACGTCGACATAACCGTGAACAGCGACAGTGCCGTGCCGTTCAGTTCCAATTCGAGTGGCATTACCGGCAGTAAAGGCTCCGGGCTCGGGAAAGCCTCAGGCAGGTCGCCGGCGGCGCGTATGAGGGCTTCCGTATGCGCGATGACGGCGGCTTCGCCAGAAGCCAGTGCTTCGCTTCGAAGACGCTGCACGAACATTGGAAGAGCCACGTCGGCATTTCGAATCAGGCGCCTGAGCCCCTCGGGTGCCAGGGTCGCAGCCGCAAGATTCAGCGGTTCACCTCCCTCCTCATGCTTCGCCGGGGCGCCGGCAAGGACGAACATAAGATCCGAAGCCTCGTTGCCCATTACTCGATTCCATTTGCGATCAACCACAACCGCAGGAAACGGGTCGTGATGTGCCAAAACCTGCCGAAGCGCTTCACGAATTGGGGCCATATGGGGCTCATCGAGGCTGGATTCTCTGTATTGCGGTGCAAAACCCGCGGCATGCAGCAGGCTGTTGCGCTCTCTTAGGGGTACTTCGAGCGCTTCGGCAAGGCGCAACACCATCTCCCGGCTCGGCTGACTTCGTCCCGTTTCAAGCCAGCTTAGGTGGCGCTGTGAAATCGCCGCCTGTTCAGCGAGGTCAAGTTGAGATAGGTGGCGGTGACGGCGCCAGTGACGACAGAGTTGAGGGAATGTTGCAGCGGCGGCGGTCATCGTAGTTCACTCCCAATGATTGGCTGACCCGTCGCAGGGTACATGCAGGAAAACGTCATTCTGGCGACGACCCATGTCTGAATTCAATAACCTCCAACGTTATTGAACACCGTCGTCATGCGATTCACAGTTTGAGCCTGAAAACGCGCAACTAACTGCGTCAACGGGAGACCACCATGAACCGACGTATCCTATCAATCGTTATCCTTGTTCCCTTTCTTCTACTCACTGGTTGGGCTTTGATGAACGTGGGGATCATGGGGATTCTCAATACCCACCAGACTCCTGGCGGAGCGCAGGTTTTTGTAGACCTGATAATCTCGTTGATTCTGCTCCTGACATTTCTGGTCCCCCACGCACGAGCTAACGATCGCAATCCCTGGATCTGGGTTGTGCTAACGGTTTGTCTTGGCTCTATCGCGCCGCTGATTTATTTTGCGATCGGTAAGCAAAACGGCGAATGATCAGAATCCAGTCCTTGAGTGGCAAAGCCCGGTGCAAGCTCAGATTCATGTAAGGTCCGTACGTCGTCGAGTTCCTTCGGCCAGGTACGAAGGTAAAAACCGATCGCCTGGGCATCAAGGATGCCTAGCTGGTGGACGAAAGATCAGAACTGAGTTTTTCCTGGTGTGGATCGAGCACGTTCGTCGTCCGCCGCAGTGCCTCGGGGAGCATCCAGAAGGGTGGCTTCATAAGTCTCGGCCAACAATCGGGTATAAGTTTCGGCACCCGTCGTCACACCGAGATGGGTGGTGTCAACGAACATTTCGGGTGTGATTCGATTGCTCACCTGCATGTCGCGCACGGCGACGCCGGTCTCGTTACTGATGCGCACCACCATCGCATTAAGTCTGGCTTGAACTTCGGGCGTGTACTCAACCCATTGGGAATTGCGCGGCAGCAGCACTATCTCGATCATCCCAGACACCGCGCTTAGATCATTGACCATCGCGATGAAAGCTTGCACAAGCCGCTCATCAAAATCCAAGCCTAAAATATCCGAAGTCTGAATTCGGTTCTCCAGGTCTGGCGCCAGTAGGGCTGGATTGTTGTAGCTGCGAATGAAAGCATCGAGTGCCTGCAGGCTTTCTTGAGAGAGTTCAGACTTCCGCAGTCGACCCCCGCGGGTTTCGGCATCCCAGCCTCGTCGAGACAGGTCGTAATCAGCAGGTAGAGTGTCCAAGAACGCGCGCCTGAGTTCCTGCTTCTTTTCTAGCGCAGCCTCCCGTGCCGGGTTGGACTCCGCGCCGGGTTCGCCGTCATCGAGCAGTATGGCGGAAGTGATCAGCTCCGCCGAAAGGCCATTGCGCAGATACCGGATGAACAATAAGCGAGCCGCTCTGTCTGGATCGTTGAGTGCCACTCGCCACACATCTCCTGCAGGCCAGAGGATGGCCTGGTTCTGATCTCGCGTCATTTCGCCTAAAGCATAGCGCCGCTTGGTCGTCTGAAACGGGTTGAACTCCAGGAGCGTCAAATCAAACATGGTGTCGCGGCTCTCGAGTTCGTCACGAATATGCCTTGTTACATACTGCTGAAACTCCGGATTGAGGTTCCCGACTCCGTAGTTGAACGACGCGACATCCAGATCTCGATCAGAAAAATACCGATCGAACAGCTCCGGCTCGAATCCCGCCTGGACCATCGACGATCCGAAAAAAAGCACCCGTCGGCTGTCTGCACTATCCTCAACGAGCTTCGGCAGGTAGTCGATCATGCCCAGCACACGATCGTTCATCGGGACCTTTCGGGCCAGAAAATTGAATAAGCCTACAACCAGGACGAAGACCAGGAGGCCACCCAGAAAGGTGCACATGCGAACCTTCAGCTCACCTGTCGAATCCAAGGTCTGATATCGATTTTCGAACTCAGAACTGGAAGTAGATGAATGCATTGCTCGGCACTCCAAAAAGGAAGCAGACAAACTGGAAGAACAAGATAAACGGCCAGAACAGCCAGATTCGGTCTTCAATGACCCGGCCAAATCGGATTACCAGCCAATCCAGTACGTGCATGATGGCAAGGGCCGCAATCGTGCAATAGAGAGCCAGCTGTGCACCGGAGCTCGGTTCCAGATTGTGCAACCCGTGCATACTTAGCAGCACATTCCCTGCGTCTTCAAATTCCTGCGCCCGAAAGAACACCCAGCCAACCAGGACGAGGTAAAACGTGATCGCCCACTTGGTGAACCGGACCACAATAGTCTTACTTTGCGCAAGGCCTGCAAGCGCACGAATCGATCCGAGTGCATGAGTCGCAATGATGATGACCCCATGGAAACAGCCCCAGGCTACGAACGTCCAGGCGGCGCCGTGCCATAGGCCGCCGAGCAGCATCGTAAGCATGATGTTGCGATAACGATGTTCGCGATTGCCGCCCAGCGAGATGTAGAGATAGTCGCGCAGCCAACTGGACAGGGATATGTGCCATCTGCGCCAAAAATCGACCGGGGAGCTCGCGAAGTAGGGAAGGCGAAAATTCAGAGGAATATTGAAGCCAAGAATCATCCCTACCCCAATCGCCATATCGGTGTAACCCGAGAAGTCACCGTAAATCTGCGCGGCAAAGGCAAGCGTTCCGGTCCAGGCCTCCAGCATGCTGACACTAGCCCCATCGAATGCGTACTCCACGTTTCTGGCCAGCAGGTCGGCCACGGTTTTCTTAAACAGGCCCACAGTAAAAAGGAGCGCTCCGTGTTTCGCTCCGGCCCAGGTCGGCGATGGCATGAGCTCTAGCTGGGGCAGTATGTGGCGCGCACGCAGAATGGGACCAGCGACCAATTGGGGGAAGAAAGCCAACGCGCAGATAAACGGGAGCAGGCCTTTGCGCGCTTCCATTTCGCCCCGGTACACGTCGATGGTGTAACTCATGCTCTGGAACGTATAGAAAGAGATGCCGACGGGTAGAACGACGTTCAGCAGACTCCAGCTAGCCTCGTAGCCCAACAGTCCAAACAGATCCGTGACCGATTGCAGGGCAAAATCGGCGTACTTGAATACGCCGAGTATCCCAAGATTCGTAACGATGGAGA
>JBCCNK010000076.1:0-13237 GCA_039025875.1 Pseudomonadota bacterium
AAAGCTCAGCGCAGCCCGCGAGATCCCCGCGGTCGATGCTATCGCAGTACTCGCCCATGAGGGCGAGAATGGCATCGCGATCTTCCATCAGAGCGTCTCCTATATCGGTTGGTCTGATCGGCGTCGGGCTAGGCTTAGTTCAGGCCAGCCTTGCCGGCCTCGCGCATGATCGGCTGGTACTCTGCAAACCTAGGCGCACCGGCGACAGAGCCGGTAGTGATGCCGGCATCGATGGTCAGCGTCATACCACTGGTGTAGCCCGATTCATCGCTAGCGAGCCAAAGCGCGGCGTTGGCCACATCCTCGGCGGTACCCGGTCGGCCCTTAAGCGGTGACTCATCAGCCAGCATTTTCATCGTCTGGTCGATGTCGGTGTGATCGCCCAGGTAAGCATCGGCGACCATGGGGGTAGCCATGCTGTACGGGGCTATGCAGTTGACCCGCACACCGAAAGCGCCGACCTCTGCTGCGAGATTGCGGGTGATACCCACCACTGCGTGTTTCGCCGCTGCATAGGCATGGGGTCCGAGACCACCGGTCACGCCCGCGACACTGGACATAGAGATGATGGATCCGCTGCCCTGCTTCTTCATATGCTTTGAAGAGTGCTTCATTCCGTAGAAGACCCCGTTAAGCAGAATGTCGAGGGTGAGCTGCCATTCGGCCGCCGGAGTGGACTCCAGGGGGCCGATAGCCCCGACGATGCCAGCATTATTGAACATGACATCTATACGTCCGAACCCATCCACAGCCGCGGTAACCAGAGCTTCGACATCTTCTTCCCTGGTCACATCGCAGTGGCAGAAGCGGGCATTTTCGCCGAGAGACTCTGCAAAAGCCTGACCTGGCTTATCCTGGATATCACCGAGTACGACCTTCGCACCCTGGGAAATGAACAGTTTGGCTGTCGCGGCGCCGATTCCACTGGCGCCGCCGGTGATGACCGCGACGCGGCCCTGTAAACGTTGATCCATGAGGTTCTCCAAAAATCGAGAACCCAATCCGGGATCGGATTGGGAGTAAAAAGTTGATCGACCGATCCGCTAAGACCGCCTAGACGGCACTCATTCTGTACAGAATGTCCTCCGGGTAGCGTTTGCTGATCGTGTTTTGATCGATGCCCGAGGTGCCCCGCGACGCGGGTGGTTCGATCCGCATCCAATCGGTCATGCCGGTGCGTTGAATGATTTTCCAGGCACCGTCCCGCAGCTCAAAGCGATCGATGTAGCGCCCACCCACAAAGAAGTCCATCTCAGTTTCAAACGCGTCCGCACCCGCTTGGGGGTCGCCCAGGGCGCGCATCCGGTGATACGCCGTGAAGTAGCATTCGCAACGCGCCTGAGTTGCGGAATCGAGCTCGACCAGATGATTGCCAAGCTGATGATGAGTGTGGGTGTGCCCCGACAGAACCTGAAAGGCGAAACGTACAAAGTCGCCCGGATCGTCTTCCGACGCGGGACGCTCGGGATCCGATGATGGACCTGCATAAAAGTGATTATGCTCCGAGCCCGGATGAAAAACGCCGCGAAGCAGCGCTTCATCCATTCGGTCTATCGCCCGCGCGTAGCGAATGGTGACCTCGATAATCTCTTGTTTGGCAAGGAGGCCTGCTACAGCTTCCATGGCTCTACTGCTGCGCGAAGTTGTAGACGACCTCCAGGCCCCAGGTACGCGGCGGCACCGGGATCGCGTAGGACCAGAGCCCTGATACGTTCAAGCCATGCGCCAGCGCGTCCTCATCGGTAAGGTTCCGGCCGAACAAACTGAAGGTCGCACCGTTCACTGAGTAGTTGACCGACAGATCCAGGTACTGCTGCATGTCGTTCGCAAGCTCCGCGCGGTTGGTCTGCTCCGTGAACAGATCATCGATAATACGGTAGGCGCCTCGCACCCAGGCCTGACCACCTCCCACATCCCACTCATAGGTCGCGTTCAGCGAGCCGGTAAACTCTGGTGCACGCCGGAACTCGAGACCGCTATTGTCGACGATGCCAAAACCGTCGTTGAAGGTGAATTCGTCATAGGAGGAATCGAGATAGCCAAAGTTGCCTCCGATTGTCAGCCCCTCGGTAACGAGTGCCTGAGCCTCAAGCTCGAGCCCCTGCATGGTGGCCGTAGCGGCATTGAATACCGAGATTCGCTGACCGGTCGCGCCTTCTGAGGCAAGACCAATTTCTTCCTGCTTATCCTCGTAGTCCATGTAGAAAACGGCGCCGTTCACACGCACCCGGCCATCGGCCCACTCCGTCTTAAAGCCGACTTCGTAGTTGTCGAGAAACTCCGGATCGTAAGGAATGGTGGCTGATTCGAAGCTGTCTACCCGACCATTGAAACCGCCACTGCGATATCCCTGAGAGTAGGTCGCGTAAACCATAGCGTCGTCGTTAACCCGGTAACGTACACCGAGTTTCGGCGTGAACTCGCTCCAGTCCGCATTTGCATCCGCGACCAGGTTGCCGCGCTGCTCGGTCAGCTTGTCATCCTGGGTATAGCGTCCTCCCACCGTAAGCGTAAGCGCTTCGGTAATGGAGTAGTCAATTTCGAAAAACGCGGCCTGGGACTCGGTTTCCTGGTGTGTGTACTGGGGGATATCCAGAATCGTGCCAGGCTCAACGAATGCGATCCAGCTGCGCAGCCGGATGTCGTATTCGGAATACCAGTCATAGAGGCCCGCAACCATTTTGAGAGCGCCGCCAGCGTCGTAGGTTAACCGCAGCTCATGGCTACGCTGCTCATACTCAGCAGGGCGGTCGGTGCCAAAGAGCAACGGCTCTTCGGCCGTCCAGTTAGAAACTATCGTTTCCTCGGTCTCGAAGGTTCCGAAGATATAGTCCAGACGCAGGCTATCGGTGATATCCCAGCGCGCCTCAAAGATATGTGTTTCGGCATCAAAGGATGCGCCGTCCGTGTTTCTTATCTGGGTACCATCGGGAGATACCACGATCCCATCAGGGAGCGGAAATTCACCAAAGGTTGTGGGCTCAAAAATGACGCGTGCAGTTCGATAGCGATCGCCTGTGGTGGGAAGGCTTACCGACTGCGCGCAAAGATCGAAGCTTGTACAAAAGAGCTGGTCGGGCTGACCGACGTTGAGCAGTGGCGGCGTATCCTGATCCGTCTGCTCATTCGTGTAGGTGTACTCAAGTTCTATCGAGTTGGTTGCGCTCCATAACGCATTGAACCCGAAGGACTCATAGTCGATTGCGCCCTCGCGCTCCTGGAGCGCCACGTTGTAGAAGTAGCCGTCCTGCAGATTATTGCGTGCCGCACTGAGCTTGATCGCCAGATCATCGGTAACGCCGAAATTCAGGATGCCGTCGTACCAGTAGTTATCGTAAGCGCCAACTCCTGCGCGGACTTTTCCGCCAAGTTCACCGGTAGGACGCGTTCGCTCTACACGGATCGTGCCGCCAACGGTATTGCGTCCGAACAGGGTGCCCTGGGGTCCGCGCAGCACTTCTACGTTCGCAAGATCGATGCTCCGCAGGATCGCTCCACTGTTGGCGCCGATGAACAAACCATCGATCTCCACGCCCACGGCTGGATCGAAGTTCTTCTCTACGTCGGCGACTCCGACACCACGAATGTACAGCGCCGCATTACCGCCGGGACCCTGGGATGTGTCATCAAAAATCAGGTTAGGGGATACAAACGCCAGGTCCCGAATGTCGCGGGCAAACGTGCGGTCGATCTCTGTTTCGGTAAGTGCACTGACGGATAGCCCAAGATCCTGCAAGTCCTCTGCCCTTTTGCGGGCGCTGACCACGATTTCTTCCAGGGCGAGACCTTGGGCGAATACTGGGGTACTCAGCTGAGTTAGGGCGCCAATAGCGACGGCAGTCGCAAGGGCAAGGTTTCGTTTTTTCATTATTGTGCTCCTTGGGTGTTTGGGCTCTTGCTTAGTTGCCACGGACAGTTCTTGCGGGGAGACCGTCTTTACTCTGTCCCTCCAGCACGTTTATCTGATCGATGGCCGAGAAACGAACGGCGGGGACGGAGGCTGAGATCGAACGCGCTTCCTTCGCGACTGCGCATCGAGATGCTACGAATTGGCAACTGAGGATCGCTCGCTGTCGGAGAGTGTCACTGCGTCGCGGGTCTGGATAATTGAGTCCCCGGAAATGTATTCAGGTAGTGAATCGTCACGTCGCGGACGGCGATGCGCCATTCACCAGCGCGTCGCTCAATCCGATCACTGTAGCTGGCACCAACAAACGTGGCTTCGGTGCTACCCGCTAGCAGACCCGTGCAGTCCACATCGCAGATCGATTCGGCATGGTCGTTGTCTTGAAACGTGATGACGTTGTTGGACGTTACATGTTGCGTTTGATCCCAAGCAGGCCATAGCACGTCGTGGAGCGCGCGGCGAACCCCGTCGTGGCCGCTGAAGCTCCCAAACGGCGGCCCGATGTTCCAGATGCAATCACCCCACCATATAGCCAGGAAACGCGACTCGTCGCGTTTATCAAAGCCATGGCAGTAATTGAACGCCAGCTCCTTCACTGCGGTCCGGCTTTCCTGCTCATCCAGGCGCGCTACAACATCATCCAGATCCGTCATCAATCACCTTATTTTTTTAATGGCTAACGGCGTCGGTTGCTGGTTTACAAGCAAAAGCTTGTTTGTGTTAAGCAAGCTAGAAGAAAGGTTTGGCAGCGTCAATATTTTTTAGTGATAAAAAAGAGAATCTATATTCTTTTTACTAGCTAAAAACACAGAATATCGCCGTGCTTGAGCAGAAAAAGACTGTTCTAGAGCGAGAGGGCGAATCCTCGCATCTCAGCAGAGACGTCCTGGCCGCCAGGCTACCTCGAAACTCACAGTTCTCAGCGACGGTTTGTTCAACACAGGTGACTATCTAACCAATAGCCCAGCTACCTACTTGAATGCGCAGCTAAAATCCGCCAAAGATTGCGATCTTCTTCGATTAACTAAGCAATGAGCTTGTTCTTCTGCGAGAGTGCTTCGAGGATGCGACCGGCGATTGGAGTTGGGGGTGATTCTTGTTGGTTTAGGC
This sequence comes from Pseudomonadota bacterium, assembly GCA_039025875.1. Classification (GTDB taxonomy): domain Bacteria; phylum Pseudomonadota; class Gammaproteobacteria; order Pseudomonadales; family Halieaceae; genus Congregibacter. Next base: position 5,018 of record JBCCNK010000076.1, read on the forward strand.
CAGACCACCGGTCGCAGCAAAGGGCGGCGAGGGAGCGAGCAAAGAGCGAGGCGCGCAAGAAGATCGAGCAAGAACACCGAGTGATTGGGGTTATCGGAAGTACAGTGGTCCCGAAAACGCAAAGTGATAGGAGTGCAAAGTGATAGCAGTAGAGATGGCTATAGGCGTAGCGGCACCCAGATCTCATCCAGCCTCAACGAAATAGGTCTCTTTCTTTACTCCGCAGGAGTTTGTCCGCGCCAACCCCTTCCGTCTTAATGTAGTGGCAGCCATCGATCCACACGGCAGGAAGTCCTTCAGACCCTTCACCCTGAACGAGAGCGGCTGCTGCAGCGAGAGCGTCCCCGGTAGCAGGCTCAGTCACCCGTAGCGTATTGCCGAACCTGTCCTTTTCGCCGACCTGATTCCATAAGGGATCAAGTCCCCATGATCCTATGGCATGTCCAACCGTGCCGTACCGCCACGGGCGACCTATGCTGTCGTTGATGATGACGGGAACAGGACACCCTAATCGCTCTTGCAGACTCAGCGACAAGCGCCGCGCACTGTCGTCAGGATCACGCGGCCAGAGTAAAACCTGTGGGCTGTCGACATCCTGCCTTACGTTCGATGTGTCTATGCCTGCATTCGCGAGTATGTGCCCGCTGTTGTGCTCAACGATCAGCACGCCGGGCACTTTGCGAATCACGGAGTGGGACTCGCGGAGTATGAGCTCTACAAGGCGCGGATCTTTGTTCACTTCTCCTGCAAGAGTAAGTGCTTGCTTACCTGGCGTAATCGATTTTAAAGCTACCGAGCGGCCCTCTGCCTTAGACACCACCTTTTGAGCAACTACCAGGATGGCGCCGACAGACGGGGTTAAGGTTGAACGAGTGGCTTCGCTGATGATTGAGGCAAGGTCCATTCCTTCTTCAATCTCTGGCAGGCCTTCGATAGGCGTGATGGTCAGCGTGGCCACTGCAGATACGGCGTTTCAGTCGATGCCGGTGATGCGAATGCCAGTATGTGTTTTGTACTGGCGGTTGAGATTGATCAACACCGATGTCAACGCCTCGGCGGCGGCTGCGTTGTTGATGAGCCCGGCATGAACACCACGCATACCTATTTCGTGCATCAGATCAATAACCTGCTGTCGCGCGTCCTTTTTGTTCCCGCAGACCAGCACATCACAGGCAATCGGGTCGTCGGTTTGCAAATGCGCCGCGGCCACATTCTGAAACGCGCTGACCACATGCACTTCTTCACCTAAAACGCTTTGAGCAATCTGCCCGGCGCTGCCCTCGTCGGGCATCTGTACCCTCGCCACTTTCGGCGGAACCAGAGGAACGGTCACGTCGACAACGGTCTTTCCCTGTACTTCACTCGCGATCGAAAGCAGCGTGTCCTTTTGCGAACCGAAGGGCACAGTGACCACGACGACGTCACCCCGTGCCGCCGCATCTACATTTGCAAGACCCTCGACCTCACACTGAGGCCAATCCGCATCTCGCGCCTGTTCCTCCAGTGTTGCGGCGGCGGCCTGCGCACTCTCTTCACTTCGCGATCCGATCAGCACCCGGTAGCCGGCCTTGACCCAGCGTCTGGCCAGACCGCTTCCAAGATCACCAGTACCGCCGACGATAGCGATCGTTGGGCGTGCATTTTCTTCCATGGTTTTGTCCTTATCGTTTTTCTCGAAGTCGAGGCAGTTCGACCGGAGCACCGTAGGCGCATGCGGTGGAGAATCCAGGGCATGGCTCACTAGTCATTGGCAAAGACCTCGACGCTGATCGTGGGTTACGCAGAAAAATGAACACCGGACGTTAGGGAACCGCCCAGGGCTGAGCTTACCTGCGTGGAAACTTCCTCACGCCAGATGCCTTAGAGCAATAGTCTGATACGCAACTGCTACCTGCCGGTCTATGAGTGGCACTTGCCAGCCTCATTGGTCGTGACCCAAAATTCGCGAATGTAAGACCTGGCTCGATAAGATCAGTCAGAAGCGAGCGAGTGATTTAGAAGTCCGCACATAGATAGGCGTACACGCCATCGATCATCGCCTCACAGCGCTGCAGTTCGGACTGATCGATAAACTCATTGGGTTGGTGTGCCTGATCAATAGAGCCCGGTCCACACACCACACTGCTGATCCCAGCTCGCTGAAAGCTACCGGCCTCGGTTGCGAATGCGACTGATCCGGAACCACCTTCCCGAACGCCAAATAGACTGCGAACCCACTGCTCGGCCCTCGCTTCCGGATCGGGCACCAACGGAGGTACGCGGGCGATGGGTGAGGTGTCTACCGAGGCGTCCGGTGCAAATTCCTGAAGATCGGGAAGCACCTCCCCCTCAATGAAATCCTGAACTGCCGCAATGACCGAGTCCGGATCCTCGTGGGGCAGGCCGCGATACTCCCATTCGAACTCACAGTATTCGGGAAGGATATTCACGGCCGTCCCTCCTTCAATCGTTCCCACCTGCACGGTGGTCCACGGTGGCTCAAAGTCAGCGCCATCGGCCGCTGCCCGGCGCGACCGGCCGATACTGTCGATGTGCTCAATAATACGACCGGCGGCCAGTATCGCGCCGGCGCCGCGGTGAGGTTGACTCGAATGAGCCGCCTTGCCTCGCACCACGGTGCGGAACGCATTGATGGACTTGTGGGCTCGCACCACCTGCATGGTGGTAGGCTCACCGATGATTGCGTAGTCCGGCTTTGGGAAGTGCTCAAGTGCATCGTCCACCATGCGATCTACTCCGATGCATCCCACCTCCTCGTCATAGGACAGGGCGAGATAAAGCGGCCGCTTCATGGCTGCTATGTTCAGAGTAGAAAGCCGCGACAGAAATACCGCCGAGAATCCCTTCATATCGCAAGTGCCGCGCCCGTACAGCCGATCATTCTGCTCGGTAAGCTTGAACGGGTCGGTATGCCATTCCTGACCATCAGTCGGCACCACGTCCGTGTGACCCGAGAGCACGACGCCACCGGCAACTTGCGGACCGATCGCGACGAACAGATTGGCCTTGGTGCGTTCCTCATTCCAGGTGCGTCGGCAGGTCGGGGCGAACGGTTGGAGGTAGTCCTCGACCCAATCGATCAACGGAAGGTTTGAATCGCGCGAAACGCTGGGAAACCCCACCAGTCGCGCAAGCATATCCACGGATGAGAGAGTTTTTGGCTGAAGCAGTGAGTTCATTTGGACGTCCTGGCTGATACGCAGCTTGCCTATGGGCTCGGCATACTGGTCCGCGGTGGATTGACGTAGGCCTCAACGCGGTCCGGATCCTGCGCGGTTGTTGCTAGTGAGACCAGAATCAGTACCGGTATATGCACAATTAGCCCAAACAGGCCCTCGTGCATTTCGATAGGCTTTAGATCGGGCATTACAAAGAATAGCAGTGTGGTCGCGCCGCCCGCCAATAAACCGGCAATCACCCCTGCCGTGGTCGCCCTGCGCCAGAACAAGGCCGCCACCACCGGCGGTGCCAGCTGCGCGATGATTCCGTACGAAGAGAGCAGCAGCACCACCAGCGATGTGTTCTCGGATACGGCAAAGTAGTACGCGGCTGCACCGGAGACCACGATCAACACTCTAATCAGCAACCGTTGTTGCGCTTCGTTAAGGGCGATAAATGGCCGTACTCCGTCTTCAACGGCGACCGACGCCGCTGCATGAAGTAGGGCGTCCCCGGTAGACATCGACGCAGAGAGTGCCCCGGCGCAAAAGAGACCGACGACCAGCATGGGCAGGTCAACGTTCAGTACCAGGTACGGCAGGATAAAGTCGGGCTGATCCAGCGAGTCCACAAAAAGCACGCCCGCGAACCCGATGAGAAATACCGGAACCAGTAGCAGCTGAAAGGTTGGAAACCAGACCACGGTCCGCCGAATAATGCGTTCATCGCGCGCCGTGAACGCCTTCATGAACAGCTGCGGCCACATCGTGATGCCGATCGCGCTGATCAGGATGGCACTGCTATACCCCGCCCAACTCCATGACTCGCCTGCGGCGGTGAGCCCGGGTAGAACCAGCATTTCAGGACGCTGCGAGTTGATCGCTTCGAACATCGGTCCGATGCCGCCGTAAAGCGAGTAGGGCAGATAAAGGCCCAGACTCCAGGCGATGCCGATCATAAACACCCCCTGCAAGGTGTTGGTCCAGCCGACGGCGCTCACACCGCTGACGAGCACGTAGATCAAGACGACCCCGTACGCCACAGCGGCGCCAGCCCACAATGGTACCTGCCCCTCAGTGACCGCTTCGATCACGATTCCCGCACCGCGTATCTGCAGAGTGATGTAGGGAATCAGCGCCGCAATACTCAGCAGCGCAATCAGTAACGACAAAGGCCGGGACCGAAAGCGACCGGTCAGAAACTGCGCCTGCGTCACCTGCCCCAATGCCCGGCCGATCCGAGCGACCTTGGGACCAATCACGTACCAGGGCAACATGCCGAGCGCGCCGTAAGACAGAATGTAAAACGCTGCGGCACCTCGTGAGTATGCCCAGCCCGGCCCACCCAAGAATGCGAACGCCGAAAAAACGGTGGCTCCAGTGACGAAGTACATCACCAGAAAACCGAAATTTCGATCACCGGCGACGAATCCATCCACCGTGGAAGACGTGCCTCGTCCAGCGCGAAGACCGATCCAGAGCGTAAGCACCAGGTAGGCCGCGATCATCGCGGAAGTCACCACCCACTGTTCCATCATTCGTCCTCGTACTGCCGCTCAACGTAGTCGAGCAGCAGCAGCGTCATGCCGCTGATCAGAATCCATGCCACCGGCCAGACCATGGACATAGGTAGACCGAAAGGGAAAGGCTCGGGTGATCGAAACAGCGGAAGGACGGGCCAGGTCACGGCCAGCAGGTTGAGCACAAAAACGATGATTGCAAACCGGCGGAAGATAGTGCGTGTCATGTTAGTTTCGCCCCAGGTATCGGCGTTTCGTAGGCCACCGCCAGTGTACTGACTCCGAGTGCGCTAAAGCGAGGTGCGTACTGAATGCCCTCTTTCCTTCGTCAACATTAAATTATCCAAAAGCATCTTCGGAGTTGCCGGAACGTTCGCCAGGAGCACACACTTGCTCTATCGCTCTAAAGGCAACGCAAAGCCCTATGGGTAAGGTCTACAAGTTTCCACGACACCGGCGAGCCTCAGAAGCGGTCTCCTCCAAGACCCGTTTTCACCGTCGACCGAGGCGTGGGCTCATGAAGAGGCTGCTGGGCACCGGGGCTGCCGTTGCCCTGGTGATGCTACTCTACGGGATTAGGAACGAGCTGGCCTCTGAAGCTTTGGTATCAACGCGAATACCAGTTCGTCTAGTCAGCATCAGCGATGGTGATACGGTCCGGCTGAAGATACCCGGATACAGCGATCAGCGATTTCGACTTGGCACGGTCGATGCGCCAGAGACGGATCAACCCTTCGGCAGAGAGTCAACGCGCTGCCTTCGGAACGCTCTCCGGGGCAAGCCACTGACCGTGCGCATTGGCAAAAAGGATAGCTACGGCCGGCTTGTCGGTAACGTCTATAGTAACGGTGAGCGTGTCGATGTTTTGCTGGTTAGCAAAGGATGTGCGTGGTGGTATCGCCGCTACGCACCAACCAGTTTAGTGCTCATGCGTGCTCAACTTGCTGCAAAACGCCGCGGCATTGGGCTTTGGCAAAATCGAAATCCTATAGAACCTGAATCCTGGCGACGAGGGGAACGCTGATGAAACGCCCGATCAAGATTGCATTGCTTTCGCTCCTGGTCCTACCGGTCCTGTTTGCCGCGTTCGCCTGGTACACGCTGCAACCTAAAGAGCAGAATCTTGCTCTTCCGCCAAACCTGATTTCGGCGGAGACGAAGGACGGCATGGCGCTCCTTGAATCTTCTGAATACAAGGCGGATTTTGCAGCGCTCGATGAGGCATACGTCGCGCAGGACAATATCAGCTACTGCGGGGTTGCCAGCGGTGTCGCGGTTCTCAAAGCCCTTGGAATTTCCAGCAGTCAGTCTGATTTTTTTACCGATGCCGCCAGTAAAGTCCGCAGTCGCTTGCAGGTGACCTTCGGTGGAATGACCCTGCAGCAGCTTGATGGCTTGCTCGCAGCTCATGGCCTCGAAACTCGCGTAGTGCATGGTGACCAGATTGACGTTGATGAGTTTCGCTCCCTGCTCGCTCAAAACCTCTCGAAGACCGGCGACTACGTGCTGGTGAACTATCAGCGAGAAGACCTGGGTCAGGGAAGGTCCGGCCATATTTCGCCTGTCGGGGCGTATAACGCAGACGCTGATCGAGTGCTGATACTGGATACCGCCGACTTCAAGTATCCGCACACTTGGGTGCCGCTCGAACAGCTCCATAATGCGCTGCTCGAAGTCGATTCGGCATCCGAACGGCCGCGGGGCCTTCTGGAGGTTACACTCTGATTCCAATGTGCGCTGGTTGTCTTGCGGGTCTAGTGTCACTTCTGGCTAATTCACTAAATCGTTCAGGGCCCTTTTTCGCAATTGGCGGTGTTGCGGATCGTCGCCATAGCTACGGCTATGCCTCCTCACCGCGCCTTGTCAGCCACGAAAAATCACTCGAAATTTCTTCAATGAACTAACCAGACAGCACACTAGGTTGAGCAGATCCGACTCCCCTCATTATCGTTTGCTTACCTACCGTTTACTCCAGGGAACTCATGAATCTCGATCAATCTACAGACCTCGGCTACATCAGCGCGTCGGACAATCCAACACGGCTAGAGCTGGTTACTAAAGACGGTTATGCCACTCTGCTGGAGAGCCTTACGGAAACCCAGCGGGACTCGCTCTCGCGGCAGGGATTTCGAGCAGACGCGAATCAGTTTGCCTGGCTCGACGTCGACAGTTCGCCCCGGTTCGTTTGTGGCTGGGACGGTAACGATAATCTTGCGACCCTGGGGTCGCTTCCTATGAAGTTGCCTGAGGGTGAGTACACCCTCAGTACTAATGTCTCGGATCTGCAACTCCTCGGATGGGGCCTGGGGAGTTATCAGTTCGTTCGCTATCGGAATGCGAAGCGCGTACCCGCGAAGCTCATATTGCCTGCGAGCAACGACAGCCATCGCATCATAAACTCGGCACAGGCGGTGGCGCTCTGCCGCGACCTGATTAACACCCCCGCTCAAGACATGGCGCCTTCGCATTTGGAGGCAGAGATCTGTGCTCTTGCGGAGACGTTCGATGCGGCCGTCGCAGTAACAACGGGAGATGAACTGCTTGATATCGAGTGCGGCGCGATCCACGCAGTCGGCCGTGCAGCGGCCGATGCACCTCGCCTGATCGATCTTACGTGGGGCGATGAGTCCCATCCTAAAGTCACCCTGGTAGGAAAAGGTGTGACCTTCGATAACGGTGGGCTCGACATCAAGCCTGCTGCGGGCATGCGTCTGATGAAGAAAGATATGGGCGGCGCGGCGACGGCGATTGGGCTGGCTTATCTGGTGATGGCGCAGGAGTTGCCGGTACGGCTGCGCCTGCTGATCCCGGCGGCAGAAAATGCCATCAGTGGGAATGCGTTTCGCCCAGGCGATGTACTGCACACTCGCAAGGGTCTGACGGTCGAGGTCGACAACACCGATGCGGAGGGCCGGTTGCTGTTGTGTGATGCACTCGCTATCGCCTGCGAGGACGAACCCGAGGTTATCTTCGATTACGCCACGCTGACTGGTTCGGCGCGATCTGCCGTGGGCGCAGAAGTCGCTGCCATGTTCTCAAACGACGATGCTTTGGCGGCATCGGTGGCTGCATGTGGGGAATCTACAGACGACCCGGTTTGGCGTATGCCGCTGCATTCGGGATACAACTACATGCTCGATTCTAAGGTCGCAGATCTTATGAATTGTGCTTCATCACCGTACGCTGGAGCGGTGACTGCCGCCCTATTTTTACAACGTTTTGTGACTGATACCGCGTGGATGCACTTCGACATTATGGCGTACAACACGCGCAGCCGACCCGCCCATCCTGAGGGTGGCGAGGCTATGGCGCTCCGCGCGGTTTTCGAACACCTAGCAAACACTTACGGTGGTCGCTAGAGGTTACTTTATGCTGCGTAAAGAGCGGCGAATCAGCTTCACCGCTCAGTCCGCCACGAGGCGCTCGTCTATCTCTTGCGGTCGATCGCGACCGCATTGTGGGGGTGAAGGCTCTCCTGATGCTCTACCTTGAACCAGTAATCGGTCAAGCCGGTCATGGATTCCAGTTCCTGCTTAATGCGT
>JBCCNK010000077.1:0-13208 GCA_039025875.1 Pseudomonadota bacterium
AGGACTTCTGACGCCCGGTGTGTAGGTACTAACAACGACGGAGTTATCTATGATCAGAGGAGACGCGAGAGCTTTCTCTGCCGTTCTTGGGAACTGTGCAAACCAGCCTGCACTGGAATTGAGCGCGCTAAGCTCGGACGTAGACAGCGGTGCTTCCGGAGTCGTACCCGTCACATCAGTCAGATCAGCCTGAGTAATAGCCGTATAGCTACCAGGAGCCGAGAACACATTGTTTTGGCGCAAGGCATAAAGCTTGTTTACTGCAAGCGTCGAGAGGGGCGAGGGTCTAAACCCTGAAGCAATGACAACCACTAACTGCGGTGCCTTAGTTTCTGGGTCTCGCTGCAGTGCCACGCTGGGTGTGGCGAAGAAGCGGCGGTTCTCTAGAGCGGTATTCGTGCCACCGGCTACGCCGAGGTCAGCGATCACGCCGCCACTTACCAGATCAGCGAGTGGCTGGCCGTTGTTAATATCAAAGCGCCAGACACGCCCACCGGTGTCCCCTGCAAACCACATATCGGCCAGCCCATCGACATTCAGATCAATCGCTGCGACTGAATCTGGGAACGAGTAGTCCATGTTGGCAAACTCTTTATCCCAGGCCTGGGCGCCAGTTTTACCGCCGGACCAAATCAGATCCCCGGTGATCGCATCAACGATATAGAATCCCCGCCCTACCGAGTCTGCGGCTTGTAGTGTTGCCTCATCCTGAGCAGGGTCATAGCCTCCGCTGAAGATCAGGACATCTCTGGGTGCTGTGTCGCCGTCCAATACAATCTGAGTCTTGATAGGTCGTGACCAGGTCTGACCTAGCTCTCGCAAATCATCGCCGTTAGCCTGTATCTGGCCGCCCTCCAGCTCGAACATCACCTTCGGGTTGGCACGATCAGTTACATCGAGTGCATAGTAGTTTCGCCCGCCGCGGCGCATACCAATGTAGAGACGCACGAAATCATCCACGTCCGAAGGATCGATGCCGTCGCGGTCTTCATCGTTCTGCCAAACGGTGGGCGTGTCATCCAGACCGTATGGGTGCTCGACGTCTCCCTCATTGGCTCGGAGGATCGCCTGCAGTGGAAGCATGGCCTCCGGTATAAAGGCAAAAGTCTCGCTGCCGTCCCTGGCACTGATAGAGTGCAGCGCACCAGAATTCGTACCAAAAAATAACTCAACATCAGGATCCGCTTCTGTGCCTCCGTAGGTTACCGCCACGGGACGCGAGTGCAGGGGATCGCCAATCGCATAGCGATTGTCGGTATCTGAGCTGTCTTCGTCCTCGTCGTCAACATCGCGACCACGCACCCATTGAATAAGATCGGTAAAATCTTCGGCCGTTGTCGTGACATCAAACATCGCCTGAGTCAGATTGGTGTTGGTCGTCGTAACGAGATTCACGCTGTTCGACAGAACGTCGCTCGTCGATCCTGTGTAGTGCGTGTAGATTTTTCGGAGCGTGTCGCTCGGTACGTTCTCGGCGGCGCCGCCGAGTTCGATAGAGGCGCCATCGACTAACGAGCTCCAAAAGCTCTGAGACGTGGTTGTAAAGAACCCGGTGCTTGAATTTATTGCCTCACTCCCGACCGAGTCTCGAAACACGCCTTCCCCATCGATCTTGTAGCGCTTAACGTTCCCGCGCCAGCGAGGCAACTCATTCGGACTGAACACAGCGAAATAGACCTGGTCCAGATGCTCGAGTTGATTGAACTCATTCACGGCGGCAACCGGCGCAACGAACGAAGTGTCCTCGGGTACCAAATTACCGACGATGTCTTGTATTTCTTCGACCAGATCAATCGCGCTAGTCGCCTCTTTGTAGACCCCACCGCCAGCGGCGGCCACGTCGGCCAACCACTGATTGGAGAAGTTAAAGCCGATTGTGTGCGTAGTAATTGTCTGATCATCGTCTAAAGAAGAATTCATGTCGTTCTTGCGCATGAACTCGGCCAGGGACTTCACGCACTGTTCACCTGCAGACAGTGCGAAAGACGATGCACCTACTACGGTTGGTGCATTCGCGCATGCCGCACCGATGAAGTCGGGAATCAAAGCAGCTGAATTCGGACCATTAGCAAAGCCATCCGTTAGCATAATGATGTGGCTTTCTCTCTGGCAGGAGCTCGTGATCGGTGTTTTGTACTTTGGCGCCGAACCGCCTGCACCGGTAATAACTTCGTCCCGGCATGCGCCTGAATCGCTTTCCGTGCAACCCGGCGGGCTAATAGTGTACGTTCCGTCAACCATGGAACCCGCTGCAGAGACGCGAGTGTAGTTCCGCCGCGGGTTGCCGCGCTCCAGTCCCCACAACACGTCTTGTCCGGTGTAGTAACGGGCTGCCTCGTACAGCGTATCCTGTACCGGGGTCAGACCATTATGATTGAGTCCTGTGATTACATCGGCGAGAACGCTTCGAACCTGGCGTTCCTGAATGCCGCTTCCGTCGTCCTGAAAATCAACGACCAACCGTGGTGCCCTAGACGCTCTGCCATCGAAACTGACGACCTCACGGGTACCGCCCGACGTGCTGCGTACACGGAGCGTCATGCTGTTGCGCAGGCTCCATCCAGCTCGAGATACGACGGCACTTATCTGATCCGCAATATTGCTGGTACGGACGATATCTTCCGTGGCCCAGTCGTCTGTGATTGCCCAAGCTGATGCCGGAGTATGATAGGACCTCGCCTGAATAGAACCGTCGCCTGTTGCATAGGATAAGGCGTTGTCTGTGGCTTCTGCTGAGATCTCGGCATTCATCGTTCCAGTGCCGGCTTCAGCCGCTACAAACTCGAGATACGCTTCATTTATCGTTGCATTCCTAGGAATATCGAGATCTCTAAACCGCACTCCAAATTCACTCGATGCTGTGAGCGTTAGATCGCCGCCCTGCAGACTCACTACTGTCCCATCTTCATCAGCGTCGTCATTACGCGATTGCACGCGCTTGAAAATTCGGCGCCGTTGACACGACGTACCGTCAGGAGTCGTATCGTAGTCGTATCGGACGGTTAGCCTCGGTGCCAGAGACCCGTTTCCATCGGCGGACCACGCGGGGAGCGATGAGCCCGCTGTGCCAGAAATTCTGAAGGCTATAGAGTTACCGCCGCACCAGTCGACGCGAGACGTAACGGCATTAACCATACCGCTGAGATCCGGTGTGTTGTAGGTGCGATTCAAATCCCGCGAGAAAGACCCGCTCGACCAGTTGACGGGCACTCCGATGAGCGACCGCGACGACACATCACCAGCGGTGCTCGAGTAGGTAACCGTATCACCGGCTAGCGAAGGTGCCTCAGCGTCTATCGTTAGATTAAAGCTCTCACCAGCAAAGTCCTGATCAGAAGTAAACGTGATGAAAGCTTCGGTGACCGTCGCGCCCCGCGGTACTCGCAGATCCTGGAATCGCAGTCCGACCAGTGACAGATCCGATACGGGAGCAGTGGTGCCTTCCTGATACTCGATAACAAGTTCCGGTGCTAGAGAAGCGGAGGAGTTACGCTGCCGGAAACGTCGTTGGCCTGGTGAAGCTATTGTCGGGTGGGGCCGAAAAATAAACACCATGTCATCTTCGCCGCCTCCCCCTGGATTCCAAGTTCCCTCATTGACCAGTTCTTGAACGATAGGCGTTAGATCTGGTGTGTTCGCCCACTCACCGTTGGCGAACTCATCAGTGATTAACCAGTCGACACTGGCCGTGGTCAACGGGCGTGTTGAAATGTTACCCGTTGTAGCCGTGAAAAAGTCATTCAGACCAGTCTGACCGAATACCTGATAAGAGACTTGTGCAGTATCACCATCAATGGCGTTGAGGCGCAGATAGGCATTACGGATAATCGCGCCGGCTGGAATCGACGACCCACTAAACTTGACTCCGAGCAGCGAACTTCCGTCAAAGAGCAGATCGCCAGCGGTAGCGCTATCCCAGGTACCATCTGCGAATTCTTCACCGTCTTCGTCAGTGAAAATTACCTGGTCCTGAAACACGATCACGTCGGGATCGAAGGTCTCGACGATCTGTAAACCAGGACGATCAAGAAAAACCGCGCCCGTACCGGCGAACTCCTGGGCGTCATCTGAGCCGGTGGCTACGCGAACCTCCAACTCGACATCGGTATCTGGAACTACATCATCGATATTTGAAACCGGATAGAGCACAGGCCCTCCCGGCGTAGAGAAGCGCATCAGTCCAACGTTAACGTTGTTGAGCTCTTCCAGAAGCGTGAACATCGCATCCTTCACGTTATCGAGGCGATCTCCACCTGTTCCGGCAACGTTTGCACTCATCGATCCGGAGGTATCCAATATGAAGAGTATATTCGGTCGGATATCAGAGATTTCGACTTCGCCGAAAAAGATCTCTGTGTCGTCAGCCCAAACCGGTGACGTGCACCAAAGTGACGAGAGAAAGGCCATGGCAGCGGCCCTTAACGTCCTGTTGATCCCAAACACGGTTACTCTCCTCTGTCACTGCGTCCCGACTGGAACTCGGGCTCAATCAATTCAGTTTAGGCGCGAAGCGCTTCATGCCCTGTGTATGCAACGCCACAAATCGGTCTCTCGCGCTGCTACTGTCGTCTCGTCCCGTGGTGGCCCTGATCTCAAAATGCAAACTTCTCAGGCCCGTACTGCCAAGCACCAGGTTGTTGCCTAGGGCAGCGATTTCATCGATGTAGCGAACCTCGACACCACCATCGAGCGCTGCGTCGCCCGTGAAGGTGATATCTCTGGTTGGCCAGGCGGTGCCACTGATGCTTGCATTAAATGAGTCCGCAAGCACCGCCGTGTCGTTCTTAGTTTGATCGATCGCAGATTCGGCCCCCTGAAAGCTGATCTCCTGGCCTTCCCGCGCCACCGACATCCGAGCTTCGAGGGAGCTCGTCTCCATCACCTGGTAGCCTACGATGGTGGTTAGCAGCAGCAGCATTAGCACCACCATCAGCACCACGCCGTCCTGACGGGTGTTCAGGGTCATGCTCTTGCGATGGGGTCGGCGAGTTCTCATGTTGCGTCTTCTACCAAAATTTCATTTGTTCGAATCATGCTCAAGTCCCATGTACCCAAACGTCTTACGCTCAAACCTCGGGGGCGTTGCGCAGCATCACAGTGGTACTAAACACGTCGCGTTGGGCAACTCCGCCCGCGTGAAATCCGCCCTGCGCACCTGGCGCGCTGGAGTCACCGACCTGTTCGTCAGTCAGTAAGTAGATTCGTGCGTCGGCTGCGTTTTTCACGGCTTCGAAACTTTGCATGAGCAATGCCACGCGAACAGAGATGATTCCCTCGGCGTTTAGGCCAGCGTTCAGGTCAGCATCGCTCGGATCAACGTAGCGGATCGAGGTCGTTCCAGGCACACGCTGCCCGAATTTGACCTGCATATGCTCAACGCCTTCGATCATTTCCTGGGACGTCCCACCGACCTCGCGATACAGCGCCCAAACGTCGAACCCGTTGCGCTCTCGTCCTGTATCAGCGACAAACCAGACCGCATCTTCAAACAGCAAAACCTGGGCATCCAGGCCATAGGTAGTGTTTATGCGGTTGGTCGGATTGAGCGCGGTGTCGTCAAAGGACAGCGTAGTTGGATTGGGTGGAGTTGCAGCGGTGCATGTTTGAGCGTTGGCTACTTCAAACACGTGCGCAGATAACTCGCAGCCCGTGACGATTACTTGGCTGTTCTGCTCGATCTCACAGCCGGGGTTATCATCGATCGCGACCGCAGTGCTGCTAGGCAACACCGTCGCCGTGAGAAGCGGATCGTTGGGATCATCCTCGTTCATAAGCTCGGTGGTTCTTATACGGAGCACGTCGCTGCCATTTCGCGCACCGCCAGCAGTGTCGGCCGCGAGAATCCCTGCCGATAAAACGGTGCTATCCGGAACAGCTCCCCAGACTCCCGTTCCATTTCGTTCGTAGCCACGTACGCCTTCGATCGTGCTGACCCCTGCACCGGCCGCGTTCGGATCTTCGGTCATATTCACGACAAACACATCGCCGGTATTGCAGCCTAAAAACTGGGCCTCGTGCATATCATCGCGGATTAAATCCAGGGCGAAACGGCCGTTCTCCTGAAGGCGAGCCAACGAGTTCTCCAGCGTCGCAGAGTCGCGATTCGCCAGGAACACGGTCGTAACGCCCAACACCAGAAAAGACCCGATGGCGAGCGCCACCATCAACTCTATAAGTGACAGTCCAGCGGCGGAGCGTGTGGCAAGCTTATGGGCAGAAATCGGCTTCATGGCTCAGGGAACAATGTTTGCAGTGAGTAGTACCTGCTGGTTCACGCGCTCTCGTTCAGCGGTGCCGCTGGTGTCGTCGAACTGTCGCTCCGTCCAGATGACCTGCACTGTGATCTCTGGTGCGGTCGTCGTTGTAATCGTGGCGCGGCCGTTGGGAAGGCTTGGCCTGAATGCGGCAGCTCCTACTCCAAAGACATCAGTGAAGTGCGTGCTCCACTCGCGAATGTCCTGATCGGCCGCTTGATCGGGCGTGCAACCCGCTGAGCCGTCACATCCCTGATCTGCGGGGACGCCATCATCCGGGTAGGTGCCGTTATAGCTAGCTAGTGCCGTAGGATTGGCACGCATCGCATCCATGATCTCCGAAGCCACATAAATCGCTTGAGAACGAAAGTAAGCGCCTTGATTCGTCTGAAAACTAAGCACTTGCATTCCTACGACGCCAAGTAGTCCGACCAAAAGTATCAAAACACTGATCACCACCTCGATCAGCGTGAAACCGGAATTGCGTGAGATACTGGGCGAGCGACTGCGCATGCGCTGCGATCTACCATCCGATATGTGTTTTGTCTGTCTTTCTCGCATCTCGTGCGTTCCGTTCTTAGTGCTGTGGCGCCAGTTGACTCAAAGTCCTAGGGGCAGGCCAGAGCCGTATCGGTATGGTCTTCCCGCACTCCGTCGGCATCACCATCCACCGCGCGTCGAGTCTGCCCCGAAATTTGCACCACAAATCCCCGGGCTTCGTTGGCACCCCGCGCGTCGCAAACCGTGATGGTTCCCTGGATGTCCTGCAGAATCCGACCGTCGTCTTCAAACGTTATCGACGTGCCCGCCGCAAAATTCACTGTTCGCACGGTGACGCCCGGAGGAGACGCCTCGCCTATGCGCAATAGCCGCTCACTACCGTTTTGCGTGCCATCAGCGGGGGCACCTCCACCGTCGCCGTCATCCACGAAAATCAACCAACCGGTTTCCCAGTTGCTACCGGAACAGGCGGTGGTATCGACAGTTGGGCAGATTGATACAGGTGCCCCGCGAATGACGGCCTCGGAGCGAGCGAAACTCAACGCCGAAGCCACGGTGCTAGCTCCACTTTGTAGCCGGTTACGCTCAAGGCTCGCCTGAAAAGAAGGCGCACCGAACACCAAAATCAGTCCGGCTAGCGTCACAACCATCATCAGTTCAATCAATGAGAAACCCCGGTGAGAGCCGCGAGCGTATGCTCTTCGCGCAAGTGACGGCGCCCCATGGTGTGAGAGCCCTACGACTCTGCCAACACTGCGTGAATCGGCTGTGCACCGGGCGCTGTGACCTGGCACTCTGATTAGGTCAGAAATGGCCAGGTTCCTGCTCCAGTACGTGCACCAAAGTTTATTCATCTCCCTAACGTAATGGAGTCGATCGCAAGTCACACCCGAGACTGGACAAACGGTTGAAAATCCAGACGTTCGGGGAAGGCGCGCGCTTTTAGACGCACTGCGAGAGCAGTCGGGTGAAGAGAACGGCAAAAAAGCAGGAGTTTTGTGTGACGTGTATCACACTAATCATGGAGCCCTAATTAGAGGGAACGAGCGGGGCCTTCGACCGAATGTGCCGGCTGAATATGAGGTCCCGGGTATCTGCGTTCTTTACACCAGAACACAAAAGCGCAGAGCACACGCACCGTTACAGCTCCTGCCGGGCCGTGTCCCTGCAGTCACCGTCCTACGCGGCAACCATTGACCGTCGGTCTGAGCGTGGTATCGGTGGTCTGAGCGCAAGACTGGTGTTCCGGGCAAAAGACTGGTGGTCCAAGCGAAAGTAATGCCTATTGCTGCTAGTTTGGGCCCACGCTTACCGGCCACTAGATCAGCAAGCATCGTCACCGTGAAAGCCCCCCCTGCAAAGATCGCCTTTTTGCCTCGGTGAAGTGAATAGCCCAATCAGTGGACTTCTATCGGTCCTATCGCTTCTATCTGATGCACATGCACATCGAACAAAATCGTACGGCCGGCGAGAGGATGATTAAAGTCCACGACGACCTCTTCCCCATCAAATCCGGCGATCGTACCTGCGATTTCGCCGCCGGCTGCATCAGCGAACGAACAGATCAATCCGACTTGTAAGTCGAAGTCTGAATCAAATCCCGCCCGGGCTATGCGCTGCACATTGGACTCGTTCGGCTGCCCGAACGCATCCTCCGGAAGTACTTCAAAGCTCTTTCGTTCGCCCGGTCGCATACCCAGAAGTCGCCGCTCGAAACCCGGCAGCAGGCTTCCGTCACCAACCGTAAACTGAACAGCATCCCCGCCGAAATTGGAGTCCACCTCAGACCCGTCTTCCAGGGTTAACGAAAAGTTGAGGTGTACGCGCAGTCCTGGACCCACAGCGTTTGCCGCAGTTTCGCTCTTGGTCGGGTCAATCAGACCGACGATGGAGGTCGGTGGGGTCTTGTCGCTGCTACTCACTGTGTCCCTCCCACGTGCTCAGTTCAGGGCGCTTGTGTGATGGTGGTTTTGAAAGGTGTGGGTGTGGTTTCGCTGCACTCTAGTGTTGCAGCGTCTCGACCCTATATTAATCAACTTGAGTCCACCCGAACCAACACCAGCACCCTCCGTCGGCAACTGTTACTCATACGAACAGAAGGTGTTGGCCAGACCGCTTACCGGCCAGAACTATCGGCGGGAGTTTTAAAGCTGTCGTAGATGATGAAAGCTGCGCCTACCGATATCGCCGCATCGGCGATATTGAACGTTGGGAAGTACCAAGTCTGATAGTGGACGCTAATGAAATCAACGACGTAGCCCAGTCTCATACGGTCGGCAAGATTACCGAGTGCACCACCGAGCACTAGTGACAGACCGAGTGCCAGAGGCCATTGTTCCCGCGCGACTCTTCGCAACCAGATTGCGAGCACCGCGCTCACAATAATTGCGAGTATGGTGAACAACCAGCGCTGCCAGCCGCCAGCGCTGCTCAAGAAGCTGAACGCCGCGCCACGATTAAAGTGCAAGGTAAAGTCGAACCAGATGAACACTTGCTGGGCGACGGCATAGTCGAGCTCGCGAAGAGCTACCAGCTTGCTCAACTGATCGAGAACTAGAACAAGTGCGGCAAGCGCGTACCAGCCCATTAGAAACCTATGATTCTTAGTGAGTGGGCTTTTTGACGATACCTAGGACAAGCGACGTTATTGCGTGTCAGGAACGATGACGCCTTTAAGCCTTTTTTGGCTTTAGAAAATTGCGCAGTCACGACAATGCGAAGTCACGGTCCGAAAAAAAAGTCCTTGCAGCGTCCCGGTCTCTGTCGATCTGTGCTTTGAGTTCCTCCAGGGAGTCAAAGCGCTGTTCACTACGGAGCTTCTCTCGGAAGCTCACGCGAAGTCGTCGACCGTAGACATCAAGCTTACGATCCAAAAGATGCACCTCGAGGTTCGGCTTCAGCGTGTCTGCAATTGTTGGGCGTACACCCACATTCGCCACGCCGTGCAATGCGCTCAGCGTCGGCCCGCCATCACAGGAGTCGACTGATACCGCATAGACTCCTTGCAGTGGCACGGCGCGCCGGCGCAGAGCGATATTTGCGGTTGGTGCGCCGATGGTACGCCCGAGCTGGCGTCCGTATATCACGCGCCCGGACAAGCTAAAAGGACGGCCGAGTAGAGCTTCTGCGAGTTCAAAGTCTGCCTCCTGCAGAGCTCGTCGAAGTCTAGAACTACTAACTCGCTCCCCATCGAGTTCCAGGGTGCGCGTTGGATGGATCTCGAACCCCTCCTTAACACCCAGGCGACGCATGAATTCCGCGTCTCCCTCACGGTCGTGACCGAAACGAAAATCATCGCCAAGAACAATCGAGCGGACTCCAAGCCCGTCAACGAAAATGCTACGTGCAAACGTCTCAGCAGACATAGTGCGCAGAGCTTCGTTGAAGCGTAAGCAAAGAAGGCGGTCTACGCCCGCTGCCGCTATGGCCTCAAACCTCTCTCGGAAACTCTGCAACCGAGCTGGAGCATGGTCGCCAGCGAAAAACTCACGAGGCAGAGGCTCAAAAGTCACCAGCACCGTAGTTGCGTTATGGGCATCACCTTGCTCAAGGAGCTGTTCGATAACTGCTTGATGCCCTTGATGAACCCCATCGAAGGCTCCGATCGTGGCTACGGTGGCTGCATCAGGGTGGAGATCGGCTCGCAGGCGCGCTAGACCTCGATGAAGCTGCATCGCTCTTGTGTGGTCTCGCTAAAAGCTTTGCAGTATATCTGAGAACGTTAAGCACGCCCATGCGGGTAGAGACGTCGCCGAGCGAAATAGCTTACCGAGCATTGCCGCTGACCACCGGAGCGCGCAGGTGTGACACACGCACCCCGGTGAGGAACAGACAGGTGGCATAGCATCCCAAGCCGGCAACACACAAACCGGCCATACGAATGCTGCGTTCTATCCAGTTCCAGGTCACCCAGAGTTCGAACGCGGGTGTCAGCGCAACCAGTAAAGTAATCATGGCAAGAGTAGACCCAAGTGCTCGTGGTAACAGCAGGCGCCACTCGGCTCCGAACTGATAATCGCCACGCGCTAGAAGGCCACGCCAGAGCAAATAGGCGTTTAGAGACGCACTCAGTGCGGTCGCAAGCGCGAGTCCAGCGTGTCCTGCGTCGAAAAACTTCAGCAAAATATAGACCAGGATCAGATTCAGCACCATGTTCGCGAGCATGGCCCAGATCCCGATACGCACCGGCGTTTTCGTATCCTGACGGGCATAAAAGCCAGGCGCGAGCACTTTGATGAGCATGAACGCACACAGACCCAGTGCGTACGCACGCAGACTCAAGGAAGCCTGGATGACGTCCCGCTCACCCATCGCTCCATACTGAAACAACGTAATTAGAATCGGTTCGGCCAACATCAGAAGTGCCACAGCGGAAGGAACGCCGATAAGCAAAACGGATCGGACGGCCCAGTCCAGAGTCCGGCGGTAATCCTGCTCCCGATCGGCCGCCTGTTGCGCCGACAACGTGGGGAGAATCACCGTCGCAACCGCAATGGCAAACACCCCCAGCGGAAGCTCAGTGAGACGGTCAGAGTAGTACAGCCAGGAAATGCTGCCGGTGGGAAGCAGTGACGCTAATACCGAATCCAGCAGCAAATTAATCTGACTCACCGATACGCCAAACAGTGCGGGAATCATCAGCGTTAAGACTTGGCGCACTCGTGGGTGGGCGGGCTGCCATCGGGGTCGCGGCAATATCGCCAGCCGGTACAGAGGTGGCAGCTGAAAAACAAGCTGAGCAATCCCGCCCACCACTACGCCGATTGCCAGTGCATACACCGGCTCGTTAAATTCTGGAGCCGCAAACATCGCGGCGGATATTACCGATACGTTCAACAGCGCTGGCGTGAAAGCGGGTACGGCAAAGCGGCCATAGCTGTTTAAGACGGCAGCGCAGAGCCCGGCCAGCGAAATCAGCATAAGGTAGGGAAACATGATCCGAATCAGATCGCGGGTTAAGTCAAATTTGAATGGATCGCTAAGAAATCCCGGGGCGAATACGGTGACGACCAGGGGCGCGGCTATGAGAATGATCAGGGTCAGCACCAGCAGCACTCCGCCAAGCACACCCGCAATGCGGTCAACCAACTCCCGCACAGCGCTTTGGCCTCCCTGCTCCCGACATTCAGCCAGTACTGGGATAAACGCCTGGGAGAATGCGCCTTCGGCGAACAGTCTTCGCAGAAAGTTGGGAATCTTGAATGCGATAAAAAAAGCATCCGCATTCGCGTTGGCCCCCACCAGCGCTGCAAGAGTCACGTCTCTAATGAGGCCCAGAACCCGAGACAGGCCCGTCATTGTTCCAACAATTACGCTGGATTTAAGCAACCCGCTCGATCGTTTCTCTGCTTCAGCGACCTCGCTCATTTACTCTACCAGCCAGAGTTCTCTCTGACGTTGCCAATTCAACGCAAACCACTGGAGAGCAACGAGTGTATGCCCATTGTTTACTGAGTCAGACTCGAGCATCGCCATTGCCTGCACGCGCGGCACCCGGTGAACAAGGATATCCTCGCCTTCATCGGTAAGCCCCTTAACCTCACCGACCGCAGCAGAGCGGACTCTCCCCAAAAAAAGCCGCACGTGCTCCGAACACGCACCGGCACTGGGGTAAAACGACGCAATGGGTGTGAGCAGATCCAGGTCGCAGCCAGCCTCCTCTACTGCTTCGCGGCGGGCCACTGCTTCGTCGTCTTCGTCCACCTCTACGATTCCCGCAATCAACTCGAGCATCCAAGGGGTGACAGCATCACCCACGCTGCCGGCTCGAAACTGCTCGATCAGAATCAGGCTGTCGTCCCAGGGATCGTAGGGCAACACTCCAACAGCGCTTCCACGCTCGAAAACCTCGCGCACAACCGGAGGACTCCAGTCACCGGAAAAGAGGCGGTGCTTGAAGGTCCGCTGGTGCACTTGAAAATAGCCGTCGAAGACCACCTCATCAGCGACGATTCGCACATCCGCGCCGGAGTAGCGCAGCTTCAGGTTCACAGATTGCGCCTGGTTGCGAACCACCGGACATCTTGAGCATGGGCATCGACTTTATCAGCCACATCGAGTACCAACGCGAACAGCGCCATGCGCACAACTACGCCATTATCTGTCTGACGGAAGATCGCCAGATTCGGGTTGTCATTGAGGTCTTCATCCAGCTCCCTTGCCGGCTCCCGCGAATCACGCGGCAGGGGATGCATGATTACGGTGTTGGGTTCGCAGTTGCGCGTATAAATTTGCTGGTTCAAACGAAAGCGGCCTCGATACAAGTCGGCGTCTTCGGTCGACGCAAAACGCTCTTCCTGGAGACGCGTACTGTAGACGATATCGACGTGCGCAATGCCCTCCTCGAGTTGTTCGATTTCCGAGACGTGGTGCCCCGCACCGCGCAGCATGTCGCAGATCTCGCCGGGCATCCGTAGTTCCTGAGGCGACACCAAAGTCACCTGGACGTCATCG
>JBCCNK010000078.1:0-13130 GCA_039025875.1 Pseudomonadota bacterium
GTCACCAGGTAGCCCTCGATGTAAACGAATTCCGAGGAGGCAATCGCTTCTTCATCGAGTTGATCTGTGCTCAATCCGGCTGATGCGCCCAGGTACGTATTCATACTGCGCTCAGCATCCGGAGTAACCAGTACCAGGCACTTGCCCGTGCCTTCGTCAGCGCTGACCGGAGAAGCAGAATTAACGCCCGCACTGCGCATATCAGCCACGTAAACCGCACCATCATCATCGTCGGCCACCCGGCAGCTCATGAAACAGGGATCGCCAAAGGATGCGGCTGCAATTATTGAATTGCCCACACTGCCTCCACTGGCGTGATGGGCTTTTACCAGATGTCCCTCCAGCGCCTGTAGCAGATCCGCCCGGCGATCTTGGTCGACAAGTGTCATTAGGCCCTTCTCAACACCAATGCGTCTTAAGTCGGCGTCTTCTACGCGCACTTCTGTATCCACCAGAGCGGCTCCGATGCCATAGATTTTGTACTTTTTCATTTTTTTGATCGCGATTTTTGACGCGCCGCATTATGCGCAAGCTCGAAGCGAATGTCAGCGCCCAAGTACAGCGGCGCGCCAGCCCTTCGCTTGGCAACAAGGGCCTAGCAGTGCATGGTGGACCCATGGCGAAGGTTTCCAAACTGCTTGTCAAACTGACCCTGACGTTAGTGTGCTGCGCACTGGCGCTGGTGTTTTATCTGGATGGTATTGTCACATCGACGTTCCAGGCAAAACGCTACGCCCTCCCTGCGATTGTTTATGCAAGACCGCTCGAGCTGTATGTCGGCGCTCGGCAAAAAATAGCGTCGCTAGTTACCGAGCTTGAATTGCTTGGCTATCGGCGTGGTCAGAACGCTCGATTCCCCGGTGAGTATGAGCTGCATGACGCAAGCATCCAGGTGTATACGCGAGGCTTTGAATTTCCCGACGGTAATGAGGCTTCGATCCCGGTCACCGTGCGATTCAGTGATGGCCTGGTTACCGCGTTGCAGTCCTCGGCTGGCGAACTGGATCTTCTGAGGTTAGAACCTTTGTTGATCGGTGGCATTTACCCCAAGCACGGTGAAGACCGCCTGTTGTTGCCGCTTTCTGATGCTCCGCCTACGTTACTAGCAGGGCTTAAACTGATCGAAGACAGAGATTTCGACAGCCATCTCGGTTTCTCTTTGAGCGGTATATCGCGTGCTGCGCTCGGAAACCTTCGCTCCGGTCGCGTAGTCGCTGGTGGAAGTACGATCACCCAACAGCTGGTTAAGAACTACTACCTGTCTCCGGAACGTACCCTGCGACGCAAGTTAATCGAACTCGCGATGGCCGTCCTAATCGAACTCCATTTTTCGAAAGAGGAGATTCTTGAGAGTTACCTAAACGAGATTTATCTCGGCCAGGACGGGCCTCGTGCCATACATGGATTTGCGTTGGCATCCCTGCATTACTTCGACACCCCCCTGGAAGACCTTGGGCTACACCAGCAAGCCTTGCTCATTGGAATGATTCGCGGACCGAGTCTTTACAACCCGCGGAGGAATCCGGATCGTGCCCTCGAACGTCGTAACCTTGTTCTACGGGTCATGGCGGCCGGCGGGGCTATCAACGAAGAGCAGGCGCTAGTGGCACAAGCCATGCCCCTTAGTCTGCGCCGTGGCACTCGTTCCGGCAGCTTTCCGGCTTACCTGGACCTGGTACGCCACCAGTTACTCCAACAGTACGAAAAATCCGACTACGGGAGCGCGGGCCTAACGGTATTCACCCCGTTTGACCCCCAGCTGCAGCAGGCTCTAGAGTCCGGTACCGAACGAGTCCTTGACGCGCTAAACCCCGCCGGCGATATGCAAACCGGTAGCGTTGTCACACGCACCAATAACGGTGAAGTTGTCGCCCTAGTTGGCGGTCGTATACCGGGTGCAATTGGTTTTAATCGCGCGCTAAACGCCCGAAGACCGGCGGGATCGCTGTTGAAGCCTGTTGTCTATCTGACCGCGCTGCTTCAACCACAGGATTTTACGCTGGCGACACTTATTGATGATTCAGCGTTCACTGTGGAGATGGATAACGGGAAGCCGTGGTCACCGCGGAACTTTGATCGGGAGTCGCATGGTAGCGTGCCGCTTCATACTGCGCTTGCACGATCCTATAACCAGGCCACTGCTCGACTCGCGCAGGCGGTCGGGTTGGACGGGATTATTGCTACGCTCTCATCTCTTGGTGTCACAGAGGGAGTGGCTCGCGTTCCGTCGCTCGCACTTGGAGCGGGCGAATACTCCCCGCTGGCGATGACTAGGATGTATCTCCCGCTGGCAAAGGACGGGTCAAGTCCGCCGCTGCGCGCTATACGTTTCATCGTAAGTCGTGATGGGATGACTATACGAGCCAATACCACAAACTATGAACGTGCAATTGATCCGAGAACAAACTACTTGTTGCAGTACGCGCTTCGAGAGGCCGTGAAGGAAGGCACTGGTAAGGCGGTGTACCGCTATCTGCCGGCCGATTTCCACGTGGCCGGAAAAACCGGTACTACCAATGATGGACGTGATTCTTGGTTTGCGGGTTTTTCGAACGACCTTCTCTCGGTTGTCTGGATAGGTCGAGATAACAATAAGCCCACGGGATTAACCGGCGCTTCAGGAGCACTCCGCATCTGGGGAGAATTTATGGCCGCAGCCAACAGCCGTCCGCTAGCCAATCCAGTGCCGGAGGGGGTTGAACTGCATCGCGTTGATGACAGCACCGGTGAACTCACTGGTGAGGGGTGTTCCAACGCTCGCCTTCTACCGTTCGTCCAGGGTTCTCATCCCGTTGCGTCAACTGCTTGTCGGGGTAGGGGCGACGGCGTCCGAAACTGGTTCGAGAGGCTGTTTAGGGGATGACTCCAACGCGTTGGGCTGCTTTTCTGGTGATCGGCCTGTTAACGGCCTGCGCCATGGGCCCGCAGCCGGTGTCCACTGAAAGCCCTGATGCACGCAAGCCACCAGACGCACAGTCGACGCCCGCCGTAACCGCGCCCAGTGACGGCAGCGTAAGCGAGCAGCTGCCCGCGCCGACTGTAAGACTGATAGCGTCAGCCGTTGAGTTGCGCCGTGCTGGAGATCTGGAGGCTAGCTTTGCGAGACTTGAGCGCGCGCTGAGGATCTCTCCTCAGGCGGCAGAGGTGTATCTTGAGCTTGCTCGGAACTATCAAGTCAGAGGTGACTCCCAGCCCGCTCGCTCGGCGGCCGAACGAGGGCTGGCATACTGCGCCGGTTCAGTTTGTCTGGAGTTGCGACGCTTTCTCGGCAAATAGGTCCGCACCGGGCCCAAAACTGGCGACCATCGATCCTGACCGCGGCGCCGACTAGACTCGTTCAGTTACCGACACATATGACCCTGTTGGCGTTGGGTGAAACTCCAGCAGCTGATTTATGCACTTGGGTTGCTCTCCGATCGTGTGGCTGACAAACAGTAGCTGTGTTCGACCAGAACTGATCACCGCGTCAACAGCCTGCAGCAGTAGGCGGCGATGTGCGCGATCAAGGCCAAGGGTCGCCTCATCCAGCAGCAGAATGTCGGGGTTTTTCGCCATCGCTCGAGCTAGCAATACCAGTCGTTGGAGTCCGAAACTCAGCGCAGAGAAGTCAGTTGCCGCATACGCGCCCAGGCCAAGGCTGGCTAGCCACTGTTTGCTGATGCGATATTGCAAGTCACTGGGTTTGTTGCGCAGGCCCACGCTGTCGAAGAAGCCAGAAGCTACGACCGACAGCACGTTGCTGCCATTAGGTACCGAAAACTGCAGTCGAGCATCTACGCGGCCGAAGCGGTTCTTTACGTCCCATATGCTCTCACCCTGCCCCCGCAGATGGCCAAAGAGAGCGACATGCTGTCCGTAAGCTTGGTGATTATCGCCGGTAAGTAAATCCAGCAGCGTGCTCTTCCCGCTGCCGTTGGGTCCGGCAATTAAACAATGCTGCTCACGCTGCAGTTTCCAGTTAAGGCCTGAAAATACCGGCTTAGTGCTAAAGCTTGCGGATACGTCAATCAGCTCAATGGTTGCAGCGTCGGGGTTTTCTCTTGACGATGCGTTGGAGGCGGACCCAAGTTTAGCGGAGATACGAAATTCGAGACTCGGCGCCAGTAGTGCGGCGACTGTCGCGGGTTCTGATAATTTCGCTGTTTTTGGGCCGCGTGCCGCGACGCGACCTCGATCAAGGACGAGCAACTGGTCGATCGCCGTGGGAATCTCCTGTTGATCACGGGACAGCACCAGCACCGCCGGCAGCTCAGGAATCAGTGCATCTAACGCCTCATGCAACGACTGCTGAGTATCTCTATCCAATCCGTCCATCGGGCTGTCAAGTATGAGAAGTGGAGGCTCCCGCAGCAGCGCGTTCGCCAGTAGTGTCTTTCGTAGTTCTCCGGTGCTCAGGAATCGAATACCGCGGTCGAGAAGCGGCCTCAGCTGCAGCAGATCCAAAACCTGCGGTCTGCTGAGCGATCGGTTTGTTTCCAGTTCTGGGAGAAGGTCTATGACCCGTGTGCCACTGTCTCTAGCGCTTGCGGCAAATTCGGAACAATCGAGTTTACGGTCCCTATCGCAAAGCAATCGACCGTGTTCAAAGTCTACGAGAACGGCACCGTGATCCGCCAGATCGAGCGACCGATCCAGTTCACCTGAAAAGTGCGGTAGTTCACCGCTGAGAACTCTGGCCAGTGTCGTTTTACCAGACCCATTAGCTCCGAGGACAGCCCAGTGTTCGTTCGCGTGCCAGCACCAGTCAATCGCTCTCAATGCTGGCTTGGCACGGTAGGTGAACCCTAGCTGGTGCATTGTGAAAAGCGGCGCTGGTGCTCGGTCGTTCATCGTAATTTTCTGTAGGTTCTCGACCGCGTGGTCAGGTAGACACCGAACGCGTTTTTCGGTGCTTTCGCGTAGCATGTGGAACTTATGCTGAAAAACCTTGACCAAAAAGCCCCGACCCTCCGCATTACTGTGCAAGACAATCCTGCCCACGGTGACTGATAGTTGTCTGTAACGCTACTTCAAACGGCCGAAACTGGCCTTGCGTCGTATCGGCCAAAACACAAGTGGTCCAAAGTTCTTTCAAGGCGCGCAGCTGTGGCACTTGTTTTGCAGCTCCAAGCCGGTGAGCTTGGCGTGCTCATGATAAAACGAGCTGAGAGACATGGAGACCCATGGTCAGGACACATGGCGTTTCCAGGCGGGCGCCTTGAAAAAACCGATCGCAACGGTCTGGCTGCGGCGAAGCGCGAAACGGAGGAGGAGATCGGTCTGCAACTCGGCGCGCAGGAGCCCTGCATAGGTCGACTATCGGATCTGCACGCTGTGAATCGCCGGTTTCGAGGTGCTCTCGTGATCTCTCCCTACGTTTTTCATCTTAAGCGGAATGTGAATTTTGATCTTAACCACGAGGTCGCAGAGCTAGTATGGGTGCCCATGGAGTTCCTGCTTGATTCAGCGAACCGAGAAGAAATGCTGTGGGAACGCGGCAAGCTTCGCCTGAAGATGCCTTGCTACCAGTATGAAGGCCGAAAAATCTGGGGGCTGTCACTGAAGATGCTTGACGAACTCTTGGATGTAATCGCTGGGAAATCTTCGGCCAGACCCCGCTGGCGGCGGTTTTAGCGATACGACTTGTTTAGCCGATCGAGCAGTCGCGAAGACGTCGACTTTGCTTATCGGCAACGTTCGAGAGCCTAAAAGAAATGCTGTTTTGCAATTTTCTTGCATTTATTTTGCGTAAATCTCACATCTGTACCAGACCGATTCGTTTCACTGTCTGTGTTACGGGGGCAAACTGACGCCACGCGTCGCAAACGTGCACTTGAACAAGGGTGCTCTAGCGCCCCGTACTGAAGCAAGACGCGCAAGGCAACTTTGTAATCCGTAGGGGAAAACTATGACCAAATTAACACGCAGAGAAGGCCTCGCCGCGATAGGAACGGTCGTGGGGGCCCTTTCGCTGTCTGGCAACAGCAGTGAAGCCGCTGCGAAAGCGGCCGCAGCATTCGATCAGTCGAACGTTAAGTGGAACACACTCGAAGGTGCTGACCACGTGTGGTACCACATCTTAAACGTTGACCGGGATCGCAAGGTCGTAGACATACTGTTTAAATTTGCCGCCAATGAGCGAGTTTTTCTTCATCGGCACCACGCGGATTACAGCACATTCATCATTCAGGGCGAGTTGCGGCTCTACAACGCCGTAGGCGATGTCACTGAGATTCGCCCGACAGCGAGCTTTGTCCAAAAGTCCGCAGGGGGCCCGCCGCATACAGAAGGCGGGGGTGACGAGGACTGTATCGCATGGTTTAGTAACGTTGGCACCGATGGTGTGATTTACGAAATTCTGGACCCGGACGGAAACACGGTGAGCACTCTCGGCTTTTCTGATTTCGAAGCTCTCTGGTCGGCGCAGCCGGACGCCGTTCAGCCGCTCATGCTTGGGTAATAAACCGAGGCCCTCTAAATACGACTGAACTTGTTCAGAAGCTCGCGAGCTTCGCCCGAGCCGAATCGACAGGCTCCGAAATAGGCCATTCGCCGCCGCTCGAATGCTCTGTTTATGAACACTCTCAACAGAAACCGCTTTTTTGTGAACGAAAAAGATAATGCGAATTTCTGGGCGGCGTTGGCTTGTCGGCGCCGCGCCTCCGCGGACACTTTTTCGACGGTTATAGCTCTTCTCGGTAGTTTTTGAAGCGCGCGCGGCGATCGAGTTGGCAGGTGTGTTTTCGCGCTGACGGCCGGTGAACATAATCAAAGTTTGGCGCAATCGTGATTGTTCGCATGTTCGTCCGGTGTTTGTCGAAGAAAGTTAAAGAACTCGCAATGCGTAACTCAAACGCTGTTTATCGAATCGTTCTAGTTGATCGCTAAGCCATATCTGCTGGCTAACAGGCAATACAGCATCATTCAAATTCGCTGTTTGTGCTAAACACCAAGTAAAAAGCCTCCGCCATCCTCGACCTTTGAGACATCCTGCGGGACGGTTCGAGTCTCTGATGAGACTATCTTTCCACGCTTCGCAGAGACCCTCGCGCTGATGAGATGTGACGCGCTCGTCTTGATAAAAAAACCGTCAGCATTTAGTTTCTCTATGGTGATAAGGCCGTGCTTCTAACCGCTAAGACCACGCAAAATGGCGAGCATCTCGAATACACAAACGGGTGTTTCCCAGTTCCTTCGTGCCTACCATGTGATCGGACGTGACTCCACGCGGGTGGACACGGCGTTAACCGCCGAGTCTTGCTCTCGGTTGCATGCGGTTATCCACTGGTCGGACGACCGCTGGTTTTTGAAGGATCTCAGTAAGCATGGCACATGGATAGATGGGGTCCGCTGCACGACAGACACCCGGTTGTCCGATGAGCATCTCATTCAATTCGGGCCCGATACTTCGGAGCTCTGGAAGCTAGAAGATTTGTCTGCCCCTAACGATCTTCTTATCGAGGATTGCGAGGGGTCGATGACGCTGGCACTAGAGAAATACGTCGTGCTCCCGGGTGATCGGCAGGCCCATGCGCTAATGTATGAGCCAACGCTCGGGGGATGGTGCCTGTACTCTGCGGACGAATCTGAGTCCGTCGCCGGCCCTTTCGGCCACGGTGACTACGTAGTTTGCGGCGATAAACGCTGGAGGTTGTTTACGGCAGACCCCAGGACCTCTACTCCCGTCATGAATGATGGCTCCGCCGTCAGCACACTAGAGATTGTGTTGCACACCAGCCTGGATGAAGAATCTACTCACGCAAAGATCAACCACGGTGGGATGGAACACGATCTAGGTTTTCGAAGTCAGCATTACTTGCTGCTGCATCTGGCTCGGGTGAAGTCGGAGGAGCGAGAGGCGGGTATCGACGAGGTCAGTGCCGGTTGGATAGACAAGAGCCAGCTCTGTCAGCAACTGGGTCTTAGTGCGAATAATCTCAATCTTCAGATCCACCGGGTACAGCAGCTCCTTCTTGAGCACATACCCTTCCCCAGTTCTGCCACGGCGTTACTGCTTGAGAAGCAACGCGGCCGCATCCGTTTTGGAAGCATCGGCTGTCGTGTGTACAAGGGTTCTTCCCAGATTGCTCAACTTCCCCCGGTGTAGGTGGCACATTGAACTCCTTGGACCAACTGCCTGAGGGGCGATTTCGTATCGACGGTCCAATCGGCAGCGGCGCTAACGCTGACGTGTCGCTCGCTTTCGATTCGTCCCTCAACCGTAAGGTTGCTCTAAAGCAGCTGCGCACTGAGCAGCTGAACTCCAAAGCGGTGTCGCTAATCCTGAGTGAGGCTCAATCCTGGGCTCAGGTCAATCACCCCAATATTGTTGCGGTTTTTGATGTTATTCGCCTGGATGATCGGCCGACTATTGTCACCGAGTACATCGATGGCACGTCGTTACGATTCGCTCTGATCGAAAACAAATGGACACTGGCTGAGCGAGTGCAGTGCCTGCGTGCCATTGTCGATGCACTGACAGCTCTGGCAGAAGCCGGAATCAGCCATGGCGATGTTAGGTTAGAGAACGTATTGGTATCCAAATCCGGTAGCGTAAAGCTGACCGACTTTGGATTGAGTCAGATGGGTGAAGATCTCTCCCATACCGATGCGCGTCATCTCAATGGGACTCTTGCTTCAATCGAGGATCTGACCGCCTTTGCTCAAGTGTTCCAAGAGGTTATTCCCGAACATTTGCGGACTCGTCTATGCGAGCACATCCTGACCAGTCTTGGCTCCGATCGAGATCTGAGTTCGCTGTCAGAGCAGTTGCGTCTTCTTCACGCCGAGTCGTGTCAGGAAGACACTCCCGACACTCCCGTCGTCACCGCGAGACCAAGAAATTACGTCTGGGCTGCTGCGGGTGCTCTTACCCTGTTGATCGGTCTGGTACTGATTTGGTTTGAACGCCCCACGCTTCCTACTCATGTCGTTATCGATTCTACACAGCTCGAGAAGGCGGACGGTCTCCCCGCCGAGATGCAGATGGGTATGAAGCTCATGGTTCAGTCCGCGCTGGAGCAAGGTGTGCTGGCCGATAAGCGGCTATTGCTCCTCGATAGCTCAGAGATCTCCGAAAATTGGGTGCAAATGGCTTCTGATTACGATGACGTTCAGCTGTCGCGGGTGACACCGGTCATTGAATGTGAAAGTCGTAGCTGCCAGATTTTCTTCAAGCACCAGTCGATCGATGGCCAAAGGGCGCCCCAGACGACCCTATCTGAACGCGTCCCATTCCTTGGAGATGGCTCAAGACAGCTGTTTGAGATCGCGCAGCATCTTTTTACTTCGTTGCCACTGGGTTTGGCCGACGTGAGCCCCAAAAAGGAGCTGCCGATGCAGGCCCTGACCCGATACAACGAGCTGCATCGCAGCGTGAATCTCGATAGCGCAGACTGCCAAGAGTCCATGGATGAGATTGATGAGTTAAAGCGCGAATTGCGAGACTTTCCGCCCATTTACCGGCTGGGGGTGTACTGCGGACTAGAGATTTTCTATGTCTCCGGCGAGAGTGACTTAGCGGTGCGGCAGACTGAGAGCCTGGCAGCGTTTGTTGCCAGTCGTCCTGAGCAGTCGGCTAGCCTCTACGGTGATCTGGTAAAGAGCTCGGCCGAACGAGGCGAGTTTGATGCCGCTAAGGAGTTTCTTGAACGCGCGGCCGTTGCTAAGGCGGACTGGTGGTCGCTGTCTCTATGGGAGGCTGACATGCTGTCATACATGGGGGAGTACCAACAGGCTTCGGAGCTGTATGAATCGGCAGTCCAGGGTTTTCCTACGCGGAACGCCATCATCAGTAGCGCCATAAACTACTACTACTGGGGCGAGCTCGAGTCGGCCGACCGGGTAATCAAAAAGGGCGTGGCTGCATTTCCTGATGATTCGCGCACACTGAGTCTTGCGGGGCTCGTAAGTCTCAATTTGGGAGATCTGGAGGCAGCCAGAGTTCACCTCACGAAAGCGCTGACGGGCAGTAAGAATCTCAGTTATGCAGCCAACATGGCGCTGCTCCACTTGCTAGCCGGAGAGCCCCAGGCCGCGGAGCAACTACTGCGTCCGTACTATGAAGAGACTGGAGGCGATGCGACCGTAATTCTAAACCTGGCCGACTCCCTAGAGCTTCAGGATAGAAAGGAAGAAGCAGCCGTATACTACAATGAGTTGGCGGCGCTCGGCGGACGTCAGCTTCACCTTTATGAGATCACTAGCAAAGCGCAAGCCCTGGCCCACCTAGGGCGATTCTCCGAAGCGATCCGCTTAGTTAAGCAAACCAGAGATCGCTTGGGTGCGACCTCCAGCGTGCTTTATGCAACTGCAACGATCTATGCACTAGCAGACGAACCAAATAGCGCATCCGCTGCCATTCTTGAAGCATCCGAATCGGGGTATCACCCCGTGTGGTTTTCTTTTCCCTGGTTTACCGAGTTATGTAGCCTCGCCTTCAGTGAAGCCAACATACATGAGGTGCTCGGGTGTCAAGACGGGCTACGCATGCCATCCATCTAAGGCCTTCTTCCTGTGTTTCCGTCCGGATCCGCAGAAGCAAAAATCCGGCACTCCCCACTCTCTAAGTTCGTCTCCATAGCCAGAAAGCTGAACTTGAAGCTTTCACCCGCGTTATCCAAGCAGGTCACGGTAACAACAAGCTGGTTGCAATCATTGCCGCTCACAACCTCAAAGCAGCGCTTCTCGTCGCTTCCGTTGGTCGCAAAAATCATACCCTGGGCCGCGAACCGCCAAATGGATTTGCTGGTTTGAACCGCCGAATCAATGTTGATCTTCATCGTAAAGGATTCAGACAGTCTCTCGGCTGGGTTTGATGCGGAGCTGAAAAATATATCTAGCGTTGAGACATGAGTTTTCTCGCTGTCAGAGTCGCAGATCAGTTTCCACTCTTGCGCTTGCCCACTGACCGGTAGCTGTGGTGTTAACGTGAATGTGCGTGTCTGGCTCTCGCCTTGCGGTATGTCAAATTGCATCGGAGTTCCCTGTTTGTTCTGGTTACACCGCCAAGGTATCGCTGCACGTAGCGAAGCTCTATTTCTGTGTCTTTCTAAACCTCATGTAAGTCTTACAGGGTGCGGAGGATAAGTGCAGGCTGCTTGGTAACCGTCGTTACTGCCGGTCCCAGAACGAGAACGACAAGCTATTTAAACGTAGTACTTAACCAGCTCTACCGGGCACTCAATCACAAGCGGTCGTTTTCCAGATGCGGCGGGACTCATGACGGCCTGGTTACCGCCGGCCGCTTTCGCCTCCGACAGGTGCTGATCCGCGTTGTCGATCAATTGGCCGAGCGCCAGCCCATCGCCGTAGGCGATTCCGATGGAGAGAGTCACAGCAATATTCTCATCATCACCCCTGATTGGGGTCTCTGCGATTGCGGCCAGATGTGCTCGTGCGATCTCTGGTAAAAACGTGGGATCAGGGGCGATCAAGAGCTTTGTGAACTCTTTTCCACTAAAGCGAGCGATCAGATCGGACTTCCGCGTACGGCCTTCTAGGCGCTCTGCGATGCCCTTAACCACTTCGTCGCCGGCCTCGTAGCCATAGTAATCGTTCACCGCCCGAAAGTTATCGACGCTCATCATCATGATCGCGCAGCTTTCACCAGATCTTTGGGCTTGAGCCAGTTTTGACTCACCGATTTCAAAGAACGAACGTCGGTTGCTGAATCCGGTGAGTTGATCCTTATTCGCTAGACTATGCAGCGCATCGATACGATCCAGTGCGTTCAGGTTCTGGGACACCCGACAGAAGAGTTGTTCTCTCTCAAAGGGTTTGCCGAGAAAATCATTGGCACCGGCTTTTAGAAACTGAATATGAGTGTCCGACTCGGTAAATGCCGACACACCAATAATTGCCAGCCTTCTTTTATGAAACTCCCGGACTACCGCTTTTGTGAATTCAAGCCCGTCCATGTTCGGCATTACGAAATCGGTAATCACTAAAGAGATGTCTTCTCTTTTTCTTAGCACTGCGAGCGCCTCGGCACCATCTCTAACAGCGATCACAGTGAGCTGAAATTCTTCGAGTGCGCGCTTTAGCCTCATTCTTTCTGGCGTGCTGTCATCGGCAATCAGAACGATTCTGTTGCGATTGCCAATGATCCTATTGACCGTCTGAAAAAGATACTCAAGGCTCGCGGGGCTTTCTTTGATGATGTAGTCGATCACCCCGAGGCGCACTATGGAATCGCGGATAACACGTTCATAGCTTGCCGAGAACACGATCGACGGCACATTCTTTTCGACGGCGACAAGCTCAACGATTTCTGTGCCGTTGGCATCCGGCAGGTTGAGATCGAGTAAAGCCAGGGAGAACTCGCTGCCATCGGACAAAGCCAAGCGGGCCTCTTCCATGGTTTTGACCCACGTGACCTCTGTGTCGGATCTCCGTTGCAGCCTCCTCTCGATGATATTCCCAAAAAAATCTGCGTCCTCTACCAGCAGAATTTTTTCCATGGCTCTATCCTCTTCTCCGTGGCCGAGAAAATTCAAGCTCCCAGTGTTTCTGATCGAATTCAATCGCGTGTAATGCTGTGAAAGCTTCGCAATTTCTTACTTTACCGTTCCCCCAAAATGAATGTAGCCGCAGTTAAAAAGTGCGGCGTATCGGGCGCTTTCAAAGCTTCGTGTTGTCCGGTGCGGCGATGAATGAGCAAGGCCACACCCAAGAAAGCTCTAAAACCGATGCAACTGGGAGCGAAATCGGGGGCTTGTTAGGTTTGCGCCCGCTCTTTCCGAAAGTTGAATCAGCAACCTTCCGCTGACGCGATGCTTCGTGAATGTGCGCGGTCAGCACTTAGTCTGCTTTTGGCTCCAGTTGTAAGCGGCTCCGATTACCAGATAGCGCCAACCAAATCTGTAGCTTGCCGACCAACGTCAGTCGAAACCTCATAGCTGGGCTGACTTCTCGTACGGCAGTCTTTGTACGACTTACTTGTGAAGCTGTTTGAAGGAAGGGTGATCGTGGAGTGTGCGAACAATCCTGCATGTTGACTGGATTCTTATCCCTAGTCGGCGTTTTCGGAGTAAGGGTATCTCTCTATTCGTTTTCATCCGTAGGCAGGTCGCCACGCAGAAACGCCTTCGTATCAAGCATGAGCTCCCGCACCTGAGGGTCGCGCTTGCTTGCCTCTAGCACTGATTCAC
>JBCCNK010000079.1:0-13037 GCA_039025875.1 Pseudomonadota bacterium
ATCATCCACGGGCCTGGTCGGGGCATGGCTCGCCCGAGCACTGGCATGAAGCTGACGGTTAGATACGGCAGGGCCATACCCAACCCGAGGAACACGAAAATCAACAGGGCGGTGCCTGGGGGTTGCGTGAGCGCCGCCCCCAGAGCGCCGGCCATAAAGGGCGCGGTACACGGGCTGGCAACCAACGTCGCCAGAACTCCGGTAAAGAATGCGCCGGTGACACCTGCACGATCAGTGAGAGCTTGCCCCACACCGGTGCCGGGGAGTTTGAGCTCGAAGTACCCTGCCAGATTCAGACCGATAGTGAACATGAGCACGGCGAGACACATCACAAATAACGGAGCCTGCAACTGGAAGCCCCAGCCTACGGCGGCCCCGCCCAGCTGCAGCGCGACTAGGGCACCTCCGACACCCAGAAAGCTCACCACCACTCCCGCGGTGTACGCGAGTCCGTCCGCGCGAGCCTTACGGGGCTGCTCACCCGCGAGAGTTGCCAGCGAGAGCGCTTTGAGCGACAAAATCGGGAACACGCATGGCATTACGTTGAGCAGCATCCCCCCAAGCAGCGCGAATAGCAGCGCCTGCCCTAGCTTCAGCGAAGCACCCGAAGCCACAGCCTGCTGAATTGGAACTTCAAGTTCAAACGCCTCCGACAACCCGCCGGCCGGGGTCAGCACCAGCACACCTCGAGCTACCTGCGCCGTCATCCCCGTGGCCGGCGCGGGTATGGAGAGCACCAGCGACTCTCCCTGAGCAAAAAACTCTTGCGACGCAGCGTAGCTGGTCAACCCATCATCCTCGGAAAAGAAGTAGGCGTCGGAGACC
This sequence comes from Pseudomonadota bacterium, assembly GCA_039025875.1. Taxonomy (GTDB): domain Bacteria; phylum Pseudomonadota; class Gammaproteobacteria; order Pseudomonadales; family Halieaceae; genus Congregibacter. The sequence goes on from JBCCNK010000079.1 coordinate 826, forward strand.
AACCGGGCCTCGTCCTGAGTCATGGCTACGCGCAGCTCTGTTGCTTCCGGCCCATCGATTGCTGTTGCCGACCAAGGCAACGCTGTAGGCAAGCCATCTTGTGCTCGCGCCGCACGCGCTTCGACCGCAGGAGCAGCGACCGTGCTTGCCCCGAGCGGTATCGCAATTTCAAAGACACCGAACTGGGGGACACACTCGACATCGCAAACGAGCCATTCGGCATCCAACCTTAAGGTGACCTCACCACTTGTATCAGTGGGGACTGCTACGGGAAATCGCCAGGTTGTTGCCTCGTAGTACCCGTAGTTCATCAGAGGCCCGGCGGGGATTCGCTGCGGAGCTGGCCATTGGGCGTCATCGACAACAACGCTTTGTGTGGTTGCCCAGTCAGTAATTATTCGCGCGCCAGAGTCGCCTGGGTTCTTCCAATACAAATGCCAGTGCTCGCGAGGAGTGATCGTGAGCAGCACCGAGAAAGTACGGCCCGGCGCGATTCTTTCGACGTCAGCGACCAATTCGGCATCACTGTAGTCAGCAATGACTTTTGCAGCGTGTACAGCGTGCGCATTTGCGCACAACGTCGCGGTGACCGATGCGACGAGCACGGCCAGGAAAAATTCCTGGGTCAGTTTGCCGAGCATTGCTCGCATTCCACGTATCCCAAAAAGAACGCTATCGTCACACTATTCATAGAGCGAATCATAGAGCGGAGATTGGGTCAGTGGTAGCTGGCAACGAGAGCGTAGAAAAACTGCTCGACGGTACGGCGCGAATCGAAACCTAAATCGCTTCAGTCAGCAGCCGAGAGTTCCAGCACGACATTGCTGATGTGAGTGACCAAGGCTCGTTTAGCCGTTGCTTCCGAAATCAGGACATAACCGCTACTCACGCAGTACTCGACGGAGGCATCGATGATTTCTTCCCGAGGCTCCGGGATCGTGGCTTTGCTGACAGATTTTTGGACGGTTGTGGCGAAGTGATTCAAGCTATCGGTGCTACTACTCATGGGATGTTCTCTCGTTCTGCGAAGTGATGGTTCAATCAGACCTTCTACCCGCACTTTGGAGATCATCGAGGTACAGTTCCCTTGACCTTTACATATGTGGTCGTACCGCGGGTAGTACATGCAACATCGCCTTGGCTGTGCTCATCTTAGCGATACAGCTGGCTCGCCTACTCTAGCGATCCCACTATAGCCGGTGACAGGGCGAGATCAATACAAATACAGAGTCGGCTCGACGGCCCTCGGAATTCAGAAGCGACTTTTGGGAGGAATGTCTGGGGGTACTTTCTGAAGGAACAATCAGAAAGGACTTTCGGATGGGCCGCTAACGCTGATCGTCTGGCGAAGTGCAGTTTGGGCAGGCAGACCCCCTCCCACTCGACGAGCAGGAGGAGCCCGACCGGGCCGAATACCCTAGGGGTTACAATTTTCTGCCCAGTCTCTTTTCGGCGACTTTTCGTTCTAGACTCTGAAATGGCAGTCGGACCACTTCAAAGGTGATCAGTCCCTGTACGATCAGCCCCAGACCGACTCCGCCGAACACCCAGAACAGAGCGGGCTCGCTTGTACCCTTGACCGAAAAAAATACGACAGCCAGCACAACATAGGCGACAACCCCGCTGAGAAAATCCTTAACGCCCTTCGCATACTCGAGCGCTTCAGCCTCATCGGACACCAGCTCGGCATGGCTGGCCACCGCTGGCTCTTCGTGTTCGATACTCTTCATAGATTCGTGCTCCGTGATAAAGGTGGTGATTTCCACCTCAAACACCGCGGCCAGCGCGTTTGCCGTCTCCAGGCTTGGCCTATGACCCCGTTCGATCCGCTGGATCGTACGAACGGAGACGTCGGCGAGCTCGGCGAGCTGGTCTTGGGACCAGCCCTTTCTGAGACGTAATTTACGAACAATCATGGCGCTTCCCGCAGGTTCGAGGCGTCGCCATCCTCACGCCAACATCGGCGATCGAACACGACACGAACCCGAAATCTACCCGAAAACTGGGCGACAGTGCAGAAAAATCAATAAGTTAGCGTGGGATCCGCTGACCCAAAGGCAGCGCGGACCGCACCGCTGCTACGCAATGAGTGGGTACCTGCGACGACATGACCAAGACTGCCACGCTAGATGCAAGAACGCGTGCTGGGGGAATGTGGTTCTCCCAGGTAACATCGCTCGAACCACCGGATAGCCATTTGCGCCACTACAACACGACCGGGCGCTTGACCATTGCGTTACCATTTCTGGATGGAACCAAACACCCTGGTGAAAATAAAAAAGGATACCCAATGAAAATTTTTCGACTCACGCTGCTGCTTCTACTGACCTCGCCTCTTGCCCTGGCACAGCCGCCACAAATCACGATGGGCAATGGCGACGCAAACTGGATCCACACCGAAGGCACCACAAGGCAGGGGCCGACCTTCGTGTTCCCCGAAGTTCATATAGACGGTTCAGGGTGGTTAGTTCTCCATCCGTTTAAAGACGGTAAACCCGATGGAAAAGTGGTCGCCGGTTATAGCAAGATCCCGTCAGGGAAATCATCGAACGTCAAGGTATCCGTCGACCCGGCCCCGGCAGCGGGTGATTTGTTTGTAGTAATGCTGCACAGCGATGCGAATAGCAATGATGAGTTCGACTTCGTGTTTATCAATGAGCGCGAGGTTATCGACCGAGCGGTGTTTGAAGGCACGACCATGATTGGACATGTGTACGCCGCACCATAGCTGACGGAGAATCGAGCTAGGCCTGGGCTACACCCCGGGCACCTGCATCGCTGACACACTTAACAACGCTCATTCAGATAGCGACCCTTCGTAACTTTTTTCGCACGTTTTGCAGGGTCACGTTGTTCCGCGCTACTGGATTCCGTCGTTACCTGCCTCGTGATGCCGCGCTCAGGAGTGGGTTGGAAACTACGGCTACCCGGGCGATCCTCGACCCGCTTCTTATCTCCCTGTGATTGGGAATCGAGGGTTGGCGGCTCCGGCAGAGTGCCTTGGATGCGCCGCTGAAGGAGTGCGCTGCGCCTGGAGTGCGTTTCTCTAGCACTGATTGGTCCTTCCAGGCGATGAAGCTGTCTTGCCTCGAAGGTAAGCGCCAGCGTGGCACCCGGGTCTGAGTCAGCGACAGGCTTGTCATGACTGGCGCCACCGACTTCGGATCCGTCTTCTGACAGTTCGATGGGGAGCTCATCATCGAACTGCTCATCAATGTCTTCTTCCCCGCGCCGGGGATGTTCCGGTCGTTGCTGTCGCCGCCGTACTAGATTGGTTCCCAGACCCGCCGGGGTGGCGCCAACCCCTGAGATCCTGTTCTGCCCGCTCATGGCACGTTTGAATCGCGATTGCGAGCCAGGGAACGAACACGAAGAACAACCCGTCGATTCTCAGCTCGCGAATCGTCGCTGGTATTGGCGACCACAGGTCGGGTCGCTGCGAAACCCTGGGCACTTAGGCGTTCGGCGGCGATACCCTGTTCTTGCAATACGCGCGTTACGGAAGCAGCCCGGGCCGAGGAGAGTTCCCAGTTGGACGGGAACAGACCGTTGCGAATCGGTCGATCGTCGGTGTGGCCCTGGACGACGATCTCATTCGGAAACTCCCGCAGACGCTGCGCCAGACTAGCAAGCATGGGCTTGGAGCTGGCCAGTAGTGCGCGAGAGCCACTGGGAAAGAGCAGCTCAGCTGGTATCTTCAGGTCGACCCAATCCCCCTCCGAGCTCAGACTCAGCTGGTCCAGATCCAGCCGCTCCCCCATGGCTGCACCAAGCTCTTGCTCAATCAACCGCAATTGATCGCGGGCAGCGTCGAGTTGCTGTGTGCCACCGAATTCGGCTTCGCTCGAAGCCGTCTCCAGCGGTATACGGTCGCCCTGCGACTCATCGCTCGGCGGCTGTGCATCTACCACCGGTGACAAGGCAGCCTGAGGACGGTCGAGGGCGTTCAGAATACTGTTTGACAGCGCGCGAAATTGCCCGCTGTTGAGAGCCGACGTCGAATACATAGCCACGAAAAACGCAAACAGCAACGTGAGAAAGTCAGCGTAGGACACGAGCCAGCGCTCATGATTATTGGTGATTTCCGGCAGCTCCCGGCGCCGTCTCATCCTGGTGCGCATACGCGTTAACCGAGGTAGCCTTCCAGTTTGCTGCTGATAATTTGCGGGCTGTCCCCATCGGCGATCATCGCGATGCCGTCCATTAGCATTTCGTGGTAACCCATCTGCTCGCCGGCGATGGCTTTCAGCTTGTTCGACACAGGCAAAAAGAAAAGATTGGCAAAGCCGACGCCGTATATGGTGGCCACAAAAGCAACCGCAATGCCGGATCCCAGTTGTGCAGGATCGGTCAGATTGTTCATCACATGGATCAGGCCAAGCACCGCGCCTAGAATACCGATGGTAGGACTGTAGCCTCCCATGGCTTCGAATACCCGGGCGGCCCGGGTCTCCAGCGCGAGGGCGTTGTCGATCTCGATCTCGAGTACTTCGCGAATATCGTCGGGTTCCAGACCATCGACCAGCAGCCGAAGTCCCTTGCGGGCGAGCAGGTCCTGCTCCTTCGGCAGTTCGTTTTCGAGTGCGAGCAGACCATCACGCCGGGCGATCCGACTCCAACGAGACGTCTTATCCAGAATCTGAGGTCGGAAAAAGGCCGGGGGGCGAAAAACCCATCTCAGCCGCCGTAGCGCCAGCCGAAAATCCTGCACTGGGGTCTGAATAAGCACAGCGCCCAAAGTGCCGCCTACGACGATTATCAGCGCGGTAAATTGCACCAGCGCCGAGAGCTGTCCGCCCTCCAGCCAATTGCCGAGCATGATTGCGCCCACAGCGAGCGTGACGCCGAGGAGCGTCAGGACATCAAATCGAGAAGCACCCGATCCGGTCGCGGGGGACTCCCTGCTTTTGCGCCTTGCCATCTTGGGTCAGAAAAATCAGGTACGCGACCGAGCAATGTACTGCTCAGACTCGCCAAGCCTTGAGACCCGCACGCAGGCGCGCGAGGGCCTGACCGTGTAGCTGGGATACTCGGGATTCGCTAACACCCAGAATTGCGCCTATCTCCTTTAAGTTGAGATCCTCGGCGTAGTAGAGCGACATCATCAGCCGCTCCTTTTCCGGTAGTCTGTCGATGGCTTCAACCAACGCTTCTCTCGAAGCGATGTCTCCCAAGGCTTCCAGCGGATTGGACTCATTGTTGGCCTCGGCCTGAGCCGCCTCGTCACTGTCCTCAATGTGTGTCATCCGCGCGCAAGCAAGTTTTCCTGCCATGGACTGGTACTCATGCAACGACATGCCCATGGCCTCGGCCACTTCCGCATCCTGCGCAGGCCGACCGAGCTGCTTGTCGAGTTCCTCGATCGCCTCAGATACCTGACGGAACTGGGTTTGCACGCTTCGCGGCAGCCAGTCGTTGGAGCGCATCTCATCGAGCATCGCACCCTTGATCCGAATTCCCGCATACGTCGAGAAGCTCGCTCCCTGCGAGGGATCATAACTCTCACGAGCGCGCAGTAAGCCCATCAGACCAACCTGCAGCAGGTCGTCCAGCTCGATATCGGGCGGCAACTTAACCTTCAGGCGCAATGCGATACGCTGCACCAGTGGCAGGAATTCATGGACCAGCGCATCGGCGCTGGGGATATTACTTTCTTCGTATGCAGCGATATCCATCAGCTCACACACTCCCGCTACGATAGTCGATCATCCGTTCGACAAAAAAACTCAAGCCGCCCGCCTCCGCTGCGCGCGGCAGTTTGTCCACTCGCTTCGCTATGCCGGCGAGTGCTTCCGATGACGGTGCGCTGGGGAACGCCAGCGCGACCGGTGTTTGTTTGCGCACAGCCTTGCGCAGATAATCATCGCGTGGCACCGCCCCTAGAAACCCAAGCCTCGCGTCCAGGAAACGCTCTACCACCTTATCCAGTTTCTCGAACAACCGCCTGCCCTCTAGCTCGTTTTCCACCATGTTGGCGAGCACTTGAAAACGTTGAACGCCACACTGCTGATTGAGTACTTTGATGAGTGCGTAACCATCTGTGAGTGAGGTGGGCTCGTCGCAGACCACCACGATCACTTCCTGGCAGGCGGCAGCGAAAGTTAGAACCGCACTGTCGATCCCCGCGCCTGTATCCACGAGAAGAATGTCTACGGGCGTCTCAAGATCACCAAAGGCCCGAACCAATCCGGCCTGTTCGGTCTGACTCAGAGACGCCATTCCGGCCACACCGGACGACGCGGGCACCACGCGGATACCCGCCGGCCCTTCTAGGATTACCTCATCGAGGGACCGCTCCCCCGACAACACATGCTGAATGTCGAATTTAGGCTTCAAGCCCAGCGCCACGTCGACATTCGCCAGCCCCAGATCTGCATCGAACAACATCACCTGCTTTCCCGCTCGGGAGAACTCCACGGCGAGATTAACGGCGACGTTCGTTTTGCCAACCCCGCCTTTGCCGCTGGTGATGGCTAAAACTTGAGTTGCTCTGTTGCCACTCATCGTGCTCTTACTCGTACCCTGCTTCAATAAATTCGGGGCCTGCAGTCTTAACCTCGCCCATTACTGGACCAGAAGATTGGCGGTTGTCGTGGCGGCTGGTGCACCGATGTGGTGGTGGCGTCGCTGCTCGACAGGCGCGTCTTCAGAACGCAGTAGCTCCACGGCACTACGTACCAGTGCCTGCGCATCAGCACTTTGGAAATCGTCTGGCACTCGCTGACCAGCACTCATCAAAAGAAGTGGCAGGCGACTACCAACGATCACGTCCAGCACGCCTCCGAGGCTTGTTGCCTCATCCAGCTTAGTGATAATAGCACCCGACGCTCCCGAGGTCGTGAACAAGCGACCCAGCTCTCTGGATTGAGATGGTTGAGCCGAAGCCGAGAGCACAAGCAGTGGCACGATCGGTCGAGTAGAACTGGAGATAACTTCCATCTGCCGTAACAGCCGATCGTCGCGTTGCCCCATGCCGGTTGTGTCGATGTAAACTCGGCGACCTCGCAGCTCATCCAACGCTACATCCAGACTTTTGCGATCGCTAGCGGGATACAGGGGTATACCCAGGCTGTAAGCAAGAGCCGCCATGTGCTCGTGCGCTCCGATGCCATAGTTATCCATAGTGATAATGCCGACTCCCTGAGCGCCGAAGCGTTGTACATCGGCACCGGCGAGCTTAGCGATCGTGCTGGACTTACCGACGCCTGTCCCACCAACCATGGCGAACACAGCATCTCGGTCACTCGCAAGCTTCGCTGTGAGAATGCGGTCAACGAGCGCGCGCAGGGCAAGCTGCCAGGCTTCATTGAGATTTTGCACAGGTTGTACCTGGCCAATAAGGTCATCGCTCAACGAGCGGGAAAGCCCCAGGCGCAGCAGCCGTTGACGCAACTGGGACTCTCCCCCTTTGCGCTTCTCTGACACTGGGGACGTTCTGGGCATCATGGGCGATGCGACCGGTAGTGGTTCCTGGGATCGCGTTCGTTCAGCCTGCAAGAGACCGCGCAGCCGAAGCACTTCGGCCTCCATCGCCTGCAACTGCTCGCCAGCCCTTCGTTCCTTTAACAGCGCTTGCGGGGACTCGGTCTGTTGCCGGGGACGATTAATGTTGGCAATCGCATCCTCCACACCAACCGCGGCAGTTAGTTCAACTCGACCCCCGACGCTGCGGTTGGCCAAAATCATGGCATCACCACCGAGTTCGGCACGCACTCTGGCCATTGCACTGCGCGTATCATCGGCGACATAGCGCTCAATTCTCATGGCTGGTTTCTCCTTTGCATTGCTGCCATCGTCTCAGTGACGCCGGACTCGACAGTCTGGTTAACTCGTTTAGTGACGGCATTAGTTCGCATCATTCGGGCGTTCAAGTCTCGTGAGGGCATGCTCTATCCGACCGCTGCCGTTTGTCCGCCGGCGTGCATGTTGCCGATCGTTGCAATCACACGGATCGACTTATCCGGCGGTATTTCTTCATAGGCGAGAATGTAGAAATTCGCCATCCGCCCCCGCAACAGACGCGAGAGGAACAAGCGAATGTTGGTCGCAACTAGCAGAACTGGATTGTGCCCATCGGCTTCGAGCTGCGCCGATGCCTGAACAACCTGCTGAATTACGGAGTCCATCAGATTAGGCTCAATGTTGCCCGCAGAGCCCTGTACAGCCTGTACGAGAAGTTGCTCTAGCTTTGGATCGAGCACCATAACCGGCATCTCACGCTCGGTACCGTTTACCGTCTGGAAAATGGACGGCCCAAGCGCCACACGAACCCGCGCCGTGAGCGTGTCGGTGTCGAGCCCTTTATTCGAGCCATCGGCCAGCGTCTCGGCAATAGTCCGCATATCGCGTACCGGCAGGCCCTCCTCGAGTAGGTTGTGAATCACCCTCGTCACCTCGGCGAGGCTAAGTATTTCGGGAACTAGGTTTTCCACCAGCTTCGGCGCGCTCTGACTGAGCTTATCGAGCAGTTGCTGAACACCATCCTGGCCGATGAGTTCCTGAGCGTGGTTCTTAAGAATCTGGCTTAGATGCGTCGCAATTACCGTGCTGCAGTCCACCACCGTGTAGCCCATGGTTTGGGCCTCATCGCGCTGGGACGCATCGATCCAAAGCGCGTCCAGACCAAAGGTAGGATCCTTGGTCGCTACACCATCCAGGTCGCCAAAGACTTGCCCTGGATTGATGGCAAGCTCGCGCCCGGGGAACACCTCGCTTTCACCGGCGATGACGTCGTGCAGCGTGATCCGGTAAGCATTCGGCTGAAGGTCCAGGTTATCCCGGATGTGCACCGAGTTAATGAGGAACCCGAGCTCCTGCGATAGTTTCTTGCGGACACCTTTGATTCGGCTCAGCAGGTCACCGCCCTGATTCCTATCGACCAGAGAGATAAGCCGATAGCCTACTTCCAGGCCAATCTCATCGACCTGATTAACGTCATCCCAACTGAGATCCTTGGCCTCGTTGGGTTTGGGTGCTTCCTCTGTTGCGGGCGCCAGCTCCACCACTTCTTTGGGCTGGAGGCGCAGATACCCAACCGTGGCGATCAGCGCCGAGCTTCCCAGAAAGACGAGGTTTGGCATGCCAGGAACAACGCCGATCAGACCGATGACTGCGGCGGTGACAAACAAAACTCGCGGATTATCCGTGAGTTGGGCAGTAACCTCGGCGCCCATATCGGCGCTACCGGACATCCGAGTGACCACAATCGCGGCGGCTGTAGAAAGCAGCATACTGGGCAGCTGCGCTACCAATCCGTCACCGATCGTAAGCAGAATGTAGTTCTCCGCTGCCTGTCCGGCACTTAGCTCGTGCTGCAGTGTTCCGATGGCGAAGCCGCCGAGGATATTGATGAAAAGAATCAGAATGCCGGCAACGGCATCTCCACGCACGAACTTACTGGCACCGTCCATAGCACCGTAAAAGTCAGCTTCCTGGGTGACATCCTCTCTACGCTTCAGGGCTTCATCCTGATTGATCAGTCCCGCGTTCAGATCGGCATCGATCGCCATCTGCTTACCTGGCATAGCATCCAGGGTAAAGCGAGCAGTCACCTCGGAGATCCGTCCCGCACCCTTGGTAACGACCACAAAGTTTATGACCACCAAGATTGTGAACAGGACGAGACCGACCGCATAGCTTCCACCGACGACGAAATCACCGAATGCCTCGATGACGTTGCCGGCCGCTCCGGTTCCGGTATGACCCTGCAGCAGAACAACCCGCGTCGACGCAACATTCAGACCCAGGCGAAGTAGTGTTGCGACAAGAAGGACTGTCGGAAAGACTGCGAACTCCAGAGGACGAGAGGCATATACAGCAGCCAGCAGCACGATAATGGCCAACGCAATGTTGAACGTGAACAAAACGTCCAACGCGAGCGGCGGCAAGGGCAGTACAATCATCACCAGCAGAAGCAGCATGATGAGAGGCGCGCCCAGGCCCGCCAGCATGCTGGCGTCAAACTTAAACGGCGCTACGTTGGCGGTCTCAGTGCTCGCCATGATCATCAGCTCCTTTCACCAGGTCGCGAAACTCCTCCGGGACTTCCAGGTCTCTCGGACGTGGCACGTAGTCAGTCGGCCGGGCGCGGCGCAGTTGATACAAGTACGCCAATACCCGGGCTACCGCCAGGTAGAGTCCTTCCGGAATTTCTTCACCAATGTCCGTACTGCCGTAGATCGCGCGGGCAAGCGGCGGTTCCTCGAAAATCGGAACATCGTTTTCTTGCGCGATCGTTCGGATCTGCAGAGCGATCAGGTCCTGCCCCTTAGCTACGACCACTGGCGCACCTTGCTGGCCCTGATAGCTCAATGCCACAGAGAAGTGTGTGGGGTTCGTGATCACCACGTCGGCCGTCGGGACATCCTGCATCATGCGACGCTGCGCTATCTCACGCTGCATGTTGCGAATTCGCTGCTTAACCTCTGGCCGTCCCTCGCTCTCCTTCAACTCCTCGCGCACTTCCTGGCGTGTCATGCGCAACTGGCGGTTGAAGTTCCAGAGCTCAAACGGCACATCAAACATAACGATGAGCAACAAAACGGCGCTGAGGGCGACAAGTGAAAACAGCAGCATGTACACGCTCTGGACGCTGGCCTCAGCAGCGTTGAACGCACTCAGACTGAGTATGTCGCGCTCAAAAACACGGATCAGCAGGTAAGTGACGGCCAGCAGCAGCGTGAACTTAATTAGGGCCTTGAGCAGCTCCAGCAGACCCTTCGCCGAAAACAGTCGACCCAACCCCTTAACGGGATCGATCTTTTCCCACTTGAATGCCATCGATTCAAGACTAAAAGACCAGCCTCCCATTAGCAGTGGGCCGGCAAAGGCGGCGATGACTGTTACGGCAAGAAAGGGAGCAAGGGCCATCAACGTGGCACTTATCAGATACATAAAATGAAAGGCCAGCCGCTCACTTTCGAAAGCGAGTGCGCGATCTAGAACAAGCCCTTCTGCGCTGATCGCGAGCATGTCATCGACCAAGGTTTCACCCAGCGTCCAAAGTCCTGCACCCGCTATGAGCAAACTCAACATAGTGTTGAGTTCCTTGGAACGGGGTACCTGCCCTTTGCGGCGCGCTTCCTGTTTGCGTCGCTCAGTAGGCTCCTCGGTGCGTTCCTGCCCAGACTGCTCTTCTGCCACGGGTCTATCCCTCTAGCCCAGGATTACCAGGGTCTGATTCAGACCCTGATCCAAAAACCGTCGCATCGCTGACATGAAAGTCGGTAATGCGAGAAGCATAAAAACGAAGCCGGCGATGATGGTGACGGGGAATCCAACCGCAAAGATATTGAGTTGGGGCGCTGCTCGAGTGATCACGCCGAAGGCGACGTTGATCATGAGAATTGCGGTCATTGCAGGCAGGCCCAGCAGCAAAGCAGTGGCAAACAGTTGGGTGCCAAGACCAACGACTGCCGAGAACAGCCCGGCCGGTGGCATAGCGCTGGTCACAGGTAGAACACTGAAACTCTCGAACACAGCCGCGAGCAACATCAGATGGCCATCGATTGCTAGGAACAACAACGTCGCCAACACCACATTGAACTGCGATACGACCGGCACCTGGACGCCATTTTGAGGATCGATGGACATGGCAAAACCCAGTCCCATCGATGTTGCGATGGAGTGACCGGCAACGACTACGGCACCAAAAACAAGCTGCATCACAAAGCCCATGGCGAGGCCGATAGCAACTTCGCGGGCAGCAAGAATCAATCCAAGGCTACTTAGCGGATCGACGCTTGGAGCGGTCGGTAGCAGCGGCGTGACCAATGCTGCGATCAGAACTGCCAACAGGATACGAACACGCACCGTCACTGAAGACGAACTGAACACCGGCGCAACCAGCATCATTGCGGATAGGCGGAGGAAAGGCCAGACGTACAGCTCGAGCTGGGCAAGCATAACCTCGGGGCTGACCGGGAGACTGAGATTCGTCATCAGCCGATCAACCCGGGAATTTCCCGATATAGGCGTTCGGAGAACGTCACCACCACAGAGATCATCCAGGGACCGCCAACGAACAGTGCTACAACCAACGCCAGCAACTTTGGAATAAAGCTCAGCGTCATTTCCTGGATCTGCGTGGCCGCCTGGAACACACCGATCAGCAGCCCTACCACCAGCGCCGATAGCAACAGCGGACCCGACAGTAAGACTGCAAGCCACATCGCATCTCGACCCACGGTGAGTACAGTTTCCGGTCCCATGCG
>JBCCNK010000080.1:0-13021 GCA_039025875.1 Pseudomonadota bacterium
AGCGGAGTATCCCAGCTCGTCTCGCTTGTCGGGAGATGGAGTCGATGTGTTGCACTTACTATATGAATCTGCGTCGCCTAACGTGTCGCTGCAACGGACGCATTGACCGTGGGCCCCCTTCGCTTCCGCTCCGGTCGCCTGCCATCAAGCCCCGCTCAGCTCGGTAGTTAGGCAACAATCTATGAACACTCACGTAGGCAAATGGCATCTCGTTACTGGATTAGTAATGCTCCTGGCCTCGACTATTCTGAGGTTTTTAGCTCCGTGGGATTCTGCACTCACGCCATTTGGCGTGATGATCGCCTATCTAATTTCCCTTTCACTGTTTTCTTTGCACGCTAATCAGGAACTCCCGGGCAGGAGCTTCAAACCGACGGCGTGGTTGGTTTCGTTTATTCTGCTTCCCGCAGTTTCTATGCCAGCCTACTTCCTGATTCATGGACGAAAGAGCACGGTACTGCCGCCTAACGTGGAGCTGGAGCGGACATCCTGACCGCGATCGCCCTTCGCTTCCGCTCCGGTAACCCCTCCAACTATCGCTGAGCTCTGTAGTAAAGCCGAAATTAAAGTGTCCCGACTACCACCATTTCTCGACAAACGACGTACCCAGGGATACTGCATTAGCCATCGCTAGGGAGTGGAGAAGCGTATCTCTTCGCCTTAGCTCAATGGATGCAGATGAAGTCCACGATTCATTAGGTCCCTTGCCTCCGTTTACCTCGAGGATAGCTAGGGAGATTCATTACAGTCGCGCCGAGATCGCGCATATGTTCTCAAAGCTCTCGGAAACGGTGTCTACTTTCGCAAACGAGGAAGACTGGGTGTGCATCCTTGGAATGTAGCCGGGAAAACAAGCCCCAGATACCCCCGAACCAACCATCAGGTGAGCCTACTCCAAGTAAGAAAACTCCCGATCGAGCAGTTCAGATGCACCAATCTCAATGGGTGCACCATGGCAAAACAAGACTTTTTTCGGTTCCCAGCCCCTGATGAGCCGAAGCGCTTTCCGATCAGCATCTCTATTTGTGGAAAACCACTTGTAAAGCCTCGGCACGCCTCCATCCGGACCAGCGACGCCGTCTAACCGAGCGTGCAAGCGGGGAAGAACCCCTGCGCTTGTTACATCCAGACTCTGAACAAGGTCTGCAAATACAAGGGTTCGGCTCGATTCATGAAAGAACACCACTTCGCGGAACAGGGGGTACTTTCAAAGAGCACTTGCTCGACATCGCTAGCGTACGCTTCTGGCGCGGTGTATCTCAGCGACTCTATATTCGCAACCGAACTGAGCTTCTTCTTAAGATCATCGTAAGCAAACATCGTTGCATCAGGAAAGCGGCTACGCCGTGACATCATGTACATGTGGTGAGCTTTATTTGATGCGATCAAAGCGACGACGGGAGCCTCTCGGTCGGTGAGAAACTCTTCCACCGTTTGGGCAATCTCAATCGGCGAGTGAATCCAAGGGCCACCGGATTCCATTTGCACTATGGTCGTGCGCGTGTTCATGGTAATTCCTGTGAACACGATGTCGGGGCCGTCAATGGTCCAGATGTTTTCGTCTATGGCTCTACGCATCAGATGATGCTACCGGCTTGCCTGAGCAACAAGAAGTGCAATCGTGCGCTGATCGATCTATCCCTTCGATCCGTCTTAACGTAGACAGTCAATGTCTCAGTTGTTTTCCGTGTCCTTTCGGCGAAAGCGTCGAGGATCATGATTGCCTTGTTGTCTATCCGTTAGGTTGTGCGCCATGCTTTGCTTTCATCATAATTCCTGATCACAAAACGACTACGTCTAAACGAGGGCATCGCGCGCAGAGCAGCACTCCAGTCAATGAACCTTTCTGTAGCAGCCTCATTTGGCATGCAGCTTTCACTCATGCTGCCCTACTGGAATAGAGTGACATCTCCTCGCCGCGTAGCCAGACTAAACGCTTATCGCTTTGAATCATGCTGGGAGCCGTATGCCGCATCCGCCACGTTTACGCGTCGCGTACATCCGCCGCCCAACGTTAGGTTGGAACGGTTATCTTGACCGCAATCTTTCCACACCACCGATCCAACCACTCTCCATCCAGCACGGCTGACTGTGGTAACAGGGTCATCATGACGACTACCCGAAGAATCCGAGCAGCAATCAAGACTATTCTGGAGCCACATCTCTCCGGCGAAGGGTTCACAGGAAAATACCCGCACTTCCAGCGAATCGAAAAGGGGCGCCTCCATCTTCTCTCAGTCGTTCATGATCAATACGGGGGCGGTTTCGTCCTAGAATTCGCGCAAGTGCACCCTGGTCCTTTTCAAGCGCCTTGGGGTGCAATCATCCCCCAAGTGAAGCTCAATACGTCCTACACTGCGCCGGACGCGCGCGCACGCCTCGTAAACACTGCCAGGGGTCAGGGTACGTACGATGACTTCTTTCGGTACGACGACGGCGCAATGGATAGAAACGCATGCGAAACTCTGGTCAGCCGAGTCGTTTCTCATTTTCCACAGATAAATGACTGGTTGAGAGCAGGAGAAGCGGGTCAAAACATCGCCACGTTTTCCGCCTAACGTGTTCGGGGATCTGATGGCTTGATACGGTGTAGCTGCAACTTCTGCTCCGTTCACCGACCGCGAATACAAGCGCAAACGTTATCCGATGCGAAACTGGAGCGGGTAGCGCAACTTCGACTTGGCTCGTTAATGAGGTGACAGTATCGTGGCGTCAAACAAAGGCAAGACGGAGGGTGGGTCCGGTGGGAAGCGAGGTCATTCAAACGTGAACCACTGGGCCTATACCGACGAGGTAAAGCTGAACGCCAGAGTTCAACGCCGCATCGAGGACAAAGCTGAATCTGAACAGGGAGCAGACGAGTACGTTTCAAACTCCCGGGGCGATCTCGAAGACACTGCAGAAGGCCAATAGCAATCAGGACTCCCACCAACACCTCGCTCGATGAGACAACACCCTACCAAGAGCGAACGTATCACCGGTCAAGTCACCGACTGTTGCAAGCATGCGTACACTGACAATAACTCATAGCAAGGGCTGGTATGGCCGGTTCAGGGCCGCAAAGATCCTGGCGGACGACATAGAAATTGGTAGCGTTGGGAGTGGCGAAACGATTGACGTGCAGCTGCCGGATCAAACACGAAACCTCTATGTCAAGATGGACCGGGGACACTCCGCCCCACGTGAAAGCTTTTTGAGACTCCTTACATTGAGCTCCTGAAAACAGAGGATCTAGGGAAAGCAACCTCACGGCGGACCAGTTCTCGCGTTTGACTTCCCCACTACTGCTATACAGGACCGGCAATGCCTCGATCAGCTCGCTTCTTCGTCTACTACTCGCTGCTCTCAGCCACACTGCATTTCGTTGGCGAAACATGGATTCACCTCGAGTATGGGCAGTTTCTGCCGATGCTGATCGTCGACTACATCGCTATCGCGTTGGTGGTTATGGGCGCGGTGGGTTTTCTTAAACTCGGCTGGGGCCCGGGGCTGCTTTGTGGGGGCTGGGGCTTCACCTTCTGCTTGAACTACCGAACCTTCTTCTGGCGCGTCGAAACAATGCTGAACGACACAGCCACCGCTGTCATAGAAAACACCGCCTATGTTTTAGGCGTAGCGCTGGCGTTTTCAACCCTTGCTTTTCTTTACTCCGTTTGGATCTGCATTCAGCATGAGAAGTCAGACCAAAGGCACAAGCACCCAGAATGAGGTTGAATCTCGGTGTGATCGCATCCAACCACCTGCTGCAGTACGTTTTCTCGCAATGATAGATGTTCACGAATCACCGTTTCTCTATCCCATGGCGGCGCACGGTGCTTGGATCGTACTCCTGTACGCGTCGCTTACGTTGGTCAGAGCGCCTGACGCTTGGGGCATCGGAAGAACCTCCGATGGGGCGAACCCGTACTCTGCGATCGAGCCAAAGCTGACCGCAAATCTAAGAAATCAATTTGAGTGGCCGATATTCTTTTATCTAGTCTGCATCCTTCTCATCATCGAGCAGAGCAACCACCCGCTTCAAACAGGCTTCGCGTGGCTGTTCGTCGCAGGTCGTATACTGCACACCTGCATACATGTATTTCTTACCGGGGTCCGGTGGCGTGGCCTTGTCTTTTCAGTGAATTTCGTTGCTGTATTGGCTATGTGGTGTATTTTTCTTAGCCAGCACATCATCTTGCCCTAGCCGCTGCACAATAAGGGTCCAAATTGAACGTTCCAGCCACGCTAGCTGCGAATCACACTTGCCCACAAGCAACTGACTAAGTTCGTGTTCTCCATCCACACTAATCTGTTCTCGACCGCCGAATGCAACCGGTTACTGCAGCGGGTTCCTAAAAGGAACGACCGCCTCGACCCAGACCAGAACACCCTGGCGCTTGCAGGCGAAATCGTCAAAAGGATGCGCTTTACGGACAGCATGCAACCCTTACACGCGCTGGTCTTCTTTAAAGATCCCGACTGCAACTGGTCAACGCGTCTACATCAGGATTTTGCACTGCCCGCATTTCACCGTCCAAGGGACGATGTGTGGAGCTCTCCGTCCAAAAAGTCTGGACGTATGTACATGAAGGCGAGCAAGGCCGTGCTCCAGTACTGCATCAACGTTCGCCTTTCCCTTTCGCTCCCGTCGGAAGGCGACATTTACTTTTCACGTACTAGGATCGATGACCCTGTCAGGCCAACTCTGTACCCCGGCAGCGCTCTCGCTTTCTCACCACTGACCTTTCATGGATCTAAAGCGATTGAAGGAAACGCAGATGAACGGCATGCGATTCAATACCTGTTCGCACCCAGCCGGGTCATCGAGAAACACAATTTGCTTCCACTGGTCGCCTGAGTGGTCGCCTAAGTAGTGTCAGCAACGACGCAAAGGTGGGCACCTTGACTGCACCATTCTTTCGCAATCAGCCTGCCTCTCATTACTGAAGCCCTGAATGTCAGCCATGTCCCTTCGCGAGTACGTCCTACTCCGCAATGGTGTTCCGCTCGGAGCACCCGGCTCACTCTCTAACATGCTTAAGCGCTCTCTCGGTGCCTCGTCATTTGCAGAGTTCTGGCGATACTGGAATCCGATTTTCGGCTACTACCTCGGGAACAGGGTCTATCGGCCGCTAAGAGAAACAGGACTTCCTAGGGTACTTGCAGTCATCGGGACGTTTCTTGTGAGCGGCGCCGTGCATGATGTCGCGGCCGCGGTCATCACACAGGGCGTCGTGTTCACTTGCACGCCATTTTTCTTTCTTCTGTCTCTTGGCGTCGTTGCTGGCAACGCCTTCGGTATGGACAGTTCGAAGCATTCGTGGAGCGCACGTGCGACGATAAATGGATCCTACGTATTGGTTTGCTTGGCCGCTACGCTCACGCTGAAATCGGCCGGTTATCTGCCATGACAGGATCGTGGGCTTTTATCGTTTCCGCCCTCGACTATGCTCCGCACTGACAAGCTTACAATAGCTTTGCTTTTCCTCAGAGTGCACTCTCGTCACTTAGAATGTATAGATCTGGGAAAACGCCCAGGTAACACTGCGAGCCCTACTAATCATGAGCCTAGATGGCGCGATTCAGTTTGAGACGGAACAGCTCGTCTGCCGTAGGTGGCTTCCGTCGGACCAGAAAGCGGTGTACGACGTCTATTCTGACGCGTCGGTAGCGCGCTGGATTGGCGACGGCAGCTTGATTACCGAGGAGGAGAGTCGCTCCTGGCTTGCCGTCACCAGTAGCAATTATCTCAAACGCGGCTACGGCATGTTTGCACTGGAAGACAAGCTCGATCGCACAGTCGCCGGTTTCGTTGGGCTCGTTCATCCTGGCGGGCAGCTTGAGGCGGAAATAAAGTACGCGTTCAGACGCTCGCACTGGGGCAAAGGGTTAGCGAGCGAGGTCGTTCGTGCAACGGTCGCGTACGGAGCCGCCACTCACGGGCTCACCAAAATCGTCGCCACGGTCGCGCCGGAGAACGGTGCATCCCAACGAGTCCTGGAAAAAGCCGGATTCGCGTTTGTGAAAGAGCGAGTCGACGAACACGGTGCACGCGAGTTTTACTATGAATGGCATGTGGCCAACGAGCGTTCTTGAACCGCGATGGGTCGGTATAGATGAAAGAGGTCGTGTCCTTTACCGATGACGAGGCGCTGTTCGTCAATGCCGAGCGGGTGTTTGAGACCGTCCGCTCGATGCTCTTGACACTTCTCCCAGCCGCAGGCGTCGAGCATGTGGGCAGCACGGCCCTCCCCCGCGGACTGACCAAGGGTGATCTGGACATTGCCGTCGTCGTAGCGCCGCAAGAGTTTCTAAACGCAGCGGAAAGGCTCAGCGCCCGCTTTGCGCCCTCGGCCGAATCCGAAGCGAGCGACCGGTTTCGCCACTTTGAAGGACACCTGGGTAAAGACAAATTCTCCGTCCTCTTAATCACCCACGGCTCGATAGAGCATAGGAAGATCATCGGCTGGCGCGACCTGCTTATTGCCAACCCACACCTGAAGGCTGAATACGAAGCTCTGAAACGGGCGCACCAGGGCGGTCTGATGAGCGGCTATCGACAAGCGAAGGAGCAGTTCATACTAACGCATCTCGATCTGTTGCCAGGCGCGGAACACGCGTCACCGGACTAAATGAGGAATCACGATGTATAGAAACGCATTCACGCTGTTAGCTCTTTGCGCACTAGCGCTTCCCGCCCAAGCTGGGCAAGGCGTTCTCTTTAGCTTCACTTTAACGGAGCAGCACTCAGAGAGTGATCAGACGGAATCAACCTTCGGCTTTTTGGTCGACTACGGAAAGGAATCCTTCGCAGACATCGGGAACACGGCAAAGCTCATCGTTACCCCTGCGGATGAGCCTGATGCCGCGCAACTTACCCTTACGCTTCTTGACTATACGCGCGATGGCGAACTTGTACTGGTTGGCAAAGACGATCTGCGTGCGCCCTACAACACGACCAGCCAGATCGCGTGGCACCCGCCATCCGGCACCCACTACATACTTCACGTTGTCCCGAAACGCGCGAAGACGCCCTGATCGAGGCAACGTCCGGTAGCCATGCTGGTCGTACCGCCATAGCGTCATGATTATCCCGCGAACAATGGCAGCCGCGGATATTCCCACAGCCGTTGACGTCTGGCTGGCCGCCGGAAAGCAGGAATACACGTACCTCCCCCTCTTCCAGCAACTGACCCCTGAGCGCGCCGCCGAAGTGTTCACTAAGCAAATTTTTGAACCCTGCGAAACTTGGGTTGCAGAGCTTGACGGTCAATGCTGTGCCTTTGTTGCGCTCGAGGGCGAGCTACTAGACAGGCTCTACGTGCACCCAGACCACCAGGGGCGGGGAATCGGCAAGCAGTTGCTTAGGTTCTGCCTGTCACTCAGGCCGCAGGGGCTTCGTCTTTTCACTCATCAGCAGAACCTGCGAGCACGCCAGTTCTACGAGTCTTTTGGGTTCCGGGCCGTACGCTTTGGTGTATCGCCCCCACCCGAATCCGCTCCGGACGTTGAGTACGTTTATGGGGAACCCAGGGCTGAAGGACGTGATTCGGACTCGGTGTAAATGAGAAAAGCTCCGCTCACCAACCCAGTCGTACCGTACGACGCCAGCTGGGTAAGCGCGTATCGGCAGGAGGCTGCGCGGCTTGCACCGCTATTCGGTACGGCACTGGTCGCGATCACACACGTTGGCAGTACGGCCGTCCCCGGTCTCGCGGCAAAGCCGGAAATCGATATTCTGGTGGAAGTCAATCGGGCCGATGATGTTGCAGAAGCGCTAGCTAATCTGGGTTATCGGCGAGGACGCGATTTGTCACCCGGCCATCAGTTTTATAAGAAGGAGCGGAATGGGCGGCGATCGCACAAGCTTCACCTGTGCCTGGCGGGTCATAGAATGATCGGCGACATGAAGCACTTTTTGGACGTGCTGCTGACCAGCAGAGAAACACGAGATGCCTACGAAGTACTTAAGCTGTCTCTGGTAGCAAACAACACCCAAGGCATCGCAGAGTATCTCGACGGCAAGGCCCCCTTCATTCAACGCATCCTGAGTCGAGCGGCCGAACGGGCTCGGGGCACCGATGAGTGAAGTCAATTTCCGGCGCTATCTTCGATCGGATCGATCCGCCTGCCTACGCATCTTTGACAACAATACACCCGAGTTCTTTGCGCCGAACGAACGGGAGGATTTCCAGGTGTTTTTAGACACCATGCCCCCAGAGTACGAGGTCTGTGAAGTCGCCCGCCAGGTGATCGGATCCTACGGGGTGTTTCAAGAGCACGCAGGAGATACACACTTACACTGGATACTGCTCGACCCGAGCGCTCAAGGACACGGAATCGGCTCCATGATTATGGAACGAGCCTGCACCACGGCCCGCAACCAAGGAGCCGAGGAGCTACTCATCACCGCGAGCCACAGGTCAGCGCCGTTCTTCGCACGCTTTGATGCGAAAGAAGAGAAAGTCACGCCAGACGGTTGGGGTAAGGACATGCACCGCGTCGACATGCGACTGGTACTCACAAGACCCAGGCGGTAGTCGCAACGATTACGCCCAGATCGCCACAGCAAGATTCGCAGATGCAAACAGACATGCCGCTTAAGACACTGAACACGGCGTTACTGGTGATCGACGCGCAGATTGGTCTCGCGCGCGGTGCCTTTCGCGAAGCGGAAACCATCACGGCCATCAATCGAGTCATCGCGTTCTGTCGCCGATGCCAGGCACCCATTTTTTTCGTCCAGCACTGTCACCAGAGCTACGCCCCGTTGATCAAAGGGAACGCCGGTTGGGCGCTGCACCCGGAGCTGGATGAGCATCCGGATGACGTGCGAATCGAGAAGAGGGCTTCCGACGCGTTCTTTGAAACAACGCTCGGTTCGGTGCTCGCGGCCAAAGACATCAGCCACCTGTACATCACGGGTTTGCAGACTGAATTCTGCGTAGACACGACCTGCAGAGCGGCGCTCAGCAAGGGACTGTCGGTCACACTGGTGGCCGATGGCCACACGACCCTGGGCACGGCGATGCCAGAGGCCGAGGTCATCGCCCACCACAACGCCGTGTTGCAGAACCTTGCCCACCCGCGGCTTCGGATCGAAGTACGCGCCAGCATGGATTTCGCGAACGCCTAAATCTTGACGTTGGAGTCTCTCGTGAACATCACCGAACGCGTTGAAGCGCTGAAGCTTAGGATTCCCGAACCGCCAGCAGCGATCGGAAATTTTGCCGCCGGCGTTCTGAACAACGGGGTGCTGTACCTGTCGGGGACCTACGGAACGGTTAAAAATGAGCAGGGCATCGACCGAATCCCGACCCCGGGCAAGCTTGGCGACGCGCTATCGATTGCCGACGGCTATGCGTCCGCGCGCCAGATGGCACTGAACCACCTGGCGCTAGCGAAAACGGTGCTCGGTGATCTGGACCGACTGATCCGGCCGATTCGCCTGGTCGGCTACGTGAACGCCGCCCCGGGGTTTCAGCAGGCGCCGGCCGTGCTCAATGGCGCATCCGATCTGCTGCTCGAGCTGTTCGGTCCAGAGCTAGGGCAGCACGCGCGGATGGCGCTGTACCAGCACGAGTTGGCGCGCGATGCGCCGATCGCCGGCGAGTTGATGTTCGCAGTCCACAGCTGAGCAGTCGCACAAACGGCTGGTTGCGTCGTCCTCGCTTCCGCATTAGCTTCCTATCACAGAGAGTTCACGCAATGACCCTTGTCAGGAAAGAGCGCGGAGAGACCCATGGCAGAGCCCATAAGCCACCCAACACCTAAGCTGGAGCTTAATCATCTAACGCCCGGTATCGGCACCGAGATTCTCGGAATCGATCTGCGTGAGCCGCACTCACAGGAGACCATCGATTACCTGGCGGAATTGCTGGTCGAGCGAAAGGTTCTGTTCTTTCGCGATCAACCGCTGACGCGCGGTGAGCACGTGGCGTTCGCGGCGCGATTCGGCGAGCTTGAAGTTCACCCATTCACGCCGAACGACCCGGAGCATCCAGAAGTAATTCACCTGGTCAACGATCGCGATCGACCGCCAAGCATCAACGTGTGGCATTCCGATGTGACCTGGCGCAGCGAACCCTCCTTAGGTTCGATTCTGCGCGCTCGGCTGCTGCCCAGCGTCGGTGGCGACACGCTGTTCGCGAATATGGAAGCCGCCTACGACGCACTGGACGATGGCCTTAAGGAACAGCTCGAAGGTCTTCAAGCAGTACACGACAACGAGAATTTTCTGAGGGCCATGGCAAAACGCGGCGCCAGCGATGCGGAGGTCGCGGCGCGGCGCGCCCAGTTTCCGCCCGTCACGCACCCGGTGGTACGCACGCACCCTGTCAGTGGACGGAAGTCGTTGTACGTAAACCGCGCCTTTACCCGCGCGATCGTAGGCATGGAACCCGCCGAGTCCGATGCGCTGCTGCAGAAGCTTTTTCTGCAGGCCTGGATTCCGGATTTTCAGTGCCGCTTTCGCTGGGAGGTTGACAGCCTGGCGTTCTGGGACAACCGTGCGGCTCAGCATTACGCGGCCGCCGACTACTACCCTGAACGCCGCGAGATGGAGCGGGTTACGATCATCGGGGATAAACCCTTCTAGTCGCTAACTACCCTGTCGGGTGGAATACGTATTCGCAGGTTCAAACGCCGCAATCCAGCTAGCAGGGTATTGCGCGGGACAGCCGCCCGCCACGCAACCGATACTCCTGCGTGCCCCGATGATAGGTGCGGTCGGTCTCCAACACGGCGCTGTTCGCATAGATCGGTGCGGGTGGGAGCGTTTCGTAAACCGTTTCGAACTCGCGCCCCTGGGTGTGCCGGAACAGCTGGTCAAAGGACTCCACCACAAAATACGTCTGCTGGAGATCAGAGATCTGGTAGTCCGTGCGCATGACACGCTCGAGCGCGAGGTGTATGCGATTCGGCGAACGCCCCTCCAGGCTGAACACCAGCTCCTGGGGTGAGGACAGAATTCCGGCCCCGTAGGCGCGCAGCTCCCCTTCCCGCAGCCCGATCAATCCGAACTCCACCGTAAACCAGTACAGCGTGCTCAAGGCGGCGACGCGGTTGTACTGCAGCGCCTTCCACCCAGCCTTGCCGAACGCTTGCATGTATTCGGCGAAGACCGGATCAGCTAGAAGCGGTATGTGGCCGTAGCAGTCGTGGAACACGTCCGGCTCTTCGATGTAGTCGAACTGGGCGCGGGTTCGAATGAAGTTGCCCATGGGAAAACGTCGGTTCGCGAGATGGTAGAGAAAGATGTGATCCGGGATGAGCATGGGTACGGGCACGGCGCGCCAGCCGGAGCGCGCCTTGAGCCGTTCGTTCAATGCCCCGAGCTCGGGGATCGTGGCCGCCATGAGACCCAGCTGTTCCAGTCCACGCTGGTGCGCGTCGCAGGCACGACCAACCGCGACGCGGCTCTGACGGTCAAACAGATCGCGCCAGATCGCATGCTCATGGCTTGAATAGCTCTTCTGCTCGGGTTCGACCCAGTCCGCGCTGAGCCCCTCCGGCTTACTCAAGGGTGCGACGCAGGCGGTATCAGGAATCGGGGGTGGTGTGCTGAAGTCGACGGTAGTCATGATCGGTGGCGTTTAGGAAGTCTCCCGAGCGGGCAAAAGCGGCCTGTCAGTTCGATCGCCGTAACCAAAAAACGTAGCCGATGATCGCCCAGACAATGATGATCAGCCACTCCGCCGGCCAGCTTAATGCGGCCGGACTACCCGGGAGATAAAGCAGAGCAAGGGCCAGTGCCAGGAACAATGCAGCACCCCCAACGATCGAGCCAATCGGCGCTACGTAGGGACGTTCCAGGGTCGGCTCCCGGCGCCGCAGCGCAAGAAACGCAAGGGCAACTGTGGCGTAGGCAATGACGATGCCTAAGCCGCCGGCGTTAACCAGCCACACCAACGCGGGCCGGCCGAACAGCGGTGCGAGCACGGACAACGCACCGATTAGCATGACCGCTCGGTACGGTGTGCGGAAGCGCGGGTGAAGTTCCGCAAAGGCGGCGGGCAGCTGGCCCGCGGCCGCCATGGCATAAAGAGCCCGGCTACCTCCGACTACGAAGGCATTCCAGCTCGTAAGAATGCCGCCAAGCCCGGCGAGCACTAAGGCAGTCGAGCCAGCGGACCCCCATACCGCACCCATTGCGTCAGCGGTCACCAACCCTGCGTCATTCCGTGCGTCTACGGGCAGCGCCAGGGCAACACCCAGGATAATCGCCGCGTACCAGGCGGCGGCCAACAGGACAGAAACGATGATGAGCTGTCCCATAGCCCGCTGCGGCACGGCAATTTCTTCCGCTGCCTGCGGGATCACATCAAAGCCAACGAACAGGAACGGCACCATGACGAGCACGGTGACGAAGCCCGTAGTGCCACCAACGCTGAGCGGGCTCAGATCACCACCGGCAGGTAGCACCGCAACGCCGGTCAGGAACAGCAGACCGACGAGGAGTACGGCACCCACAACGACCGACTGGACCACGGCTGCCGGGCGAACACCGATAACGTTCAGGACCGTGATCAACCCGGCGGCACCTGCGCCGACAAGCAGCCAGGGTAGCGTCACAGTCCAGCCGGCCACGGTCCACAACGCCCCTTCATTCAGCGCAGGCAAGAAGGTAGCGACGACCGTGGGTAACGCAACGGCTTCAAAAGCGCAAACGGATACGTAACCGAGCGTGATGGCCCAGGTGCAAAAGAACGCCCACCCCGGCCCCAGCGCGCGCGTCGCGTACACGTGTTCGCCGCCCGCGAAGGGCAGCGCGGCCGCGAGTTCCGCATAAGTCAGCCCGATGAGCGCCATGATGAGTCCGCCCACAACAAAAGCACCAACCGCGCCCAGCACGCCCGCACTCGCTATCCAATCGCCGGCCAGCACCACCCAGCTCCAGCCGATCATGGCGCCGAACGCGAGCGCGATTACATCCCGGCGGCCAAGCAGCCGCAGAAACGTTGCTTCAGTCACCGGTGAAGACGGAACACGCAAAACCGAACACGCTACTGCTGCCGCGCAACGATTTCTACGCGGCGGTTGA
>JBCCNK010000081.1:0-13011 GCA_039025875.1 Pseudomonadota bacterium
CCCCCTGAAATAGGACCAGTTGATGTGAGAGGATCGCATCCGGGCGAAGCCCGGAAAGGATTCTCTGACGACGAAGAAGGTTCGTAAGGCACCGGAGCAGATCATTGAGCTGCTCCGCCAGGCGGATGTGCTGCTGGGCAAGGGGCAGAAAGTCCCGGACGCGTGCCGTCAGCTGGAGATCTCAGAGCAGTCGTACTACCGCTGGCGTCAGAAGTACGGCGGGATGGCTCCCGAGATGGCCAGGCAGCTCCGTTCGCTTGAGAAAGAGAACGCCCGGCTGAAGAAGCTGGTGGCGGATCAGGCGTTGGATATGGCGATCCTGAAGGAAGCCGCGAAGGGAAACTTCTGAGCCCGGCCAAGCGACGCCAGGCGGTCGAGCACGCGAGGGATGCGCTCGGTCGTGAGAAGGTGTCGGAGCGTCGGGCCTGCAAGGTACTGGGGCAGCCGCGGAGCACGCAGCGCCGCGTGAAGCACGTTCCGAGCGATGAACCGCGGCTCGTGCGTGAGATGACGCAGCTGGCAAGCGACTACGGCCGGTACGGCTATCGCCGGGTCACGGCGCTGTTGCGTGCCGACGGCTGGCGTGTGAACCACAAGCGGGTCGAACGCCTGTGGCGTCGCGAAGGGCTGAAGGTCCCTCGGAGGCAGCCGAAGCGAAAGCGTCTGTGGCTGGCGGACGGCTCGTGCGTTCGTCTCCGACCGACGCACAAGGACCACGTCTGGAGCTACGACTTCATGATGGACCGGACGGCCGAGGGCCGCTCGATCCGGATGCTAACGCTGATCGACGAGCACACCCGTGAGTGCTTGGCGATCGACGTGGCGCGGAGCCTCAAGCACGGCGACGTGCTGGAGCGACTCAGCGACCTCTTCGTCCGCCGAGGCGTGCCGAAGTACCTCCGTAGCGACAACGGTTCGGAGTTCACCGCCAAAGCGGTTCGCGAATGGCTCGCGAAGGTTGGCGTGAAGACGCTCTTCATCGAGCCGGGCTCTCCCTGGGAGAATGGCTACATTGAGAGCTTCAACGGCAAGCTCCGCGATGAGCTGCTGGCCCGCGAGCGGTTCGACACCCTGCTGGAGGCGAAGGTGCTCATGGAGCGGTGGCGTCGGCACTACAACACCGTCCGACCGCACAGCTCGCTCGGCTACCGACCACCCGCACCAGAAACGATCCAGCCAGCTCACTTCGTTCCGGCTACGCCTCCACGAAGTGGGCTGGCTGCTGTAACTTGATGAATGGTTCCAATACCGGGGGAAGGTCATCACGCTCCGACAGAATCAACCAACATCCGTTCCGTGAATACGCTCTATGTATCTACGAAGAAAACGATGTCGCTGTCAGCACCCGTCATCGTCGGTGATTTCATCTGTAATATCGAGACTAGTGCCGTTACACGATCCCGGGTTACCTTGACAAGAACCGCCAGCGTAGTAGCTCTGCTTAGCACACACGACCTCTTCTCCGCCCGTGCACGTTTTCGAAGATTCACCTACATATCCACACTTATCGTAACTGACGTCTGTAATGCTTGCACAACTATACCCCCCACTAGGACTTCGGCACGAAACGCCCGCACAGCCATCATCTTCACCCGTACAATCCCATCCAGTTCCATCGCCATAGGCACCCACACATAGTAAGCCCAAAACAGATACAATAAATAAAATACGGTTAACCACCAACACTTTTCGCAATATTGCTACCCTCTAAATTAGAGTGCCTGTAACGTTGGCTTGACTTCGTTACGAGTCGATAGTTCGCTTTCGAGTAAGCCAAAAAACAGCCAATACCATAACGAGGATCAAGTTGATCCCCAAAACAAACCTCCTCAGCCAAAGCCCGCTACTTGCATCCGTCGTCAGCGGGTCAAAAGTTACCGAGTCGAGATCAAGAAAAGGCACTTTGTCTTCGAGGATGGACCTTGCCTCCGTCGGGACAAGAAGCGAAGCCTTCCTTTTTAGAGCAGTATCAAAAATCTCGGATCCCGCAGGGATTACCATTCTCAGACAAGCGTCAGTCTCACCCTTAGTCGAGGGAAAGCGGACGTTTCGTGCTTCGAGTTGTATTGTGCGTATTGGATTTAGCTGGCCCCCGTAAATATCAATCACCGCGCTCTTGGGGAAGACCCTGCCGTCATCCGATGCCTCATAGCTGTCTATTTTTAGGCGCCTCATTAGCTTATCTCTGATATACCACTCTGCGCCCACCATCCACCCTGACTCAACAGCAGTGTATACGTAAAACTCGTTGCCACTTGAGACGAATCCGAACGCGCTAGCGCCCTTGAAGTATTCCGGACCACGCAGGGACCCAAGCTTGCCTTCATCAACGAGTCGCCCCACTCTTAGAAGCTCGCCCCAAGACTGTGGGCCAAAGTAGTTGTAGAAGCTCCCCGGCCTCACTGGCGATGGATCCCGAGCGTCCATTAAATTGTAATTCATGCGATTGTTTCCATCCAAGAGCGACTCTCTCGATTTGTAGAATGCCCTCCATATATTTCCACCGACGCCTTCGGTTGGCTCCAACAGTTCGATTGCCGCATCAGTTGCCCACCTGCAATGCAGCCGCGTCTCTTTCGGCTGCAGCTTAACTTTGAGCCCCCTACGCTCGGCATCTTCGCGAATCTGTACAGCTCTGCGCGCTGCGAACTCTTCATCTGTCTTGCCGACCAAGACAAAATCACCACAAACAGGCGCATTAGACTCTATGTGTTCCAAAAAAGCCGCTTTCGCTTCCGCTGCGGTTTCGCCTCCGGCAGACCCAGTTGCCGCCAATTGCGCCAGCAAAACGACTAGCATTAGTTCGTAGGCGTATTTCCGGCGCTCCATAACAACCGCCTCACGGGTGATGTATCGCTACTTCGGATAGACCGCATGACGAGTTTACGTGCAGCACGCGCTGCTTACCGCGTGGAATGAGCAAGGTGTTCAATGTAAAGGTAATATTATAATTACAGTAGTAAGGCGAGCTCGGCAATTGTGTGACACTGTACTCTACTGGCTGGCCGTCTTGGAAAATCAGTTTTACACCGCAATCGTCCCCGCAGGCCTTTGGGACACGTACACGTAGGATGCGTTTGACCTCACCGCCGTCGGGGTGATCGCTAATGTAGATTTGCTTCGGTCGATACCTGACATCCGTTGCAGGAGGCAACGAGCCCTCCATTCGCAATAGTACTGAACCAGCGCTTGATCTGAGCATCGCGTGCCCTTTGTAGCTGTTTTCGTAACCGCTGAAGGAGTCTATTACGATATCTATCGTGGTGAACTCGCCAGGCGCCAATTCTCTACTCCTAAAATCGCTTGATGTACAAGCACACCCAGTCTGTACTTCCTCAATAGTAATGCTGGTTTTGCTGTTGTTCTGGACCCTAAAGAAATGAGCGACAGGCTCTTCTCGCGAATCAACGTCTCGCCTGCTAATGGTTCCATTAACGAGAATCAGCGGCAATTGTTCCTGACGACATGCCGAAACTAATGACAAAGATGAAATCAGCGAGACAGCATATAATTTGAACGAGAACCTTGTCGTTGTACATGGTGGACGCCTTTCGCGTTGCATTTGAGTAGCCGTGTGGCAAATTAGCACGAGGCACTTCACAGTAGAGCAAAAATGTATGTAAGGCGCCGAACCGTTCTCAGCGGTCAGTACGATTTAAAGTCTCGACTTCTAGAACCCATAAAGCATAAGTCGCTTGCTTAATCCGCCATGATCGCACAGGACCCATGAGCTCAACGATTTGCCTAGAATCAACAGTCTTACCAAATCCTTGCCAGCCAGCTACGCAGTCACCTGAGGCGATGTTAACGCTTACCACGCACTTAGCCTTATTAGGAAAGCTAGGCACTGTTTGTGGCCACGGGGTTAGACCAGTAATCTCGGCTGAGACGGGATCGAAACCGCCATGGTAAGCCAAGTGAAACACTTCAGAGCGCTGTTCGGCAAAGTGTCGCTGTAGGTATTTAAGATCTTGACCCCAATCTATATTGCTACCAAGTATGTAGCGTGCTCCATTCGATGGACCCTCAATTGTCTCATTGAAATAGCTTAGACTGTGTGGATAAATCCACAGGCTGCTAGTGGCTGTCCAGAAGAGCAGGATCGAGGTGGCAAAGAACCACAGCAGCGTATTCGCGCTTAGAGTCGCGTTGCCTTCGAATAGAACAGAGCCTCGAGCGAAGTCAATTGTTTTCCTGTGTTTTTTTGAAAATAGTCGCTCCGCGGCGCCCGCGAGCCATACGAACACGAATGGGAAGCAGGGCAGCACGTAGCGGAAGTGTTCGTTGATGCCGGTCTTGGAACTCACCACGGTGAAGATAACCGCAGCGGGAAAGAGGAGTACTAACTCGTCGCCGAGGTTGGGGTTGCGTCGAGTTAAAAACGTGGTGGCTAGAGTAAGAGCCCCAAGCGCCCACACCCCGAGCGGAACTTTTACGAGGGCGGCGTAGAGGTAGTAGTACCACCAGCCTTCGTCACGCCACTCGCCGCGGAGGTAGAAGGGGCGGGCGTAGTCTTCGAAGTCGCGTTGTTGGATATCAATGCCCAAGAGGTAGTTCTTGGGGAACGGGACCGGCAAGAGTGACAACGAGGTGTCACGGAAGCGGTTCACGCTTGGGAGACCTTGGGACGCGTCGTCATCCGCGTTGCCGGTGAAAAGGTGGCTGACGAAGTGGAACTCGCCCAAGGGTTTGAAGCTTCCTTCGAATCCGTAGCCGAGGTTCACGATGTACAGGCCAATCGCCATCCGCAGGGCGAGCATCCCCGCTTCGCGGCCCCACGCCGGCAGAGTCATCGACGCCCGGTCTCGCCAGCGGTAGGCGAGCCACATCAGCGGCCACAGCGGGTAGAAGAGGATCAGCGTCGTCTTGGCCAGCTCGGCGAGCCCTAGTAAGACGCCGGTCAGAGCCGCGTGCGTCCACGTCGGGTTCTTGAGCCACCGCCAGAACGTGTAGCAAGCCGCGAGGCCAAGCGCGGCCGCGTGCGCGTCAGCGGTGTACAGCGACGCGTGGGCGAGGACGTTCGGCTCGAAGCACCAAAGGAAGCAGGCGATGAGGCCGGCCGGCCGCCCGAAGAGGTCTCGCCCCCAGAGATAACAGACGATCGCCCCGAGCCAGCTGAAGGGCAGGCAAGCCCAGCGGGCGATCATCGTCAGGAAGAAGGTCCGCTCGCCGTTAGCGGCGACGAAGTCCTCGCCCATGCCGAACACGGGCCGGGCGCCGGGGCCTTCGTAGAAGCCGGACCAGTCCGCTTCGTAGCCCACTGCCATGACGGGCAGGGCCGCGACCATGCGGACAAGCGGCGGGTTGACGCGGTACAGCTCGAAGCGACCGAACTCCCAGTGGCTCAGGCCGGCGACGAGGTGGCCGGGCTCGTTGAGCGTTGGGCTGTGGACGTAGGCGGAGTACATCAACAGGCCCGAATGAACTGCCAGCAAGGCTAATGTAATCCGCCAAGCGACCCGAGGTCGATCGACAAACCTGCCTAGCTTCTCGAAGCTTGTAGCCAGCCCGTGCATGAAGAACAGGATGCCATGTTATTGGGCAGAGAAAATGCAGCGAGCCTTCGTGCAGATTTGGAGGGTGACAGTGCTTCCGAACTCTTGCTTTCGCTTGATTCTCTCGGCTCATTTGCTCTTTGCAAGCGACAAATCGAGCGTTTGGCCACGCACCAATCGCAGTCCGGGTTTTGCATCCTAAATCTGCTGACGGATGCTTACTAGTCTTGATGGTTGATTAAGCAATTGACAGCGTGGAAACCCGGACGAGAATGCGCAAGGAACTGCGGAGTATTGCGGGCTCTCCGAGGCTCATAACCTTGGGGCTGTCGGGCGTCCCCCCGCATTACCTACGTTGCGGCGGGGCTGATAGGGGCGAGCACGCCAACGAACGCCTTGTTTGCAATGATTCGAGCGCGCTGTGTCCACTGGCGGACATCGAGGATAGAAAAGACGAGCCTTCCAACGTTTGGGAGAAGCTGAAGGACGAGCCCGACCGAGGCAGCCGCCAAGGCGACCTCAAGCGAGAATTGTCCAAAGAAGCTCTTAGCGTTTTCATAATGGAATCGCCTGTCTCCTGACCGGCGCAGTCCACCTACAAACTACCGGCAGAGCTAGATGGCTATGCTTGGTTTGCGACGAGTCAGGTTGATATCGCTTGAAGCGGCCCTGACCATATCGGTTTTAGGTCTCATTGTGCAACTTTTTTTGCCGGCAGCGCTACGCTGGTGGCTTGGCCCGAGTCCAGGGCAGACGGGGATTGCCTACCTGCCGGATAATCCTTCACGGTTCTCAGGTCTTTTCGCCGAGTACCTGGTGCATCTGCCAGCAGATAGAGGTGGGCAAAAGCTACCAGCATTGGTGGTTTTCCTGCACGGTGCTGGTAAGCGCGGACGCGATGTCGAACCTCTGCGACCTCAATGTGAGGCCGTGGCGGCTGCCCCTCAGAATCGATCCCAAGCCATTGTCGCGGTGCCGCAATGCGTGCCTGAAGCGCGGTGGCAGGCAACAAGCTTGAAGAGTTTCGTCGAGCACGTTGAGTCAAGATTCAAGACCGACCCCGATCGGGTTTACCTGATCGGCTTTAGCATGGGAGGCTACGGGGTCTGGTCGGCTGCGAAGGCCCACCCAGAGCGGTACGCGGCAGCTGTCCCGATCGCAGGGGGGGCAGGCGCGGATGTTACACCGGCGTTGGCAGACTTGCCGCTATGGGTGTTTCATGGCCAAGACGATGAAGTTGTTCCTGTGTCGGAAGCGACCGAGATCGTTGAGGCCCTCAAAGCGATCGGAGGCCAACCTCGGGTTACCGTGTACGAAGATCAGGGGCATGGGATCCTTTGGACCGTGCTACAGAATGATGACCTCTGGAATTGGGCGCATATGCAATCAACGGAGGATTCGCGGTAGTTCAGCGCTGCACTGTGCGCATGTTTATCGTATGACGTGCCAGCTGACCATCCTGCAGCAGCACCGGCTGTCCCCTGTTCTATTTTTCTCCGGCTATATTGGTGCTGAAGCACACGAAAATATGTCCTGCCATGCCCTAATAGCTCCGATGCCCGATAACGACAAAACTGATCGAATTACCAGCCAATCTGAAGAGCCTCAAGCCAAGAATGACGAGCCCATCTCATTCCGCGAGATCTCGCCCGCGATCGAGTTTGTCTGTTGGGTTGTCTTGGCTTTGACGCCAATGCTCTACCTTGTCAACGGCCCTCCGGTCACCGACGATCAGGCAGCGGTCCAGATTGGATTGGTGTCCCTTGCGTTGAGTGGCGCCGTTCTGCTCAGGCTCTACAACTGGCGCATCAAGATCCCCGATGAACGCGGCGACTGAGAACTCGACGTCTGATCTCGATAAGTCGACCGCTGATCAGAGCGACGACGGCGGCACGGCTTGGTTCTACGCCCGGCTCCTCTTGGGAACGCTTCTGGTTTTGGCGGCGATCTTGAAGTGGTACTCGCCCGTCGAGTCGGCGACGCTTCATGTGGAGTACGGCGTCCCTGCTTGGCTTATCGCGGTCACGGCTCAATTTGAGCTGGCCCTCGGCATCGCTCTGCTCTGCGGAGTCCACGCACGACAAGTCCGGTTGCTGACGTTGACGACGTTTACGGTCTTTGCGGCCTTCGCTGTCTATCGGATCGCCTTGGGGGCAGAGTCTTGCGGGTGCTTTGGGTCGGTAAAAGTCTCACCGTGGTGGACACTCGCCCTCGACCTTGTCGTCTTAGCGGCGATGGCCTGCGTTCGCATTCCTTGTTCGTCACGTAGATCATCTCCCAAAAGAGACTCCTTGGCGTTGGCGGTCTATGGTCTGCTGGCATTGGTTTTTTTCGCGGGCAGCCTTAATGAAGAAGGCACGGCTGCAAGGGCGAATTCGCCGCTCGAGAAGGTCGCCGGGCTCTACCTGCTGGAGCCTGACGACTGGGTGGGCGGTGCTTTCCCGTTGACGGACTTTCTGTCACCGCAGCCCGCCGGAATCCTTGAAGGAAACTGGACCGTAATCCTCTACCACCACGATTGCTCAGCCTGCCGCGAATCGATGCCCAAGTACGCCGCCTTGGCTGCTACCGGAAATACGCCTGTCGCGGTCGTAGAGGTGCCTCCGTACGGCGATGACTCGAATCTGCTATCGACGAACTTGATTCACACAAAGCTGTCAGACGATGAAGACTGGTTCGTACAGACGCCGGTCGAGATTCAACTCTCAGGCGGCGTCGTAACCGCTGTATCACATGAATCGCCCGGCGCCACGCAACCGAACTGACGCTGGCGGCTTCCGGGAAGGTGCTGTGCGCAGTCCTCGCTCATCTGTCTCTGTGCTCGTGCCCGTCTTCAATGAGGGCAACACGCTCAACGAAGTCGTTGAGCGGCTGCTGGCTTTGCCAGCTGTTGCCGAGATTATCGTGGTCGATGATGGGTCCAGAGATGGCGCGTTTGGAGGATTCCACCACAAGGACGATTGCCGCGTACGCGTTCTCAGGCACGAACAGAATCTTGGTAAAGGGGCTGCCGTAAGAACCGCTATTCAGCACGCCACAGGCGACATCGTGGTCATTCAGGACGCCGACCTCGAATACTCCCCCGAAGGGATTCCTGAGCTTCTCGAGCCAATCAAATCCGGTTTGGCGGACGTCGTTTACGGGACTCGGTTCCACGACGCGGCGACGATGGAAGCGCCTCCACTGCGGAATCTCGCGAATCGCTTGCTGACCCAGTTTTCGAACTGGGCGACCGGCCTGTCGCTCAGCGACATGGAAACGGGGCACAAAGCGTTTCGACGAGAGGTCTTTTCCGGCATCGAGATCAAGGAGAACCGCTTCGGATTCGAGCCAGAAATCACCGCCAAGCTGGCCCGCCGCGGGGTTCGACTCGTCGAAGTCCCCATCTCTTACAAGCCTCGCTCTTACGCCGACGGGAAAAAGATTGGCTTCCGCGACGGCTTGCGAGCGCTTTGGTGTATTCTTCGATACCGCTGATGGTGCAGTGGCAATCCGGCTCTACGCCGAGGGAGAGGGGAGTTTGATTCGATTGTGAACGCGAACCAACGAGCGCTTTCGCGAGTCGTTGGCGATCAACACAGCGCCGAGCATCAAGCACGGCGACTTGCTGAAGCTGCTCAGCGACATTGACGGACGTTAAGTGGCCGAGGCAATTCCAAGCCGACGACGGTTCGGAGTACACCGCCTAGGCGATCCGCGAGTGGCTCGCGAAGGCCGACGTTTGACCCTCAACGACAACGCGAGCCCATTCCGCGTCCTCGGTCATTCGCCTAACCCAACCTCAAGCTCACCGTCGGCTCGACTCCCTCGGATCCTGTGTACTTCTGGATCGATGTCGTAAGCAACGTGGTGGACAGACCCGTCACAATAAACCGCATTAAAGCCCGTCGGGTGAGCGCTTCCAATACGGTCTTTGTCACGGGGCGCCTTTTTGATCCCGCCTCGCGGATCTTCTGTAGACTTCCTATCGCGTCGCTTTTCGGTCTTGCCGGGATCCGGCGTTGGAGGCCAGTAAGTGCTCACAACCGTGTCCGCCGCGCCGCCGTTCCACAAGGGTTGGTCATCGTTTAGCGCCTCGCCCGTTTCGTAATCCGCGATTAGCAGCCGTTTCTCGACCGCGAAGTATGTCTTGCTCAGGCCGTCGGTAATCTTTCTTACGCTGACTGGGAATCTCTGCATCACAACGCCTGTGACGCTGCTCGTCGCGACCTTTGACTTTCGCCGGCCGGCCGGTCCGCTCTGATACTTGAAAGCTCGCTCACCGCGGGTCTCAACAGCGATTGGAGTTGGACCACGCCCCCAAGTAATTAACTCGTCCCCGCTGACCGCGGCGTAGTCCACCCGTGCCGACACCTCGGGAAATCCACAATTGTACCAAAACAGGTCGCCTACCGCGGGATCGTTACTAACTACTTGCGGATTCTTCGTCGGCGTCGGCTCAAGCGAACGACGGCTAGAACAATTGAAAATCGACGACGGCCTTGTAGCCAGCTCCGCCGCCAAATAAGGCTTTTGTTCTGGTGGAGCCCCGACACCGGTTTGATGCAATTCCTGCTCTTCGAGGTAAGGCAAGAGCTGGTAGGCCCAGCTGCCAGGCTGGTGGATGCCGGAGCCCCGATCGGGGTCGCCCATCCAGGCCCATCCCCAACCACCGGTTGGATATTCTCCGTGCGCCGATTCGTGGGACGCAACCGCTAGCCCGATCTGTCGCAGGTTGTTTCGGCAAGTTGTCTTGCGTGCAGTTTCACGTGCCGACTGTACAGCCGGAAACATGAGCTGCAGCAGCAGACCTATAATTCCAATAACTATAAGCAACTCGATTAGGGTGAACGCGGCTCGCTTCCGGTCAATGGCCATTTTACGCCCTCGAAATGCCCTAGCTGCGGTGTCTCGGACCACCACAAGTAGGATGAAAAGTACGGCTCATTCACACTCTGAAACAATCTCAGCACTCTTGTCACCGGACACGCCGTCGGCATCTCCATCTTCGTTCTTAAGTGGCTTTGTATATCTCTTTCGGCGCAGCTCGCGAAGACATCCGAAAGCTGTCGCGGCTAAGAGCAGATAAACAACTATTGGCACCCCGAGCCCGGACCACTCGGGGTAGTAAACTCGGAACCTACGGCTTGCACTAGAGAGAGTCTCATCTACCACGACACCAGGGGCAGGCGAGGGCAGAGCGCGATTCTGCACAAGCAGCCAATCACGCACTTGGAATAGTTGGAACGCCTCTTTCCAGCAGCTGTGCCCTTTGCCGGGGATCACTGACGCGATTGCCGTCCCTCCGGAAGCGTTCAGCGCGGCGACGGTAGCCGCCACGCCCTTAACCGAACCACGAGCATCGTCTCCGCCGTTGAACGCCCAGATCGGAGTACTTATCAGTTTTGTGTCCTCGCTTAACGATGCGCCGCCTGCCGCAATCGGAACGCAGGCAGCGAATTTCGTTGGGTAGCGAGCGACAACGTCCCAACAAGCGCTTCCTCCACCAGAGATCCCAACAACGGTAATCCGGTCTGGATCAATCGGGTAGTCACCAATCGTTTTATCAATCACTTCGCCCAGCACGGCGATCATATCGCGACCGTCTTCCGGTGCATCCCCCGAAGGTGAGAGCGTCCAGCTGCAAGAATCTCCGTTGCGTGGGCACTGCAGGGCAAGGACATAAAACGGGTGATCGGCATGTGTGCCAGCCCTGTAGAAGAGCCTTCGGATTTGGTTTAGTTGACGGAAGTTATCGGTTCCGCATGCCTTACCATAACCGTGAAGCCATACAACCAAAGGGTATGCCGAGCCCGATCGGCCCGGCATTGGAGGCAGTAAGCGATAGCTGATCGTCTCTTCTTGCCCCCCTGCGAGTGTACTGTGCTCGAGATCGTAGGCGAGTTCAGCCATCTCGCGGAGCGACGTGTCGGTTGACTGACCCGGAGTGACGTAGACCCGTGTGCGATCAACCGCGAGGGCAGAATCGACGAACCAAGTCGCTGCCAAGAAGACACTAACAAAAATCGCGTATGCTGCGGCCGGCCGTCTCGCAGGCCCGCTCTGTTCAGTCACGGCGTCGCGCTGAGTGGGCCAACCGGTAAAGCTTGTTTCAGCAGCAAGCATCTCGGTACGCCTAGCAAGACTGCAGAAACCACATGGGTCTAGTTCAACGAAAAGGCATCCGTTTCCGGGCTCTCTCACGCCACTCGGCGTCACGTTTGTAGCGTTCTTGATAGTCTTCGTCTCGCCCTGAGTTCGCCGCCCCTGTGGATCCTCGGCGGAGTCTCTTTGAAATGAACTTGGAATATAGCCGTCGAGTCGACGAAGTAATTTCAGATTTAAAACGAACGCCAATGAGTAGTGCGACAAGTATTACGTTAGCTGCGATGCGTTCCGTTGCCCCCCACCTGCTCACATCTAATGCTCGGAGAAAGACTTTAACGCCTCTCGGATAAATCTGCACAGCTAGGGCTAACGCGGCCACCGCAAGGAAGATCTCTAACCAAGGCCATCGGCGCACGATTCGATTCCAGTGAGAAGACTGAAGGGCGGTCCTTGAGTGAGCACGCACGCCTAGCCAGAATTAGAGCAGTCGTCTACGTGAAAGCAAGCTAAATCCGTGCAGTTTCCGTAATTCGTGGTGGCACTTTTTGCCGTTGGTGGATTCGAAGACAAAAACAGCTGTCCAATGAAGCAACAGGCTGCCAAAAAGGTGTCGCTGCACGATTTGCTGCTCGCCACCCGCAGCGGCCCTTGGCTGACGTAGCCCCGCTAGCGACACCGTCGCACAGCTCGATGATCGATGAATTCGGTTATTAGGAGCCGGAGAGATGGTCAACTACGTGCAGAAGGTGATCGATGGATTGCGGTAGGTCCGCGCTCAACTCGACGATGAGCTGCGGCGGATCGACACTGCGCTCTCTGCGCTCGGCGCCGGGTATTCCAAACCCAAGGCTTTTCGTTCGACAAAGCCGTGCTGCACAAGGAGTGAGGTGACCGAGATCGTCGCAAAGATTCTTTGCGACAACCCGGTGCTCACTCGGGAGGAGATCGAAACCTTTGCGAAGGACAAGGCGAGCAGTGAACTCGGCAAGAGCCTCAGCGGCTTCGCCATGCGGCTCAAGGAGGCGCTGACCGATTCCCTGTTCGCCGAGTTTCAGTTGGGGCGGTACCGGTTAACCCAGCTTTCAAAGAGCAAATAGCAAGCCTGGACATGACGCCAACAGATCTGCAACACGACGCTCGGCTCATCAGCGTCAGGCAGGCCTCAGCGAGACTGTCTTGCTCGATCGCCATAGTCTACGGGCTAATCGATTCAGGTTCGCTCGCTATGGTCTTGGTCGGGCGTTCCAAGGGCTACCGGATCGACCTGAGGGACCTCGAAGCGTTCATCGAGCGTAGGAAGATTTGTTTCGAAGCCCCCGAGCCGACAACGCCGCGGCGATGATTGAAGTACATCCGCCGCTAAGCCGAGGCTTGGCGTGCCTGAGCCAGCAGGTGCTCGGGGTTGTGGGACAGGTGCTGGTAAGTCCGA
>JBCCNK010000082.1:0-13003 GCA_039025875.1 Pseudomonadota bacterium
CGAAGTGATGCAGCTGTTCTCGATAGGCCTGTTCGAGCTCAACAAGGATGGCAGTGAACAGGTGGATGACAGCGGGCGTCCCATACCCACCTACGACAACGACGACATCGGGGAGTTTGCAAAGATCTTCACAGGTTTGTCGTACGGAGGTTCAAATGCGCGCTTTGGGTCACGACGGGTCAACTACCGCGAGCCCATGCGTATGTTTGACGA
Organism: Pseudomonadota bacterium; assembly: GCA_039025875.1. Classification (GTDB taxonomy): domain Bacteria; phylum Pseudomonadota; class Gammaproteobacteria; order Pseudomonadales; family Halieaceae; genus Congregibacter. Next base: position 214 of record JBCCNK010000082.1, read on the forward strand.
ATTCCACGAGCCCGGTGAGAAGCAGCTACTCAACGGAGTGAGCGTGCCGGCAGGCCAGGATGGACTGGCAGACATCGAAGCGGCCATCGACAACTTGTTTAACCACCCGAACACAGCACCGTTCATTGGGCGCCAGCTTATTCAACGACTCGTATCCAGCAATCCAAGTCCGGCCTATATCTCCCGTGTGAGCGACGCTTTTATCGATAACGGCGATGGCGTGCGTGGCGACATGAAAGCCGTGCTGCGCGCCGTGCTATTGGACCCGGAGGCACGGGCTCTACCCGGCAGCGTTGAGAATGCGGGAAAGCTGAGAGAGCCACTGTTGCGATACACCGCGATGCTCAGGCAGTTGGGTTTGCAAAGCCCGGATGGTTTTTTTGCAAACACCGGGTTTCTGGTTCAGGACCTGGTTCAGCAACACCCGCTGTCAGCTCCGAGCGTCTTTAACTTCTACCTTCCAAGTCACATGCCAATTGGAGAGTTCGCGGAAAAAGGACTGGTCGCGCCGGAATTTCAAATCACCAACAGCAACAGCGTCGTCGAGATTTCTAACCTGATGCAATTCGCCGTGATCGGAGACTTTCTCAACGACGTGCAGGATCCCCCTTTCGCGGCGGCGACTCTGTCTTTTGAGGATCTGCTGCCTCTGGCAGACAACTCGGAAGTTCTCCTCGAGCGTCTAGATACTCTGTTCACCTATGGAACGCTGCGAAGTGAAACTCGTACCGCCATCAACGACGTGCTTGCGCTCATAGATGATGAGCAGTCCAGGGTGAGGATCGCCGCCTTCCTTGTTCTCATATCACCCGACTATGCAGTCGAACTGTAGCAACCACGCAAGTCAACCGAGAAGCGCCAGGAGCCGATAATGTTGGGAAGACGACGATTCTTGAGTCACTGCTGCCACCTGGGTGTCGCCAGCAGCACCCTGGGGTCGAGCCTGTTGCAGTTGGGCCTAGCCCGCCAGGCGGCTGCGCAGCCGGGGCAGGACTACAAAGCGCTTGTCTGCATACTGCTCGCAGGCGGCAACGACTCCTACAACATGCTCGTCCCGAACGATACAGCGAGCTACAACAACTACGCATCGATTCGCAGTGATCTGGCGCTACCACGTTCCGCACTCCTGCCCCTCGCCAATACGGATTCAAGCGGACGCGGCTTTGCCGTTCACCCGGGCATGCCCGGACTGCAAAGCCTATTTGACAGCGGAAAGGCCGCGTTGCTTACGGGTGTAGGTACGCTGCTTGAACCGATGGATCCTTCGGCGCTCCAAAACGAGAACGTCTCAACGCCGCTGGGGCTGTTCTCTCACTCCGATCAAATTCAGCAGTGGCAGACCGCGGTGTCTGACGAGCGCGTTGCCCAGGGTTGGGGCGGCCGCCTGGCCGACTTGCTGGAGGGTGGCGATCCGGCCAATGGGATCTCGATGAATATTTCACTCGCCGGCAACAACACGTTCCAATCAGGGAACCAGACCACGCCCTACTCCATCTCCCCGGTAGGCAACGGCGCACCGGCCCTCGCAGGCTACGATGACCCCGGGGAGCGCGGAGAGTTTCTACGATTTGCCATCGATGGCCTGCTGGCCGGCGGTGATCCGGACCTTTTTCGCCGCGAATACGCAGGGCGCCTGCGCCAGTCCATCGATTCCCAGGCCACCTTCGTAAATGCGCTGACCAGCACGGCTGAACTTATAGCACCGTTCAGTGAATCCCCGTTTTCTTCGGTTATGCGACAGATCGCCCGAGTGATCAACGCGCGGGCGGCGCTCGGCGCTTCGCGGCAGACGTTCTTCGTCACAGTTGGCGGATGGGACCATCATGATGATGTAATCGAAAACCAGGCGATGATGTTACCGAGTATCGATGAGGGTCTGGTGGAGTTTCAGGGCGCGATGGATTCCCTGGGTATTGCCGATCAAGTAACGACGTTTACAATTTCTGACTTTGGTCGCACGCTGACGTCGAACGGCAAAGGTTCTGACCACGGATGGGGTGGTCACCACATCATCATGGGTGGAGCCGTTAACGGTGGGCAGCTCTACGGGGACTACCCCGATATCCATCGCAGTAATCCGCTGGACGTTGGTCGCGGAATTTATGCGCCTACAACATCTGTCGACGAATACTTCGGTGAACTCGCCCTCTGGTTCGGCGTGAGCGGCGGGGATCTGCGCCTGGTACTGCCAAACGTGAACCGCTTCTACTCACCGGTCACCGGTGGTCGCCCGCTGGGCTTTATGGCCTGATTGGGACCATGGTTCCACCGCTTCGAATGAAAGACACTGTAACTGCAGGAAGCACCACCAGCGATAGCCAAAGACCTTCACGGATAACAGGTTATGCATGAGCTTAAGAGTGTCGAGATAAAAGCCTTCGTGCCCGCCAGGGACTACGAGTTATCAAAACAGTTTTACTCCGACATCGGATTTGTGATGGCATCCGACAGCGGCGGGATCGCCTATTTCCATCACGATAACTGCAGTTTTCTGTTGCAAGACTTCTACCAGAAACCACACGCCAGTAACTTTATGATGCACTGGCTAGTGGAAGATGTAGACGCATGGTACGAGCGCCTGCAATCGCGTGGCATTGCCACCAAGTACCAGGTCCGCTTAAGCGAACCGCAGGATCAGCCCTGGGGAATGCGAGACTTCACGCTGGACGATCCTTCCGGAGTCTTGTGGAGGATCGCCCAGAACATCTAACCTCGAACAGCAAAGTCACAACGTTAGCCGAACGGTCACACTGAAGTTGCGACCTGGACGAGAGAAGCGCTCCGGAGCGTCGCCTCCAATCGGCAAAGTGTCAGCCCAACGGATATACTCCTCATCAAGAAGGTTAAACACTCCGGCATCTAGCTGAATGTGGTCGTTAAATTCATAGTGCACCAACAAATCCAGGATGTTGTAGCTGTCGCTCGCAAACCGGGATTCCAGGGCGATGTCATCGCGATCTTTCTCATCAGACCAAGTCCAGACCAGCTCACCCTCCAGCGGCAGACTTGTCGGCATCCAACGTAGCCCCACTACCGCGTTCCTAGGATCCACGGTGTCGATAGGCGTGCCGTCATCTTCTTCTCCCTCCGCGTAGGCAAACGCGCCTTCCAGGTAGAAGTCCGAAAGCGCCGTGTTAAGAGAACCCAGTGACAACAGTCCGCGCAGTTCCACGCCACGAATCTCCACTTCGTCGAGGTTGATTGCCTGGAAGGTCAAAAGCCCATCCGAAGGATCAATTCCGCCAAACTGCAGAAACTGGGGTGCGAGTGATTGGGCAAGAATAAAATTATCGTACAGCGTGTCGAACACGGCTAACTGGAAACTCCCCGCATCGTTTTCAAAGCGAAGTCCGACTTCGAAACCCTCACTCGTCTCCGACTCCAGCCCCGGGGCCGAGATGGTTTTGTAGCCGCCGATAAAGTTCGAGAATCCGAGGTTAACGTCGTCGTAGGGCGGAGCGCGAAAGCCCTCGCTGTAGCGACCCCAGACGGATAGCGAATCGGTGAAGCTATAAAGCGCGCCTAGCTTTAACGTGAGCTCGGAATCATCGAAGTCTACCGGGGCCGCGACACCGGGATTTCCGAGGATGTAGAGATCATCAGCCTCGGTTTTCGCTTCGTAGTCATCGAAGCGCAGCCCGGGAGTGACCCGCAGTCGTCCGTCGAGTATGACGATTTCGTCCTGCAGAAACAGCGCTCGGTTCTCTACCTCGGTCTTCGGAAAGTCGCGCACGGGCAGCGGAAGAAACTCGCGAATTTCAGCGCCGGATGCATCCACAGTTCCGCCATCACGAGTGTTCTCGCTGTCGGTCTGGTAGATATCAAATCCATAAGTCAGCGTGTGTTGCGATGGGCCCAAGGCGAACTCTGAGCTCGCCTGGGCAAACATGCCCCGGATTTCCTGGGCAAAAAACGAATCCCGATTTCTAAACTCTGGAACACCCGCCGCGAGTCGATCCTCAAAGGTAAGTTGCCGTGCTTCAGACTCTTGCTGGTACAGAGTTGCAAGCGCGCTATCCACAAAGCCGTCCCCTTTAAAACGATAAGTGAGGCTGTAGCGCTCACGATCGCGCTGGTCTTCGGCTAGGCGCCTGTTTATCAACGTTCCGCGAGAAAAAGTGCCAAAGTCCGATAGCAGTGTGGTGTCGACCTCGCTGTTGAAGTCCTCTAACGCAAGGATCAGGTTATGGCCTTCGACCGGGCTCCACGCGAGCTTAAAATTGAGGGTCTGGGTATCAACATCTTGCGGGTCGGCAACTGACCGCATTGGGCCTGTACCCCCCACATCGCCAGTGGTTTCCGTCTCTTCGCCGGTTCGATAGGTGTAAGTAAGGAGGCCCGCCAACTTATCGGTCCCGTAGGCTCCGTTAAAGGTACCGATAAAACTATTGTCTTCGCTGCTGTAACCCGTCTTGAGGTCAGCATAGGTGTTGTCGTCATCGCCCACATACTCATTGGGTGCGCGGGTTGTAATCGCAACGACACCGCCCAACGCATCGCTACCGTACAGCGTCGAGACCGGGCCTCGCGCTATCTCGATTCGCGAGATCGTGTCGACGTCAACGAAGTCCCGGCGTGACTCCAGAAACGGGCCGAACGAAAACTCTTCCGGAGCACGGATACCGTCGATCAGCGTAAGCACTCGGTTGCCGCCTATTCCCCGAATCGTGAACCCGTCCAATCCAAAGCGGCTGCCAGTGCCGCCGACACTCACCCCGGGTTCGTAGCGAACAAGATCCTGGATATCACGCACCAACATGCGCTCGATGTCTTCCTGGTCGTAGACAGAAATGGTGGCTTCTACTTCGCCGAGTGTCCGCTCGGTTCGCGTACTCACTACTGTCACCGTCTCGAGTTCACTCAACGACGGCTCTTCCTCCGCCAGGGCCGTGCAATTTCCTAGTGCGACGGCAATCGCAAGCGGCAAGGGAGTCCACGTTCGGCGCTCTACGCCCCTAGGAACCCCTGAGCGATGCCATCGAATTGTGGATACGAGAGAATTGGCGCTGGTCAGGTGAGAGATTTTTGGAGCCATGTGCATTCGCCTCATTACCGCTGTTTGAAGCATGAAAAGTCGGCAGCCAATGGATCCGCACTCCGAAAAGCCGAAAAGCCGAAAAGCTGCCGCACGCTTACTGTGGATGTTACTTGATATGATAATCATTATTATTATCATAACAATGAAATACGGCGCGAAATCTTTACATTTCGTGGACGGAAGCAAGCAGTGCCTGCTCAACGAATAGAGTTTGTGGAGATCCGGACGAGTAGCGTGGACGCGGCAGGATTCTCCTGGGCACTGCCGAAAGACCGGGGAACTTCGCTTCTGTGAATTTGACGGACGAGGCTTAGCGGCGAGCGCATTATCACCCCGCTACGTTACCGTTACATAGGCGTGGAGCAGGGTGATGCTGGCAGCAAAGGACTCTTATTGGCCGCCCAGCCGTTCACCCAGGATCCGGTTCCAAGAGCTTTTTAACCGCACTTCAAACGGCCAACAAGAGTGACGCTCAGCGGATCTGGGTGAAGCTCATCGTGGATGAGTGATGAGAGCAGGTTTTAACACGAGTCGTATCTCTGATTAGTAGCGGGAAAAGAGCTCGGCGAGGGCCTCCCGTTCCTGCGTCTTGGTCAATGCAAGCATCAGCAGAATTCGCGCTTTCTGTGGCGTCAGCATTTGCGCGGGAATGGGCGGGATCCACTCGCCTTCCCACCGGGGATCACCTGCAAGTCTTGCGCAACTCTCCCGGGCACGCTTAGGTGCGGTCGCCTCCGTAGGCCTGAGTTTTCGAATGCTCTGGCCGGTCGGAAAAGCAGTGACGACAGCGGTGCCGGCCCGGGCGAGCACCTGCAGCGCAAGTCTTTCATCGCAGGTCGTATTTGTCGTAGTTATGACGAGCCCCGCTGTGCTCTTGGGGAAATAGTTCCCCAGGCCACCGGAATAAGAGAACACCAGGGGCACATCAACGAGCTCGAGCTCGTCATCAATAATGAATTCTGATCGGTGTGTGTGCGGGCGGGTCGGTGAGTAGAGATATTCCGGGCCCTCTCCCCCTACAAGGCCAATACGACCCGTCTGGAATCCGCCAACCCTGGGATAATCCTTTCGGACTTCCCGCGCCGATAGAATTCGCTCGTCCATCACAACCAATACGCCCCGGTCACCGGACAAGGGAGACACTGCAGTTTTGACAGCCGCGAGAAGGTTTGCAGGCCCATCTGCACCGGTTCCGGTCGCCGGCCGCTGCGCACCAACCATCACCACGGGCTTAGGCGATCCGACCGTCAGATGGAGAAAAAAAGCCGTCTCTTCAAGTCGATCTGTACCGTGGGTAATCACCACCCCGGCTAGGTTATCCTGCTCTCGCAGAAGACGAGTGATCAACGTAGACAGGCGCACCCAATCGCTGGGTTGGATCTCGGTGCTGGGTATGTTGCTGAACTGCAGTGTGTTGACCCGCGCGTATTTCTCAAGCTCGGGAACCGATGCCAGTATCTCGGCCGCACTGAGGCTGCCGGCCCGATAGCGACTGGGGTCATTGGGATCGTCTTGGACGCCGGCGATCGTCCCGCCCGTTGCAATGATCAGCACTTCGGGGACCTCTGCATCGGCAGCCTGGGCAGTCTTTTGCAGCGGAACCCATTCAAGTCCAATGACGCCGATGACAGATAGAAGCGCAACCAGGGCTGGCTTTGCGCAATAAAACCTCTCCATCGTTTGCAACTCCTATCTATCGGTGACTAACTGAGCTGTTCCTCAACAAGGCCGGTGCAACTTTAGCGGTAGGATAAGGTCGTAAATAGGGTGACGCTTTGGTTCTGGTAACCCGGCATCTACTTCGAGCAGTGCGCATAATATAGGAGCACAGAAGCGATATCTCTAAACACTGACGCTATCGCTATGCCCATGCTGAGACGAGGTCACGGGAAAACGGGAGCCAGTGTCGAATCGCAAACCAGACGAATGAAGCCACTTATTAGTGATGCCTGGTTTAGCGATGCCTGAGTTAGTGATGCCTGAGTTAGTGATGCCTTGGCGATGGCGCCCATTCGAATGTGAATCGCCGGTCGTTGGCTGGAAATACAGGCGGCCACAGCCGAAGGCAGCGAAGGCCTAGACCTGTGGTACAGGCGCGTCGATAGGGTGAAATAGGTACTGTCGATTGTCTGCCCACTTTAAGGCAGGCAATACATAATGAGACGAGTCGGAATGAACAACGAAAAACAGCTGGGCCTGATGCTTGCAGTGGCATTGGCCTGCCACAGCTCGGTGGCTACGGAGCTTGGATTGGGCGAAAGTTCATCTCAACGGGATAAAAACCACGAGGCACCGATGGCCGCGACGGAAGCGAATGCTCTAGACAAACAAATGCGCACCATGGTCGAACAGGCATCGGCGGACTTGGTAGAACGGCTTGGGGAGAAAAACCTAAGTCCGGGTGATGTCGAAATTCTTTACGCCGAACGCGTGGTCTGGCGCTCGAGTGCCATGGGCTGCCCGATGCCGGATCGTGGCTACAAGATGGTTCTTACACCGGGTGTACGCATCGTACTGCGTACTGCTGGGAAGGACTATGAGTTCCATGGTTCGAGAGGTGGTACACCATTCCTATGTGAGCCCCCAGCCTCTATCGAAACACCTGCGCCTGGACGGAGCTCCCTGGACCCAACATAACGTAGACATGCAAACGACACGCCCAGTTCGTTGCCACTCGCTTTTCGCTTGTTTTTGAACAAACGTCAGGCTGGTCGCTAGACCACGGGGCCTCACGAGCCACGGCTCGGCTCCCGAACCACCACCGACTACTCGGCTCTAAACAGTTTTTCGATATTAAGTTTGTACCAATGCTTGTAGCTGGCTTGCGTTTTACTAGACAATGCAAGCCGTCTACGGCTCGCGTAAGCATGCGAGCGGACAAAACAAAAAATATCGGAGAAAAATTTATGATCCGTAGGGGAACTCTTACCGCGCTATCGCTAACGCTGATAGCTGCGACAACGGGGTCGGTGTCATCCGCCGCGCCGCGCGTTATGCCGGATGTGTCCGAACTCACATCTGCGACGGCAAAAAAGATCACTAGAAAGACTCTCGAGCCCGATTCAGCATCGGGGAGCAGCTCAGCGGAAGCGCGCTACATTATCCAGTTTGATCGTAACGCTGTGCCACTGGCTATTGCGACGACCTTAGAGCGCATTTCCGGCCAACCGGTAGAGTCTGTTGATATCCAGTCGCCCGAGGCCGTTCAGGAAGCCAGCCAGCTGGAGTCCGAGCAGAACGCCATGCTCGACAAAATATCGAACGAAGCCGGGGCGATCGAGGTCGTACGCACGCACCAGCACGCGCTGAACGCCGCTGTAGTGAGGATGTCAGCGGCAACCGCGGCTAAAGTCGCCGCTATGCCCGGCGTCCGCGCCGTTGAGCGCGACCAAGCTGTCGAGCTTTCGACTCCCACCAGCGTACCTTTTATCGGAGCCGATCAGGTGTGGGACGGCACCGCGACGGGTGGCGTGTCTTACTTAGGTGAGGGCACCGTGGTCGGCATTATCGACAGCGGTATCAACCACGCGCACCCCTCTTTCGCAGCAACGGGTGGAGACGGCTACACCGTAATAAACCCTCTCGGCGAAGGCACTTACCTGGGGGAATGCGCAACGATCGCTGACTTGTGTAACTCAAAGCTTATCGGTGCTTATACGTTCCTTGATTCGCAGACCAGTGATCCCCCCGATGAGGCACTGATTCCAGGGGACCCGCCCTCGCGGGACACGGACGGTCATGGCTCTCACGTTGCAGCTACGGCCGCCGGTAACGTCGTAAACGACGTTGCACTGCCCGATGCGGACGGCAACCCAGGCTCAATTGTATTTGATCAAATCGCGGGGGTAGCACCGCATGCGAACATCGTTGCGTTTAAGGTGTGTGCTCCGTCTTGTTTCTTCTCAGACATTGCAGCAGCCGTGGACCAGGCCATCACCGATGGCGTGGTTGACGTGCTGAACCACTCGATTGGTTCGCCGGCCGGCAGCCCCTGGGTATCGACTCAGGCGTTGGCGTTTTTGAACGCGCGCGCTGCGGGCATATTCGTGGCCAACTCAGCTGGCAACAGCGGTCCAGGTGCCGGTACGGCCGAAGCGGCCGGCAACGCACCCTGGGTGGCAGGCGTAGCGGCAACGACGCATGATCGTTCGTTCCCTCCGAAGTTTCTCGAAGACATGGCAGGTGGTGATACAACCCCACCGGCTGATATCACGGGTCGGGCCGTCTCCGGTGCGATAACGGGAAACATCGTGTATGCGGGCGACTTTCCGACGTCCAACGGGAGCGACAACGATACTCAGCCTGAGCAGTGTCTAGATCCCTTCCCGGAAGGCACCTTTACCTCCGATCAGATCGTAATGTGCGATCGGGGTGCAATCGCCCGTGTAGCGAAAGGCCAAAACGTTCGCGATGGCGGAGCCGGGGGCTTCATTTTAGGCAACACGGACGGTGGTGCGACGTCAGTCAACAATGACTTCCACGTCATCCCAGCCATTCACATCAACGCAGCAGATGCGGCTTTAATGCGAACATGGCTCGCAAGCGGAGATAGTCACACTGGTACTGTAACGGCCGCGTTAGAAGCCATCAGCGATCCTGCTGCCGGCGACAATCTGGCCGACTTCAGCTCGCGTGGCCCCTACACTGGGTTCGATATTCTCGCGCCTAATACGGCGGCACCCGGGGTCGACATCTTGGCGGCAGGTGCAGAGCTCACACCAGAACAGGTAGAGCTTATTGCCATCCTCTACGCTGGCACACCGTCCGAAACACCGGCGGTAGCTGGTGAATACGGCGCCATCGCCGGTACTTCGATGGCGAGCCCGCACATTGCCGGTACTGCAGCGCTGCTGAAGCAGGCACACCCAGAGTGGACCGACGCGGAGATCCTCTCAGCAATTATGACTACCGGTACCTGGGATCTTGTCAAGGAAGACGGCACGACCCCGGCAGATCCATTCGATTTTGGCGCTGGTCGCGTGCAAGTGGCCGAAGCGGTCAACGCTGGGCTGCTACTCGATGAAACCAGCACCAGTTTTGAAGACGCGGATCCGGGAATTGGTGGTGATCCCAAGACACTTAATGTCGCGGCTCTCGTGAATGAGAGCTGCGTGTTTGAATGTACGTGGACGCGCACCGTTACCGCCACCGAAGGTGGCACTTGGGATGTATCTTCGCCCGACGTATTCATCTCGGTTAGCCCGACCAGCTTCACTCTGGCATCAGGTGAGAGCCAGGAGATTGAGGTCACCGCAAACAGCTCCGGACTGCCGGCTGAGGATTGGGTCTTCGGACGTGTCAATATGACGCCTAGCGATAGTGATGGCCCCGAACAGCATCTGACGATGGCCATCATTCCGGCTAGCGGCGAACTGCCGGGAGATGTATCAATCCTCGCAGGCCGAGATGCAGATTCCTACTTGATCGAAGGAATCGAGTCCGTCGAGATCACTGATCTTCAGACCGCTGTAGGTGGCCTCGTGGCGGCGACGTCCACCGACATGAGCCTGCTTAGGGACAGTGCGAATGGATCGGCTTTCGATGATCTGAGCGATGGTGTTGACTTCATTGTGGTTCCAACGACAGGAGGCGAGACGAGGTTTGTAGCGTTCACCGAAGACGCGACGACGAGTTCACCTGATCTGGACCTATTCGTTGGCTTCGACACCAATGGCAACGGGCTGCCGGACTCTTCTGAGGAGCTGTGCCGTAGTACGTCTGCATCTGCAACCGAGGTCTGTGATCTCACAGGCACGTTCGGAGCAGGTAACGTCTGGGTTCTAGTCCAGAACTGGGGCGGATCGACAGAGACGCCCGATGATCTGGTGCTCAGCTATGCACTGGTCGGTGGGCCAACGGGTAACCTTTCGGTTATCGCACCCGCCTCAGTCCCGCAGCTTGTGCCGTTCGATGTGCGCCTAGTCTGGGATCTACCCGAGCCCGAAGTCGGTACGCTGTACTTTGGCACGGTAACCCTGGGTACTGATGCGGCTAACCCGAGCAACGTCGGAACCATCCCTGTGACCATCGGTCGGGGGCCAGACGACGTTAACTTCTTTGCTAGCACCGATAGCGCCGATCCCGGCGAGGCTGTGACGTTCTCAATTGAGGTAGCAGCCAACGGAACGCCCGAGGAGAGAAACTACGCGATCGCGGCTGAGGTTCCGGCTGGCCTTACCCTAATACCCGACTCCGTAACAGGAGGCGGTACGGTTAAGGATGGAATGATTACCTGGGATGTGTCGCAAGCCTCGCTGCTTAACACACCACCTAGCTACCCGGTGATCAACAGTGACGAAACGGCAGCATGTGCTGTGCCCTTCTCACCGGCGGCCTCCGGCACGGGTGACAGTCCATATGCTGACCTTGAAGGGTTTGGTATCTTCCCGCAGCCTGATCTGACCGGCGACTCCGTGACGTTCAGCGGCTTCCCGGGTCAGAACTTCAACTTCTTCGGGGAGACATTCACCGGTGGCTTCAACTTTACCGACGACGGCTTTGCTTTCTTCGGAGATCCGGCGGCTAACAGCGGAACACCGTTCTTTAACCAGCCGATACCGAGTGGCGATCTGCCTAATAGTCTGATGGCCATCTTGTGGCGGGACTTTGTAATTCCACCTGCCGTTACCACTCCGGGCTCTGTAGAAGGTGTTAGCCTGGGTAGTGCGGGCCCCAACCTGTCGCTCCTTGAGTACGACAACATGAGCGTCTGGACTCCTTCGGGGGTACCGGGCGCAGATAGGATCGACATGCAAATGGCGATCTTTGGAGGGGTTGATGATTCGCCGGGCGCCTACGAGATCATCATGGCGTACGACAATCTCGAGAACTACGATGCGATTGGCAGCAACTTCGGCACGATAGGGGTTGAAAATGCTGACGGGTCGAGCGGTACACAGGTCGCATTCAACACCGTCGCCGTCAAGGATGACTTCGCGATCTGCTTCGACCTGACAGGCCCATCACCCGACCCGGTTGTGCTGACCTACCAGGCGACTCTCGACGAGGCACCGGTGGGTACCACGGTCACGTCAACAGTGAGTAGTGAGGTTGATTCTGTCGGCTCCGAGGTCGTCGAAGGTACCGTTGATGTGTCGATCGCGGAGCCTCCAGTCCCCGGTGACATCAACGAAGACGGCTTTGTAGACCGAGCCGATGTCGACTTGATCTTCGCCGCGCGTAACTCACCGGCCGATGGTCCGGATGATCCTCGCGATATGAATGGCGATGGAGTGATCAACGTACTTGACGCACGACTGGTTACGCTGGAGTGCACCCTACCGGGTTGCGCGACACCGGCTCCCTAACGGGACTTAGCCAGGCAACAACAGCGCGCATCCATGCATATGGATGCGCGCTTTTTTTTGTTCCAAGTTCACCTTGCAGCCGCAGCCAGCACGTTCGGTGCCCGAGGTTCTGAACGCGACGCAAGCTCTCAGACGCTGGAAAAACTGGTCAGAGACGACGTGGCTGCGGCGCTGAGATAGGGCTACTGGCGATTGCGATTGAAATAGGGACCTGCTGTCAGCAGGTTAAAGAGTGTCGGAATATTTAACACTCGTCGTCTGATGTGCGAACCAGATCTCAGGCATCTGATTAATATTCAAAGTTTTAACGATACCTAGCACGATAATTGCTGTTACAAACTCTTTCGAACATCTACTCATGGAGTATCAATAAGATGAAATTCAAGTTATTAGCCGTCTTGTTCTGCTGGACGTCGCTAGTAGTAGCCAATCAGGCTCTTGCGCA
>JBCCNK010000083.1:0-12986 GCA_039025875.1 Pseudomonadota bacterium
ACAACATAACGGTAACGCACCGTAATCGTGAATCGGCTCGCCGTATCGCCCAGTCCTTGATCACGGTGTTTATCGAAAGCTCTCTGAGCGGTAAGCGCGACGACAGTTCGGGGGCTCAAACGTTTCTTGACGAGCAGATCGAGGACTACGAGCAGCGGCTTATAGAGGCGGAGGGGCGACTAGCAAAGTTCAAGCAGGAGCATGTTGATGTGCTCCCCGGAGCATTCGGTGGAGACTATTACAGTCGGCTGCAGACATCCCGAAGGCTACTAGAGTCGGCGCAGCTCACTCTGGAAGAAACGGAGAATCGTAGGGATGAGTTAGAGCGACAACTCAACGGAGACGGCTCAGTTCTCGCTGACAGTTTGCTCAAAAGTGGCGTGTCAACCGCCTCTGAAACACGCATTCAGCAGTTGAGGATACGGCAGGATGCACTGCTCGCTCAGTACACCGAGCTACATCCCGAGGTTCGTCGAATAAGCGGACTAATTGAGGAACTGGAGACAAAGCGCGAGCAGGAGCTTGCTGCCTTAAAAGAGAACCTGTCTGGTGCGATTAGCCCTGAGAACCCTCTTTATCAGGACTTGAGTGCTTTGCTGGCGCAGGCGGAAGGGACCGTGGCTGAACTTAAGGTGCGAGTCGCTGAGTACGAGCGTCGCACTGACGAACTGGACCAGAAGGTAAATCAAATACCGGAAATTGAGGCCGAACTGAAGCAGCTGGACCGGGATTATCTGGTGGTCAAGGGGCAACACGAGAACCTGTTGCAGCGCCGCGAGTCGGCACGTATCTCGCAGGACGTTGAAGATAATGCAAGTGACGTGACGTTTCGTGTAATCGATCCGCCATTCGTGCCGCTACGTCCTAGTGAGCCCAATAAACTGCTCTTTCATGCGCTAGTACTGGTCGGGGCACTGGGCCTAGGTGTGTTCGTCGCGCTTGTGGCGTCGATGATCAAACCCAAGGTGTCCGATGCGCGCACGCTCGCTGAAAACACTGGGTTGCCGTTATTGGGAGTAGTTACGTTCAACAAAGATGTCGCCGCGATCAGGCGTGATCGTTGGCGTCTTGCCGGATTCAGCGTTACCTGCGCAACGCTTCTGGCAGCGTTTTCTGGGGTTCTTGTAACTTCAGGGATAGTCTAGGGGCAGTGTAGGCATAGTGTAATGAGCATCATCGAAAAAGCGGTAACGCAGAAAAAACAACGCCCGGGCGATGACGATACACGTCGTGATGGACCTGAGGGGGCGCGTCCAACTTCGGCGGAAACTTTTGGGTCCACCGAGGCTGACCACCTTCGAGAAGTCACTGCATCTGCGGTTGTACCGGAACTGGCGATCTCAACGCAAGGATCTACCGATGAGGATGCCGGTGACGAGCGTTCAGGTCAGGAATCCCGGTATCACGAACTGCCGCTTGAAGTGCTAGCAGACCAGGGATTCCTAACCCCGACGACGCCACGAAGCCGAATAGCCGAGGAGTACCGGACAATTAAGCGGCCGCTGCTCAAGAATGCACGTGATCTTGCGGAACGCGAAAGCACCCTGTCCAATCTCATAATGGTAACCAGTGCGCTGCAGGGAGACGGCAAAACGTTTTCCTCGATAAACCTCGCTGTCAGTATGGCGATGGAACAGGACACAAATGTGCTGTTCATTGATGCAGACGTGATTCGCGCCAGCGCTGGACGGATTTTGGGTATTCCTGAAGGGAGTGCCGGACTTATTGACCTGCTGGAAAACGACTCGGTGACCCCGCCCGAGGTCATCATGCAGACCAATATACCTAATCTGAGAATCATCCCGGCCGGTAACGTGTCTGAGCGAGCGACGGAACTCCTCGCCAGCGATTCCATGCATGAATTTATGAAAGAGTTGTCTGCGCGTTACCCCGATCGCATTATCGTCTTTGATTCCCCACCATTACTGCTCACCACCGAAGCCGGAGTTCTAGCGTCCTTCATGGGCCAGATTGTGTTTGTTGCGGCCGCGGATAAAACGCCCCAGGCCGCCATTGACGAGGCGCTCGAGCACATCGGGGAGGACAAAATCGTTGGCGTGGTGCTAAACAAGGCATCACGACGACGCTCGAAACTACTGGGTGTCGGTAGCTATGGTTACGGCTACGGTTATGGCTACGGCTACGGCTATGATCAGGCTCGCCAACACTCCCGTTCGCCCGAGGTGGTCACTGAGTCAAGCGTGAGCGATGCTTGAATCGCTTGCGCCCTTTGGACCGCAGAATGACTGTGGTCCGAACGAAACGAGGTATTCCAGTTACGCTGGCTTTCGGGTGAATCCCGTAGCTCAAGGCCTCCGTGGCCGTATTTCTGCCAAGCGTAGGTTTCTGGCCGCGGGGCTTGCACTCGCTGCGACAAGCTTTGAGTCCGTAAGTGCAGAGTGGGTGACGCAGCCGGCTGTTAGCGCGTCATCGTACTACACCGACAACGTTTGCCTGGCTCCTGACGACGAGGAGGGTAAGTTCGTTGGTATTTTCACACCCTCGATTCGGATGAGCGGCACGGGAGCCAGAGCCAGAATGGCGCTACAGGCCGCGGCCCAGTACAACACTTTGGGTGACAGTGATATTCGTTGTAACAATCAGGGCTTTGGCGGCAATCTTCGCAACCGCGAGGCTTGGGTTCCTCGCGTGAACTTCGCGGCATCTGTTGATGCCGTAGACAACTGGCTTGTGCTGGATGCGACCGCGAGGGCATCACAGAATCCCATTAACCCTTTTGCTGCGGGCGGCAGCGAGAACCTGAATGCGCTGGGGAACACCAATATTACGTACCAGTATGGCGCCGGGGCCACAATCAGTCGCCAGTATCGAAACAACCTCAATTACCTTTTGCGTTACAACTATACCGAGCAATATAACTCCGTGAACGTGGGGTTCGGTGATAGCCAGCAAGATTTAGTCGTCTTCGATGCTGGGATGATCCCTACGGCCACCAGGCTGTCGTTTCGTGTAGCGGCGCAGTATCAGGAAGTTACCTTTGAGGAGCAGGGGGTTCTACCGGAGTTCACTAATCGCCTAGCCAGAGCCGAGTTACAGTCTATCTTTCGCCTTACCCGCGATTGGTCGCTGGATGCAAAGGTCGGCGAGGAGGACAACGTCTTTACGTCGCAGTCTGACGACGTTGATGGCAGCTATTGGGACGCGGGAGTACGTTGGACACCTAACGCCCGAATCTCGGTCGGCGCAGGCTACGGAGAACGATTTTTCGGAAATGCGCCGCGCGCCGATGTGAGTTATCGGCACAAGCGATCGTTAATCACGGCGTCCTATCTTAGATCTGTTCAGTTTCCAAGAAATCTCCGAGCGGGCGATCAGCGAGACCTTCCGGACAACATTGATCCCGAGGATCCCAGCTTTCTTCCCGGAGATGACATCGGCAGCATATCCACACCAACCTTTGTAGGGAATCAGCCGATACTGAACGATCGATTCATACTTCGGTATCTCTTTACAGCGCGTCGAACGGTGTTCTCTCTCGCATTGTCTGAGTCCGAACAGACAGTCTTTGCAAACGAGCGCGAAGGCTCATTTCGGAGTGCTTTGGCATCCGTAACTCGACGGCTGAGCCAAAAGAGTGACGCTTTCTTACGTTTCAGATGGCAGGAGAACCAGCAGTCGAATACATTGCCTGGCGAGCAGGAAGCTCAGGGATTTGAGATCTATCAATATACTGCGGGCTTATCGCGAAGGCTTTCACCTCAAAGCCGTGCAGTGCTGCAGTATCGCTACTCTGACCAAAGCGGTAACCAACGGGCCAACAGCTTCATTGAGCAGCGGCTGACTCTATCGTTGACTTACAACTTCCGATAGCCCTCATCATGTTCACGGTTGCTAGTCTGCGCTCAGTCAACCTTCGAACGAAAGGGCGCCAATTGGGCTGGTGTTGTTGGGTAGATCCATACTGATTTCCAAGGCGAAGCGCTATTTTTCACTGGCAGCTTGTTACTGATAGTAGCGCCATAAAGGCACTCGAATGGCAGTGGAATGAGCTATTCGAAAGAGTCGAAGCCCGCACTCCATTTCAATCTTTCTTTTGGACGGTCAACTGGCTCGATCACTATCGCGATGTTGTCCACAAACCCTGGATACTCGTTTGCTACCAGGGCGATTCTCTCGTTGGTGTAGCGCCAATGTACGTCTCCAGAAATGGACGCGTACCGGGGCTGGGAAGGCGCATCGCGTTCGTGGGAACCGGAGAGCCAGAAGCATCCGAGACCTGTGCCGAATACTTGGACGTTCTCTGTTTACCTTCATGGCAGGACAGGTGCACGGATTGTCTGTTCGATGCAGTCGTTGCCGAGCGGAGTCTACAGTCGTTGACGCTCGCCAGGGTCCTTCCACATCGAGCCGTAGACTTTGATCGGGGGTTTTCGCAAGTTATGCGTTACCGGTCGTCAGTTAGATCAGGTTATCGATACCGTCTTCGCATAGACGACGCAGAGAGGCCGTTCGGTCTTTCTTCTAAAACGCGGAGCTCGTTGCGAAGGAAACGGCGTAAAATAGAAGCGCTGCAACGCTTCGAAGTGCGTTGGTCAATCGACGAAGAAACTTCGATGCAGAATTTTCGTACCTTGGTAAACTTGCATTCCCAGCGCTGGAACACAGTTGGCAAGCCCGGCGCGTTCGCAACACAGCAGTTCACGGATTTTCATCGCGATCTCGTGCTCGAACTGCTAAGTCGCGATCGGTTGATCCTATTCAGTCTTTGGATAGGTGGTAGCCCTATCGCTGCTCACTACTGCCTTTGCGAAGCGGATACTGCTTTCTTTTATCAGTCCGGAGTCGACATTCAGCAGTTTTCGGATCTTTCTCCGGGAAACGTTTGCCACCTCTTGGCAATCGAAGAGAGTAGTCGGCGCGGACTTAGATATTACGATTTCATGGCAGGTGGCGAGAACAGCTACAAAAATCGGTTTACACGACCAGATGAGGAGGCACTAGTGACGACTACCTACTTCCGAAGCTTTGCAGCACGCCATCTCTTACCAGTTCGGGAACGGCTCCCATTCTAGCCGTTCGCAGAGTCCCGAACTGCATTCTCAAAGACCTGTTTGTAGTGCTCCGCGGTCGCGGCCCAGCTAAATGCCTGAGCCCTGACTAGACCACGGTTTCGCAAGTCATCGCGTAGCGATTCGCTTTGAGCTAGCGACGACATCGCGTCTCTCAATTCATTAGGGTGTGCGTGATCAACGAGCAGCGCTGCGTCTCCCGCTACTTCGGCACAGGCGTGGAACTTTGATGTAATCACCGGGCAACCAGTAGCCATAGCCTCGACGATCGGAATCCCGAATCCCTCAAAGGCCGATGGAAAGATGAAAGACAGCGCGTTCTGATATAGATCGATAAGCTGTGCTTCACTCAGATGGCCGGTTAGGACTTCAACACCTTCTCCTTCGTAGCGTTTATTTCGTTTCGTAAGCTTGAGAATTAGTCTGGGCTTGTCCGATCCAGGTAGCGCCCGATACGCCCGGCAAATCAGATCGACATTCTTTCTCTTCTCGTCATTGGAAACATGTAGAAAGTACGGGGCCCGGCTCGATGGCGGATTGGTCGCAGGTAGCTGGGTGAAGATTCCGTGGTCCACCGCGTTATAGGCATAGGATACCTTCTCAGCGGGTATTGGCAGCTTGGACAAGATGCTGGAACGGCTGCTACTCGAAACTGTGACGACCTCAGCGCAAAACGGTTCAAGCTTTCGCCACGCAGCAACCTTCCTGCGATTTGATCGCCACCCGGCATAGGCGGCCCGCAGGCCCCCGTAATATTCAAGTAATGGTATAGCCATCGGTGCCACACCGTGAAGAGTCACGACGAGCGGCGCTCGCAGCCCGCATAAAGCCGCTGGTGGAGGGTTGCCGCCGCCGGCCCTTGGATCCCACAGCACGTCTACATCAGAGGGAATCGCATTCAGCTCTTTAATCTTGAGTACCCGAACGTTCAGTTGCTCCAATTCAGCTGAGATATTGTCCGCGCACACGCGAAAACTGGCTGGCAAAGCGTCTGGGTAGAAGATACCCACATTCATATAGCAGTCCTCAGTAAATGAATCCGTACACCGGTGAAAGGCCGGTCTCTTCCCTCGATGTAACCAAGATGGAATTCTTCCGTTCTGTCGCGACGGCCTAAGTTAAGGGTGCTGACGGACGCTAACGACCGTAAAGTTCACCCGAATTAGTGCTGACGCTAACACGGGACACAGACTACAGTGTCAAGAACGGCTACCCGCGACCATATGGTCTTTCAAGCTGTAGACATAGTCACAGTCTATCGCTGGGTAGAAATCTGAGATCGACGTAAAATGGCGGTCGCTAGCTCGTTATGTAGCGTACGCAAGGCTTGCTCCTGGCCGTGCCGGCCGGACTGGAGGTTCTGGGTGAGTTTGTTTGCTGTTTGTTTGCGACCTAAATAGCTGACCCGATAGGCATTGAATGCTGGTTACAGTAAAAAAACTCTACGCACTGCTCGATCCGTATTACCGCAGTCGTTTCGCCCTGATCCTCTTGCTGATGGTGATAACCGCATTTTTTCAGGCGGTCGGTGTTGCGGCGGTTATGCCCTTCCTATCGGTGCTGGCCGATCCGGGGATGATTGAACGTGTCTCCACGCTTGCGTTCTTGTACGACGCGTTGGACTTTGAATCGCGACGGTCGTTCTTGTATTTCCTCGGCGTCGCAGCGTTCGTCGTGTTTACTATTGGAACCGCGTTAGCCGCGGCATCTCAGTGGGTAGTGACGCGCTTTTCCCAAATGCAGCAGTATCAGCTCTCCCGAAGACTTATGGGTGACTATCTTCGCCGCCCCTATACGTTCTTTCTCCAGCGTAACTCTAATGATCTGGCGAAGACTGTGTTGCAAGAGACCGGTCTGGCGGTGAGTGGTGCGCTTTTGCCTGCTATGCGTGTCATCGGTTTCATTCTGTTAACCCTCTCCATAATTGCCCTGCTGGTCGTTGTGAACCCGGCTCTCGCGCTCAGCGTCGCTTGCACTATTTCGGTGAGCTATGCGGCGGTGTATTTTTTCTCAAAGTCCTGGCTCGCAAGAATTGGCAAGGACCGTATCGAAGCCAATCGTAAGCGCTTCACGGCAGCCGCTGAGGCTTTCGCCGGTGCCAAGGAAATCAGATTGCTTGGCCGCGAGGCTCAATACATCGAGCGTTATCGAGAACCGTCGCACCGTATCGCCCGACACCAGGCCAACTCGGCCCTACTGAAAGGCTTGCCCCAGTACGCGATGGAAGCCCTTGCGTTCGGCGGCGTCTTGTTGGTGTGCCTCTACCTGATGAGCGATGAAGCGGGGATCGGCAGCGCACTTCCACTGATTGGTCTCTATGGCCTCGCCGGCAAGCAGCTGATTCCTGCGGTCAACAAGATTTTTGGTGCTTTCGCAGATATCAAATTCAATATGGCTTCGGTTGATGCGGTGCTATCTGATCTGACCTCTAATGCGCAGAAACGCGCGCTTCCTAGCGCCGCGGATCGATCAAACCCTCTGGTTCCTCAAGAGGAAATCTCTGTCAGAGATTTGGTCTACCGTTACCCCGGTGCGGATCAACACGCTTTACGCCGGATAAATCTGCGTGTCAGTGCTAGGACCACCGTTGGCCTGGTCGGCTCTTCTGGAGCAGGCAAAAGTACGTTGCTTGATCTGCTCCTCGGGCTACTCGAGCCTTCGGAAGGGGGGATATACATAGATGAAAAGCGACTTGATTCTTCAGTAGTGTCGCGCTGGCAGGCCACCATTGGCTATGTTCCTCAGCACATTTTTCTAGCAGACCAGAGTGTGGCTGCGAACATCGCGTTGGGTGAGCCCGCAGACGAGATCGATCTGGAAGCGGTGTATCGTGCATCGCGGCTGGCCAATCTCCACGACTTTGTCGTCCGTGACCTGCCAGAAGGTTACGACACCGTGATTGGTGAGCGGGGTGTACGCCTTTCCGGTGGCCAGCGACAACGTATCGGTATCGCGAGAGCTCTGTACCGTAACCCATCGGTGCTAGTTTTCGATGAGGCAACCAGCGCGCTCGATAATGAGACTGAACGCAGCGTTATGCAGGCAATCCGCAACCTATCCGGGGATAAAACGATTTTTCTTGTTGCGCACCGATTGAGCACCGTAAGGGACTGCGATGAGATTTTTGTCTTGCACAACGGAACCGTTTCGGAGCACGGTACCTGGGATGAGCTGCTTGCCGCCGGAGACCGCTTTACATCTCTGGCCACAGGTGCAGTTGCCTGAGGCCCAAATGAGGGCCATTTCGTTTTTTACTGACTCCCTTCGATTGTGAACTAACGACATGAGCGAGATAAGCATAACCGTCGTTGTTTGCACTTGGAATAGGGCCGAACTACTCGATGGCTGCCTTGCGGCGATGAGCAGGATGCAGGTTAGCCCATCTATCGATTGGAAGGTCCTTGTGGTTGACAACGGCTCCAAAGACCATACCCAGGGCGTCGTTGCCAGGCACGCTCGTAAACTACCGCTAACCTCGGTGATCGAGCGCAAACAGGGTTTATCAAATGCACGCAACCGTGCGATTGATGAGTGCGATTCAGACTATATCCTATGGACAGATGACGACGTACGCGTCCCTGAGAGCTGGGTAGAAAACTACGCCAACGCCGCGCTGGAGTTCGGTAACCCGGCCGTGATGGGTGGCAGTATCGTGCCAGATTTCGGTGGGCACTCACCGGAGTGGCTTCGCGTCGGGTGGCGGCGAGTGGCGAACGCGTATGCAGTTCGCGAAGCCCCGGGTCATGGGGTACAAATCTCGCGATCACATCAGCCCTTCGGTGCAAACTACGCGACATTAACCGCGGTACAGAAACGTTTTAAGTACGACCCGAACCTAGGTCGATCGGGAAAGGCCATGCTGTCGGGTGAAGAGGAGGCCGTCATCGCATCCATTTTGGATCACGGGTTACCAGGTGTTTGGCTTGGGAACGTCGGGGTACTCCACAAGATCGAGCCATTTCGTCAGAGGCTTTCGTACTTGCGTTCCTACTTTGCCGGGCATGGGGAAGTGGACCGAAGGTATCAGCTTCAGGCTTCACCAGAGCAACAAGGCAACGTCCCGCGTTGGATGATACGAGCGCTTTTCACACAGTACTTAACCTATCTACGCAAAAGGCACTTGGGACGCGGGGTAGACTGGATCGACAGCTATGTGAAGTTCGCCTTCACGCTTGGTGAATGGCGGGCGTGGCGTGAATAAGAGTCTTCCTCAGGACTGGCGCAATGGGAGCGGTGATACAGGTCGCGCAAGAATTGCAGTAGTTATTCCTTATTATCAGATAGACGCGGGCTTTCTCGTACGCGCTCTCCAATCTGTCGCTTCTCAGACCATCCTTGAGACAGGTTGTTCGATTGACGTTCTTATCGTTGATGATCACTCCCCTCATAGCCCCAATTCCGAACTTGAGGGCTTCGATCAACCCCCAGGGCTTCGTACTCAACTGCTCCAGACACAGCGTAACGGCGGACCTGCTGTGGCCAGAAATGTGGGGCTCCACAGCGTGGTGGTCGACACGGATTTTGTTGCCTTTCTTGACTCTGACGAGGTCTGGACCCCGAATCATCTCGAAAACGCGTTGCGTACGCTCACGGGCGCATCGCGCGACGTGTACTTTTCAAACTATTTAAGAAGCGATTGGACGAGCGACAAGTTTACGATCACCGGATTTGGTGACGGGCATGAGCCGTTTGATATCGAGCGCAGACTGTTTTTGTTTTCGGGCTGTCCGCTGGAAGAGGTTCTTCTCAAAGCTACTGTAAGAATTCAGACTTGCGTTGTCCGTTGGGCGATGGTGAAGGAATTACGGTTTCAAGAATCGCTAATGATTGGTGAGGACTCTGAGTATGTGGCGTCAGCCGCGACTCGGTACGGTTGCGGTCTTTGTTTCTCGCAAAGTGTTGAAACTATAGAGGAGCGTGTCGGAGTAAATGTCTCCCAGAACCGTACCGGCGATACCAATAAAGAAAGGCAGGTTCGATTAAGAATGTTGCAGTATCAGGTTTATCTGCAACGAGAAGTTGATCTGCCGACGCCTCTTGTAGAGAAGGTGTCCGAGGCCCTGTCGGAGGCCAGGTACAACGCGTTGCGTGCAGTCCTGGCGCCGGGTTCGGTTTGCTCTCGTGCCGGGGCCCTAGCACGTGCAGTAAGAATTGATCACGGTTTTCCGCTTTACGTCATTCGAAAGGTGATTGAGTCCCTCCGCAATGCGCCAAAGAAGACGCTTTCGCTATGAACTATCGTGATTCTATTTCCTCGGTTTTGACGCCAATCTGTGAAGGCTATAAAAAAGCTGTGCTATTCGATTTTCCCACTTACGACAACGTGGGTGACCTTGCCATTTGGCTTGGTGAAGTGGAATTCATCACACATACGCTAGATATACGAATCATCGCCGTTGAACATTGCCAAGCGACCTTGCTTCCGGAACTCGATAGACAGACCCTAGTTTTTCTTTCGGGCGGCGGGAACATGGGAGATTTGTGGCCTCAACACGAGCGCTTTAGGCTCCGGGTGTTACAGCGCTATCCAGATCACCGGGTGGTTGTTCTGCCGCAGTCTATACATTTCACCTCCAATGAGGCACTTGAGAAGAGCGCTTCCATTACCCAGTCGCATGCGGATCTATTTCTCTGCGTACGAGATGCGCCTAGCGCAGCTATTGCAGAGACACTCGTTACGAAGTCCAGGTACCGTTTGTGTCCGGATATGGCGCTGGTGCTCGGGAGCCTGCCGCGACCGATCTCGCCGGCGACTCCAGTCTTTGCGCTGAAACGCAGCGACGCCGAGCGAAAAGAACTAGGGGTTCTCTCACCAGAGATTAAAGCTGGGGACTGGGTTGGTTCCAGCCCTACTTTTCTCGGTCGAATGACACGCATTTTCGATCGATTACAAACTCGCTACCCCAATCGGTTTCTTCCGCTCGCTGGGTACAGAGTGCGATTGTACGACGCTCTGGCACGTGAACATCTCGAGCGTGGTCTCAAGCTGCTAAGCCAAGCTGAAGTTGTGATCACCGATCGACTTCACGCCCATATCCTTTGTGTGCTGCTCGGAATACCGCATGTCGTGCTCGATAACAGCTATGGCAAGATCAGTCGATTCCGGCAGCAATGGAAGACGGGTGAGGGCATTTGTGTAGTCGCTGACAGCTGGGATGAAGCGACCCATGCAGCGGCGGAGCTGCCTAGAAGCGATATGAGAAAAGATACCGATAAATGGGCAACGGAATGAAGCGCCTGTGTATCGTTGCGCATGCACGAACGGGAACGAATTATCTTTGTAATTTGCTAGATAGCTTTAGGGGCGTCAGATGCTACAAGGAGCTCTTTCATCCCAATGCTGTTTTTGGTCTGGATGATCATGAGATAGAACTCGCTCGGAAGAAAACTTGGAGACGCTATCGTGATATTTACAGCTCTTCCTTGGTGAAGTACGCCAGAGGAAAGCCCGAGCGGTTTCTCCGATTTCTCGATGGAGCTCAGAAAAACGGCATTGAGGTTTTGTGTTTCAAGATCTTCCCCTCTCATTTGCCCTGGGAACTTATAGAGAGCGACATACTCTCGCATGACAACACGCATTTTCTTTTCGTAAAACGGAACATGCTGGAGTCGTTCATTAGTTTCCAAAAAGCGAAGAAAGTAAAGAAGTTCTCGTTTATTGATACAACCGAAGTAAAGGTGAGCCTTCGAGCGTCCGAATTTCTTTCTTTCGCTGCCGAAAACGCCGCCTGGTTCGATCGCTGGGAGCATGCGATAGAAGACCGTGGTTTTTTATCCAATACGATCATGTATGGCAGCGAGATAACGACAAGTGAAGAAGAGAGCATTGCAGCTCTAGGTGGAAAGTTGAAAGCGCTGGGACTGCCTTTTGGAGAGGCGCAAGCGAGATCGCTCACCTTTGAAAAGCAGGATAAAGGGCAAAGTAATAGAAACAAAGTTGAGAACTGGGAAGAATTTGTCAGCGACCTCTCGTTAGCTGGCGTGCAGCCAATTGAAGCCTTTTGACTTAGCCATGAAAAAGCAACTGACGCGAGAACTCAAC
Organism: Pseudomonadota bacterium; assembly: GCA_039025875.1. Taxonomy (GTDB): domain Bacteria; phylum Pseudomonadota; class Gammaproteobacteria; order Pseudomonadales; family Halieaceae; genus Congregibacter. The sequence goes on from JBCCNK010000083.1 coordinate 12,073, forward strand.
TTGCCGCCTCCTGTAGGCCCTGAGTTCGATAAGCGCGATTAAACCAATTCTAGAGTACTCCGAACGAGACACGCTGATTGTGAACGTTATCCCGAAACATCATTCAGAATCCTTGCTGCGGTTACCGGCTTGACCGGTCTTTAAAAAGTGCTTGTACTCACTTGTCCTGTCGCCGACTTGCAGTAACGTTAGAAAGCACAAAAGGTCGAAATAAAAATAGTGATAATTCACCAACCAGCAATAGAAATAGTAGGCGATCGTGTTTCTATCTCAGCTGAAGTAGAAATCGAAACCCCCGGCAAAACGTTTAAGCACAGCGGATCGAACAGGGAACTTCTGTGGGTTGAATGGCCAGCAGCTTACTACTATCCGGACCGTGCTCGTTTGGAACCGTTTTTCGTATTTTGCCTTCCAGTTGCAATGTGCCTCGGCGAGAGACTGGTCGTAAAAGGGGAGATTTCGCAAGCACTATTGATTAACGCACTTGAGGTGATAGCTGTATATAAGCACTACTTTCCCTCGCTTTGCCAGGATATTGAAGTAGAGGGAAAAGGGGTGGAGCACGAGCAACGCGCCTCTGGCCGAGTAGCGTCGTTCTATTCTGGTGGTGTCGATTCACTCTACAACATCGTCGAATATTCACGCCTCAACGCACGCTTTGGTACCGCACGGTTGACTGATCTGTGGGTGGTGCACGGGTTCGATATAAAGCTTGATGACAGTGCTTTATGGAATGAAACATGGACCAGATTGAATTCGCAGATTACGCAGAAAGATCGCCTCTCCTGCGTCGATATCCGTACAAACCTTCGTAACATATATGACACGCATGTCCGATGGGCTGAGATGGGGTTCAGTGCGGCACTCGGGGGTGTGGCAAAGTGTGTCGGGATCTTGCACAAATGCAATGACTG
>JBCCNK010000084.1:0-12846 GCA_039025875.1 Pseudomonadota bacterium
ATCGTCCTTCGGATCCTGCGATGGCATCCGTAGCTGCGCCGCGGTACTGGAACTTGTACCCGACAGCTCCGCGCCCGATGGGATACGTACCGTGTCTCAGAATCTGAGTTCATCCACCGTTTCGGTCAGGCGTGTCCCGGAACCGAGCTCTTTTGCGATGCTTTTAGCGAGTGTCTTTTGCCTAGTTGCTCGGCGAGCAAAGGTACGGCCTTCAGCAACACAGTGCTGAGATCGACGTGGTCATGGACGACCACGTCGGAGGGTCGTAAAAACTTTGAGAAGCGAGGCGCTACTTCGCCAGAAGATCCCGGATTTCTTTCAGCAGAACGATGTCTTCCGGTGGCGCTTCCGGTTCTTCTGGTTCGGGCTCTTCCTCTTTCTTGAGGCTGTTCATTACCTTAATCGCGACAAAAATCGCGAAGGCGACGATTAGGAAGTCGACGCAGGTCTGAATAAAAGCCCCGTATTTTATGGTGACCGCTTCTGCGCCTTCAGCCGCTTCTTTGATCACGACCGATAAAGCGGTGAAATCGACGCCGCCAATAAGAACACCCAGTGGTGGCATTAGGATGTCGTTGACAAATGAAGCAACGATCTTGCCGAAAGCTGCCCCAATGATGATGCCGACTGCCATATCGACAACATTGCCCTTCATCGCGAATTCTTTGAATTCACTCATCATTCCCATGATGTTTTCCCCGATTAAAAAGTAGATGTATCAGAACTTCGTTAGTTTTATTCGCACTGCTTTTGCGCATTGCATCAGCATGGTCGCACAACGGAATCCCCTTGGGGAGTCTGCGGGCCCTGGCTAAGGCGGGGGAAGGGACAACTGCAGTTTTACATCGACGAGCGAACCTACGCCATTGGCCGATAATGAGCCGGATCGAGATGGTGCTTTTTCAGAAGCTTGTAAAACTCCGATCGATTGCGCTGAGCCAGTCGCGCCGCCTGAGCTACGTTGCCCTCTGTGGTATGCAGCAGTCGACTGATGTATTCAAATTCGAAACGGTCTCTTGCTTCTGCGAGTGGTGCAAAGCGGGACTGTCGCCCTTTTAGGGCGCGAACCACAAGATTCTCCGGGATCACGCGCGACCGCCCCATCACGACACATTGCTGAACCACGTTGGCAAGTTGGCGCACGTTTCCTGGCCAGTCAGCGCTCAAAAGGTGCTCTATCGCCGCTGAGCTGAAGCTTCGCGCTACCCCATCCGACCGAAACTCGTGTAGAAAATGCTGTGCGAGAAGCGGTATGTCTTCCCGACGTTGAGCGAGGGAGGGAAGCTTCAGTGTGACTACCGCCAGCCGATAGAACAGATCCTCCCTAAAGTTGCCGGCCTTTATCTCTTCTTCAAGATTGCGGTGCGTAGCCGACACCACCCGCACGTCTACCTGGACCAAACTGTCGCTGCCCAGCGGCTCTACCGCCTGCTCCTGGAGCACGCGCAGCAGTTTGGCCTGAAATGCCAGCGGCATCTCGCCAACCTCGTCCAGAAATAGTGTGCCGCCATGGGCGCGTTGAAAAAATCCCGCCCGATCCCGGGATGCTCCAGTGAAGGCGCCACGTTTGTGGCCGAACATCTCACTTTCAAATAGATTTTCGGGGATTGCGGTGCAGTTGACGGCCACAAACGGCTCATCGCACCGCTGGCTCGCCCCATGAATCGCGCGGGCGAGTAGCTCCTTACCCGTGCCGCTTTCACTCTGAATGATGACGCTTGCCTTACTTGCGGCGGCTAACTCCGCTTCCTGAAGCGTCGACTCCATGATGGCACTACGCGATACGATTGGCTGCCGCCAGGACTGACTAACACTGCGATCATTGCTGATTGGGCTATGAGTAGCAGCGCCCTCCACGGACTCGCCGCTCACACTCAGAGCGACGGCACGGTTCAGGGTCTGGATCAGCTCCTCGGTGTCGAGTGGTTTAGTCAGAAAGGCAAACGCGCCCTGCTGTGTCGCCTTTACCGCGTCCGGAATCGATCCGTGCGCCGTTAACACGATGACTGGTAGAGCAGGATAGGTAGACTCTATCTCACCAAGCAGCGCCAGCCCATCCATCCCGTCCATTTTAAGATCTGTGACAACCGCGCGCTGGCGCTGAGATCGCAAGACACCAAGCGCGTCATTGCCACTCTCAGCGACCGATACAGCAAAATCCGCGCGCCGGAGACGAATTGACAGAAGCTCGAGCAGGTCCCGGTCGTCGTCTACAACGAGGATAGGTATGGACTCTTCGGTCGCCTGTTCACTCATTATTACTACTCCCTGATAAATCCGCTGGCGCATCTGATAGCGTACTTTCGATGCGCTTAAGTGCGTCCAGTTGCTCCAGGCATGAGTCTGCATCCCGCAGGAGCGTATCCTGGCGCGTGCGTAGGGCCAACAGACGCTGCTGCGTCAACTCACAGGACGCACCCTGGCTTTGCAGCGTCTTTTGACTCTTAGCTAGCTGCGCACGCGTCTCCTGTAACTGCTCCTGCGTAGTTAGCAGTTGCCACAGTGGATCACGCAAGGGCGCGAGCTCTGAACCGGCGCTCACACCCTCCAGCAAGCTACGAGCTTCTGCCCGTAAAGCTGGCGTAGACGCGCCCTGAGCCCTCTCCTCAATAAGCAAATGCGCAAGCTGGAGACGGCGTAGATCGCTGGGTTGCTGATCTAACTGCTTATGCAAACCGCGGTAGTAGGCAGCGAGACGAGTGGCGTCCATCGCACCAACAGCGGACCTGAACTCGCGCCACAATTCATAGTCGCTTAAGGGCTGGGGAGATACACAGGCCGCGGCTCCCATCGCAACTACAACGAATATCAGCCACCGTTTCATAGAGATCCTGGCGACGCAGGCAATGTCAGTCGGAAGTGAGCCCCACGCTCTGTCTCGATCAGACGCAACTCCCCGTCGTGCTGACCGACGTACTCGTGTGCAATTGCAAGCCCAAGTCCAGAACCGCGCACCTTATGGCCGGTGTTCTTCGCTCCTGTAAAGAACCAATCAAATACTACATCTCGATGCTCGCGCGGAACGCCAGGTCCTTCGTCGATGACATCGAGCTGCGCGCACTCATCGACCCACCGAGCTCGAATCATGACGCGAGCATCGGTTGGAGAGAACTTAATTGCGTTTGACAGCAGGTTGCTGATGATAATTCCTATTTTGCGTGGATCACCGTAGACGACCATCGGATCAAGTTCGCGATCAATCCGAACTCCTCGCGCTAAGCCAGCAATTGTCTGAACATCCGCAACTTCATCAACCAATCTATGTAGATCAATTGGCGCAGCGAGCTTTTTGTCATACGGGCCTGATGCAGCACCAAAGCGCAAGAGCTCTTCAATAAGCGTCTGCAGCCGCAGGCTGTTGTCGTGCAGTATTCGGGTTACCGTCGCAGCCTCGGAATCGTCCAGCTCATTCGGCCCGTCGAGGAGTAGTTCCGACGCTTCCCGTATATTCGTGAGCGGCGTCTTCAGCTCATGTGACACTTCACGCAAAAACAGTGTTTTTTGTTCCTCCAAAGCGCGCAGGCGCTTGCGGAGCCAGTTCAGCGTCCCCCCCAAATCAGCCAGGTCCTTCGTCCCGTGTACGCGGATTTCGCCAGCAAGCGCACCCTCGCCAAGAGAACGAATTGCCGCATCGAGTTCCCTCAATGGTCGTCGAGCGAGCGCGATAAAGAGAAGCGCAAGCGCCAGCGATAGAGGAATCACCATGGCGGCGAGGCTCAACAAATAGGTTTGTAGGTTGACAGCTTGCTTGGGTAGCTGCCTCGCAAGTTCTCTGCCACGTTGCGAGTAGAGCGTTAGCAGATTGTTCGCCTTGCTCTGCAATAGGCTGTAGGCGTGCTCAAGTTCGCTGTCATTGATAAGAACACTAGCACCAACCGCCGGAGCAACCGCCGGCGGCTCCAAGCGAAGCGCCGGCGCATCGAGATTCAGGTCGTCCGAAATCTCATTGTCAATCGCACCCACTACGGGGACCTCGAGATTCACCGGCATTTCGACGGAGGTCTTAAGCGACTCGATCTGCGAATGAAGTTCGGACTCTGCCTGCGCAAACGTCTCCAAGGCGTCACGGGTTTGCGCGTTCCCAGACACCTCGCGCAGCACAGCAAGTAGCTCTGCAGCTTCGCTGCGATGCTGTCTGTACAGCTTGAGAATTTCCTGATCATCAAGCGCCGCATACTGGCGCGCAGAGCGTTCAAGTTCACTGACCTGCTCCGCAAGTTGTCGACTGACATCAGTGCTTGTCTGTACCGACACCAGCGCCTGACGACTCGAAACAGCTAACGCATCGCTTTGGAACACAGCGATAACGATGGCTACTACTAGAGGCGCGATAACGGCTAGAAAACCAATCAGCAGCAGCTGCACCAGAGTCAGCGATTCAAGGATGCGCTTCATGTTTGCGAATCGCCAAGTGTGAATGAGAAAAGCAAACACACTTTGTCGATCGATTCTGCGCACATGGCAAGCAAAAACGACGACAGGCACAAATTGTTTGGGTAGTGGGTGTCGCCTGTAGGCAACAGTGCCTGCTCGCGCACTGCAAAACGTGCACCGTTGGCTGTAGTCGACGGTTTATTCCCAGGATTTTGGGTATTTATTCGCAAGGCGAAGGAGTCAGCGTCGCCATCAGGCAACACATTTTGCTGATCGCCGATACCGAAAAAAGCTGCCGAATACTGTAACTCATTGAGTGACCAAAGAAATTCTCATCTGGCATTAGGATTGCCACTAGCTCTGTGCATGTCGGAACTACATGGCAGCTCTAGATGTACGTTTCGGCCCGGTAATTAATTCAGGAGATTCGGTTATGAACGTTAAATCAACAGTAATCGCCCTTGGACTAACTGGCGCTGTGGCAGGCGCAGCTTTCGCTCAGCTCGACAGGGCAGGTTTGGAAGTTGCCCAGGGCGGCGCACCCACCTTCGCAGAAATTGATCGAAATCGCGATGGCAACATTACGACCACGGAGGCCGCTGGTACGTGGCTCGCGAGTTCATTCGCATCGGTGGATACCAACGAAAACGGTCTCGTAGACGAGCAGGAGTACAACGAGGCTCTGAGCTAAGCGGGAACGCATAGCTGAAGAATGGCTAACCTGAAGAGAAGCTCTGACCTACAAGCGAGGCGCCGCTAGCACAGAGCCATACGTGAACTTAAGTGCCGGAATGGACCCAGCGATCATCGGCCTGGTTGTAGGAGACTCAGCCATGATTGCGAGCCTTAAACCGATACTTAAGCCAACCACCGATACCCAGGGTTAGACTTGGCTGCTGCCAAAGTGGCAATGGTCTTTTTGAGCGCGCCGCGAGGCGCGCTTTTGTAGTTAAAGCGATCGAAGGTCTAGGACAACGCGGTGAAGTAAAGTCTCGATGGAAGATTAAATCGCAAGGGTAAGCCGTGTTCGTAGATACGAGCTTCCGAGAGTGTTCTCCCGCAAAACGTTTGCATACCTTAAAGCTCGCCTAAACTTTCGCACCTACCAATTCTTCGAGCAAAGCCTGTAGCTCAGGGAGTCGTCGCCTGCTGACTGGCACGTCGTCGCCGTTCTCAATCCGTATAAGACCCTGGCGCCCCCTGCGTCTAAAGCTGTGGACCGCACTCCTGGCAACCCAGAAAGAACGATGTGTCCAAAAGCCGTCAATCCCAGCACTTTCTGCAACCGCGTCTCGAAGACTGTAGAGAACTAGGCTGCGCCCAGAGTCGGTCACCACTGCGAGATAGTGAAGTTCTGCCTGCAGGTAGAGGACACGACCCTGTAGCTTTGGCGCCACAAGCCGCATGAACGTTGGCGCTTCGGCGGTAGCCAGATCGTCGCACTCCGCCAATTCCAAACCACCCGATTCTTTTGTTGTGCTGACTTCTGGTAAATCACCGGCCTCACCGCAAGGACCGTTGGCCAAGCCCCTAGCCTCGATTCCACCAGGCATACCTGTATTGGTCAGGCGCAATCCCAGAACAAAGGGTGCATTTATCGCGATCCAGGCCAGGGTGATCGGGGGTGTGATATTCCAGGCCTCATCGGCAATAGCCACCAGGGAGAACGGTCGCTCGTCCCCTCCCAAAAACTGATCGAACAGGGTCGCGAAGGGCGAAAACAGCAAGGCCCCAACCACGCCAGAGATGAGCAACCTCTCCCAGGTACCACGCCTCTCAAAAAAGGCGATTCGAGATAGCGTCATATGCGTGGCCAACAGTAGCAACATGGGAATGAGGCTCTGAATCTGCCACAGCACAAGGCTGCTAATTAGATCGAGCCCACTGTCGTCGTCACCCGCCACGAAAGCAAACAACAATCCAAGCACCACCGCCACAATGGCGAAGTATCTTCGCGGCGACACATCACCGATATCGAACGTTTCCTTCATGCCTCCATGTGCCCGTTCGTACAAAAACCTGCCCATTCATACATTTCAAGCAAAATCAGGCAGTTAGGCCGCTCACTCGGGCGTAGGTTTGAAGCAGTGAGCCACATCGGTTCACAACAACAAACCAATGCACGGGAGACATCGGCTATGTTTAGAAATGACGAAAACAACTTAGGTCGTTCCAAGCCCACTTACGCAGGAGCCATCTTGCTCGTTTATGCGATCTATTGCGAAGCGGCCGGTGCCCAATCGGCCTCGGACAGCTTAAAAGATCCGTGGTTCGGCCGAGCGTGGGGCGGATTCAGCAGTCTTAGTGATACCAGCGGAAGTAGCGATGGCTTCCAGCTAGACCCATCCACCGACTCTCTCTCAGTAGACACAAGCGGGGGCTTCGCTGCCGGTACTGGCGTCGGCTACCGGTTCACAGATAATTTTGCGGCCGAACTAGCCTGGGAATACCGCAGTAACGACAGCGAAGTAGACTTCGACAGCGGCGCTTCTTTTGACGACGGAAACTACGCATCTAGCACATTCTTCTTGAACGGCTACTACTACCTACCCAGCCGTGGTGCCTGGGAGCCGTATCTTGGTCTCGGGCTCGCCTGGGCACAAGAAATTGATATCGATCTTGAAGGCAACGGCCCCGAGCAGTCGTTTTCGGGCGATGGTGATGTGGGAATACAGGTTTTTGCTGGTGTGAGTTACCGCATCAACCCGAACTGGTCAGCACAAGGCGAGCTTCGCTACGGCAGAATCACAGGGCTGGACCTCAAGGGAGAAGGCAATCCAGGGACTATCAGCGACTTCGACTACGAGCCGCTCACCCTCCAGATTGGCCTCAAATATGAGTTTTGACGATAAGGGCGAGCCCTATGTCAGGGGGTATCTAGCCTAGGCATGCGTGTGCTGTGAGTAACCCTGTCAGCAGTGGAGTGCTGATTATTCATTACCTATGTGGGCCCGGGGTGCATCGCTGGCTCCGGGGGAGCAACCGACGGTGAACGTTATGCAGCCGCAAGGGCAAGGGCAAGGGCAAGGGCACTTAGAGCAAACTAAAATGTTCTATCCAATGCGGCTACACGCGGCTGCTCGAACCCTGCAAAGCTTGAATCAAACGAGCACTAACGTAACGAACAGAGTGATTAAGCACTGACCCTCTGGGCTACCTCTTTCAGGCGAATGACCTGTTGCACATACAGAGGGAGTGCCGATGCTTTTTCGATGTAGTCAAACACGTACATCAGCAGCGCCAGTATGAGCCCGTAGTCAGCGACACCGGAGTTGACTACCGCGATCGGCGAATAAACGAACAGCGCTACAACACCCATCCAAAACACGAAGTAAGTTCCAGTCTCCAGGTCACTGAGTCTGATATTCCAGCGCATGAGACGTCGAAGATGAAGACAGAACGCTTTGTTACCAGTGGCCTGTATCGCCCCTACCTGCCGCTCGAACTCAGTGTTATAGCCTGCATTCAAACGGTAATTCCATTTACCAGTCGTACCGTAGATTAGTGCAACTAATCCGAGCAGAGCCAGGCATGCAAAGAACACATCGAGGTTCAGCGTGCCGATGATAGCGAGCACGCCTATGACCCCAATGGTTGAGGTAACCACCTCGGGCATCGCGTTTTCAAAAAATTCGACCAACTCGGTCAGCAAGCTCGACCGAGCCGAAATCGTCGAGACGGATCGCCCGTTTTCTTTCTCGCGCTCGACCATTTCCGGGGTAATGCTCTGGAGGACATGCGCATAAATGCGCGTATCGTAGGCTCGCCGAGCGCTCGCGATAATGAGCGACGCGCCTCCCAGACCTGCAAGCCGGTAAATACCCTCGAAGGAATCAGCTAACAGGCCATTAACCGCCCAACCGATGAATAACGGATAGAGCAAACCCAGGAGTGTTTCGATGACGACCAGCGCCAAAGTCAGCGTAATCCGGTATTTGAATCGCAGGTATATAGCGCCTAGCGAAAGGGAGTAGCCGACGGAATCAGCATGGCGCGCCACCAGTTGAACGAGATCCGAGCTTGCGCGTGTCATGACTCCATGGCCCTGGCTACGGCAAGCGTCATCGGTGCGTAACGCCGTGGCAAAAGGTCTGAAAAGCCAGATCTGCCAGGGCATCGTGGTCCATGGGCATCTCGCGACGGCTGATCCAAGACGTGTAGAACAATCCATCGACAAGGCACACTACCCAGTCGACAGGGATGTCATGGGAAAGGCTACCCTCGGCCCTGGCGTATTCGACTAGTTTTCTGATTTCGTTTGCCTGCTGCTGGAAGATGGCAAGGAGCTCCGGGTCTTCTTCATCAAGCTCGCTCACCTTCATCAGGAACTCCATTTCAACCGACAAAGGGAACAGTGCCTTGAACATCAGGTGAAAGGCGTGCAGTCCCGATTCCGCTTCATCTTCGATATGGCTTGTCGCTTCATCAAATGCCTGCAGGCAATGGATCGCGATCGCCTTGACCAGCTCCTCTTTAGTGTCGTAGAGGCGATACAGAGTCGATCTGCCTACCGCAGCTTCGCGGGCGATGTCGCTTAACGAAGCTTCTTGGTTCCGACTCAACAAATACATACCAGCCCGCAGTAACGCGGCCTGCGACTTTTGGATGCGCGCATCTAGTTGGTCTGCCATCGCTGCCCCTATATCTATCAAACACACTTATGAAACATATTTGTATCATATCTAGATTAGAGATATAGTACAACTATGTCTCATAAACCGGTGGTCGCAAATGATGAGTTCGGGGCTCTCCAGGCTGAAGAATCGGGTTGGCAGCCTTGCCGCTCTGACGCTGTTGCTGACGGTAGTAGTCTGGGTGCTACAAGAACCCGCCCAAACCAAGGCTGCGCCGATACCCGATGGTCCCGGTCTGACCGTGACCATCGTCACCGCCAGACCGCTGGATGCGCAAATAGACGTAACAGCGGTCGGCGCCACGCAGGCCCGATGGGCCACGGCGATCACCTCGTCAGTAAGCGGGAGAGTCACAAGCGTAAGCCCGACGGCGATACCTGGACGCCTGGTACAAAAAGAAGAAGTACTGGCATCGCTCCAGGACAGTTTTTTTCGATCTGAACTGAGCGCTGCTCACGCCCGGGTTTCGGTGGCTGAACTCGAACTCGCTGAAACGCTAAACCGCCAGCACGTCGCCAGGAAAAGCAGTGTCGCAAAATCGGCGTACGGTCGTTTTGAACCCCACGTGGAAACAGCCGTCGCCAATCGCGACGCGGCCATCGCAGCACTCAAGGCCGAGCAGCAACGATTCGACGACACGCGGGTGAAAGCTCCCTTCGATGCGGTCGTCACGTCCGATCATGCGCATCCGGGCCAGTGGGTGAACGTCGGCGATGTGTTGTTTCGCGTAGCAGCGAGCGAGTTTCTTGACGTCAAGGTAGAGCTTTCGGAGACAAGCTGGCAGCGGCTCAAGAGCACGCGAGACTTTCAGGATGATCTCGGCATCGAGGGCTTTTCCTGGGACGATATTTCGATAGTAGCGCCAGGCGGTCAGCGCTGGCCGGCCACCTTCCGCTATCTGAACCCAGTGGTTGAACCGCTATCGCGGCAACGAAGTGTAATGCTGGAGGTGAACAGACCCTACCAAGGAGAAGCCCCCCTACTACCCGGCCAACAGGTAGACGTGGTCTTTGGAGGCGTTACGCAACCCTTCGTTGTCAACGCTCCCGCGTCTGTGCTCACCGACGATGGGCGCGTCTGGAGTGTCGCCAACAGTTCCCTGCGCTTAGAGCGCATTGAGTTGCTGGAAGAAAGGCCTGATGCCGTTCTCTTCCGTTATCAGAACAATCCGGAACAACAACGACAACTCGTTCTCTTTCCTTTGGCCAGCTTCCTTGAAGGCCAGACTGTCACGGCAACGACTCCTTAGATTCGGGATCTTTGATGAAAACGATGACACGATGGTTCCTGGATAACCCAGTCGCCTCGAACCTGCTGATGCTGTTTATTCTCATCGCCGGCGTGCTGACTTTGCCGGGTCTGAGGGTAGAGAGCTTCCCTCAAATTCCACCGACGGAAGTGGAAGTCTCCCTTGCCTATCCCGGCGGCACAGCGCGGCAGGTGGATGCGGGAGTTACCCAGAGGGTTGAGGCCGCCATAAGCGGGATAGCCGGCGTCAAGCGTATTACCAGCCAGTCCAGCGCAGGCTATTCATCCGTGATAGTCAGAAAAATCCCGGGCGTAAATCTCGACGAGTTGATCAGCGACATCCGCAACCGGATTGAGGGTATCAAAGACCTTCCTACCCTTGCAGAACGTCCCCTGATACGGCGCAACGACTATACCAACCTCGCGGCTTTCGTAATGGTTTACGGCGATGAGAGTAATGCAGCGCTCCAACAGATCGCATCAAACGTGGAACGAGCGCTTCAGAAGCACCCCGCTATCTCTAAGGTCGATAACCTTGGCAAGCGAAAGCCACTGTTAGTTGTGGAACCTTTGCCAGAGCAGCTGCAACGCTACGATTTATCTCTCGACGAGTTGGCGGAACGAATCCGTCAGTGGTCGCTGGAGTACCGCAGCGGAGAGCTAAGCACGGCCCGGGGAACCATTCTGATCCGGGCGAGCACGATCGCCGACAACCTTACTGCGCTGAAGAACATACCGATTGTTTCAACACCCAGTGCTCGCACCCTGCTTGGCGATATCGCGACCGTACGGCGAGACTTTGAGCGAAGCGACAGCATAGTTCGATATCAGGGATTACCCGCGATCGCACTCATGGTGTCCACCAGCGAGAAAGACGACCTGTTTCAGATAAGCAACGCTATTCAGTCAGTCCTGCAAGCTTCTCGACCAACTCTGCCTCAGAGTGTCGAGGTTGACGTAATGGCAGATATGTCGCCCTACATCTCCGAGCAACTGGATCTGTTGGGCACGAACGCTTGGCAGGGGCTACTCATCGTTGTCGCAGTGTTGTCGCTGTTTCTGGAGTCACGTCTCGCATTGTGGGTAGCGCTCGGTATTCCCATCTCTCTTGCAGGCGCGATCGCAGTGATGGGATTGCCCGGATTCGATTACAGCATTAACGACATCACGCTATTCGGCCTGATTCTGGTCCTGGGAATTCTGGTCGACGACGCGGTAGTCGTCGGTGAGAGCATTCACCGCGCCAGAGAGCAATCGTCTGACATCAAAGAGGCCGTCTGGCGTGGCGTTGAGGCAGTAACCGTACCGACCGTCTTTGGTGTGCTGACTACGATCGCCGCTTTTTCGCCGATGCTGTGGATAGAAAACGAACTCGCTAAGGTCTTTGCCGGATTCTCAGCTGTCGTGATTTTTGCGTTAATTTTCTCGCTGATAGAGAGCAAGCTTATCTTGCCCACGCATCTCAGTTACCGCTTGCTCCCCAGTCCCGCCGGCCACCCTGTGAATCGGCTTAGCCAGGGGTTCAAAATCCTGCGGGAGTCGCTCAACCGCGCGCTCGAAAGCTTTGCCAACAAAGTGTATCTGCCGGCGCTCACGTTGAGCCTGAAACATCGTCGAACCTGCCTAATGCTGTTTACCGCGTTCTTTCTGGCGGCCTACGGTGCTCTATCAAGAGGGAACATAAGCTCGGTGTTTTTCCCAGAAGTTCCCGGACGATATGTCACAGTAAACGTAACGATGCAGAGCGGTGCATCAAACGCTCTGACCGTGCGCAATACCTCGCAGTTGGAGCGGGCATTTGATCGAGGCGCGATCATGCTGCAACAGAAATATGGACTCGCTAGACCGACCATTAGCAAGATCGTCGTAGCGAAACCCAATGCTGAAAGCATCGAGTTAACCGCCGAACTGACGCCTGAGGTCCTCGCCGCTGTTCCCGGCGATCAGTTTCTGGATGAGCTTCGACAGCAGGCGGGCCAACTGGAGGGAAGCTATGCAGTATCTTTCAGTCTCTCTGAGGACATCGCTGGCGGCACTGCAATCGAGGTAGCTGCGGGCGACCGGGATCTCGCGCGGCAAGTTGCCCAGAAGCTCAAGGCATCTTTAGCCCAGATGCCCGGTGTCAACGATGTTTACGATGACACTCAGCTCGCAAGGAAGCAGTTGAAAGCTACCGTGAACCAGCACGGGATCAGCCTCGGCATTGATCAAAGCCGCCTGGCTGCGATTGTGGGTGGTGCTTTCGGAAAGATCGAGATCCACCGTCTACTGGATCAGGGAGAAGAAACCACCGTCTCCTTACGGTTTCCAAGATCGCAAGCCAATACGCTTGATCAGCTTAAGACCACACCGATCAAAGTAGCTCAAAACAGCTACGCAAGCCTGGGCGACGTAGCCACCCTCGAGTATGTGCAAGAGCCGGAAGTGATCTACCGGCGCAATCGCGATGAGGTCGTCAGCATTTACTGGCAACAGAATCGAGACGTCAGCTCGCCGGAGCAGACGTGGGCGCGCCTTCAGGAGCACACCGTGCACAGCCTTGAGCAGTCCTATCCCGGTGTTTCGATACGAGCCGTAGGTGAATTCGACG
>JBCCNK010000085.1:0-12838 GCA_039025875.1 Pseudomonadota bacterium
GCGGGCCTGGCGGAACGCTGTGAAATCCAGGTGTCCTACGCGATCGGTGTCGCCGAGCCGACCTCTATCTCGATCAACACTTTCGGCACCGGATCGGTGAGCGACGAGAAAATTGCAGAGCTGATTCGAGAGCACTTTGATCTGCGACCGAAGGGCTTGATCGAGATGCTGGATCTGAAGCGCCCAATTTTCCGGCCGACGGCGGCTTATGGTCACTTCGGACGAGAGGAAGCGAACTTTACCTGGGAGCGGACGGACAAAGCCGATGCGCTTAAAGCTGCCGTCTAGATCTCACTGATTTCTGTTGCTATCGATGACCGGGTTCGTGCCATAAACGGAGAGGGTCGATCTGAGACAGTCGAGCGCCATGGAAGGCGCTCGCTAGCCTGTCAGGGAAGACGCTTTTTGGCGTGTCTCAGGTCGGCCCTCCGACTGACGACAACGGGCTATAACGAAGACATCCAACGAAGACATCCAACGAAGACACGAACAAAACCACAACGAACACTCAGCGAAAGGGAGCACCCTATGAGTACTGTAGCGAAGTTAGAAACATCTCCAGATTACCGAGTCGCCGACATAAGCCTTGCCGATTGGGGCCGTCGCGAGCTTGAGATCGCCGAAGGAGAAATGCCCGCACTGATGGCGATGCGCGCCAAGTATGCAGCCGATAAGCCTCTTGCCGGTGCGAAGATTCTCGGCTGCATCCACATGACGATTCAGACCGGTGTACTGATCGAGACTCTGGTTGAGCTCGGCGCTGAAGTGCGCTGGTCATCTTGCAACATCTTCTCTACGCAGGACCATGCAGCTGCCGCGATTGCAGCCGCGGGTGTGCCTGTGTTCGCCTGGAAGGGTGAGACCGAGGAGGAATACGAGTGGTGCATCGAGCAGACCATCTTAAGCGATGGGCAGCCCTGGGACGCCAATATGGTTCTCGACGACGGCGGCGATCTGACAGCGATGCTGCACGATAAGTACCCCGAAATGCTCAGCAAAATTCACGGTATCACCGAGGAGACCACCACCGGCGTGCATCGTTTGTACGAAATGCTTGAAGCGGGATCGTTGAAGGTCCCAGCTGTCAACGTCAACGACTCGGTAACCAAGTCGAAGAACGACAATAAGTACGGATGTCGTCACAGCCTCAATGACGCGATCAAGCGCGCCACCGACCACCTGCTGTCAGGCAAGCGCGCGCTGGTTATTGGTTACGGGGACGTGGGCAAGGGATCGGCGCAATCGCTTCGCCAGGAAGGCATGATCGTGCGCGTAACTGAGGTCGATCCTATCTGTGCGATGCAGGCTTGTATGGACGGATTCGAGGTGGTTTCACCGTTCATAAATGGCGTTGATGATGGTACGGACGCTGCGATTGATACTGAATTACTGGGAAAGACTGATCTGCTGGTGACCACCACGGGCAACTACAACGTCTGCAGCGACCGCATGCTGCGTGCAGTCAAGAGCGGTGCCGTGGTTTGCAATATCGGCCACTTCGATAATGAGATTGATACTGCGTATATGCGCCGCGAATGGGATTGGGAAGAGGTCAAGCCCCAAGTACATAAGGTTTACCGAGATCGTAGCAGTAATGACCACCTGATCTTGCTGGCCGAAGGCCGCCTGGTAAATCTGGGTAATGCAACTGGCCACCCATCGCGAATTATGGATGGCTCTTTTGCAAACCAGGTTCTAGCGCAGATCTATCTTTACAGCCAGCGCTTCGCGGCTATGGATGATGCCGATAAGGCAGCGGCACTGAAGGTCGAAGTTCTACCTAAGAAGCTCGACGAAGAAGTCGCAGCACACATGGTGGAAGGGTTCGGCGGCGTCATTACCAAGCTCACTCAAGAACAGGCGGACTACATCAAAGTAAATGTTGACGGGCCGTTCAAGGGAGACTCGTACAAGTACTGATACTTGTAGACCAAAGCAGCAGGTGACGGTGTGAAAGCAAACGCTACGATCAGCTTCGAATACTTCCCGCCCAAAACTGAGGCGGGAAAGGAGAAGCTACTCAATGAGACGACCCCGAGCCTGCTTGCGGCAAAGCCTGAGTACTTCTCCGTTACGTATGGTGCGGGTGGCTCAACTCGCGATAACACTCGCGGAGCGGTGATTTCACTTAATGACCAGGGGCTCGCAGTAGCCCCGCACTTGAGCTTTGGCCTGGATGACGAGGATACTATCGCTGGCCTGCTTATTGGCTATCGCAATGCGGGAGTTCGTCGCCTCGTCGCATTGCGGGGGGACTTGCCCTCCGGTACCGGTGCAGGAGCAAGGCTCGTGTATGCCAATCAGTTGGTTGAGTTCATACGCGAAACAACCGGAAATCATTTTCACATCGAGGTCGCAGCCTATCCGGAGATTCACCCGCAGGCACCGAGTTATGAAAGTGATGTGAACTTCCTGAAAGGAAAGTTCGACGCAGGTGCTGACAGCGCGATCACGCAGTACTTCTATAACGTAGAGTCCTACTTTTATTTCCTGGATCGTTGCGCAGATGCAGGAATCGCCAAGCCAATCTACGCAGGTGTGATGCCGATCACCAACTACTCCAATCTTGCACGCTTTTCGCAGAACTGCGGTGCCGAGATTCCTCGCTGGATTCGTAAACGGCTAGAAGGTTATGGGGACGATAGCGCAAGCATTCGCGCATTCGGAATCGATGTTGTTACTCAACTCTGCGAGACACTCCTGGAAAGCGGAGCGCCCGGAATCCACTTCTATACGATGAATCAGGCCGAGCCGACGCTGCAGATCTGCAAGAATCTGGGGCTCGTCGCTAAAGACGGTTAGGGCGAACTTGTACAAGGCCGGGATCGGCCACCGCACGAACATAGAGATGCTCAGGCCTAGGTTTCATGTCAGCGTCGCACTTTCCCGGGGCGCCACGCTCGAACTGAGCCCAGCTGTTTCGAACCACATAACGAGAGTCCTGCGCCTTCGCGCGGGCAAGCAGATCTGTCTTTTTGATGGCACTGGACTCGAAGCCACAGCAACGATTGTTGAGGCTGCCCGTAAAGGCACGCTTGTAAACATTGAGCAAGTCGAGGTGCAGTCCCGAGAGTCATCGCTTCAAATTGCCCTTGCGATCGCCATGTCCCGGGGTGACCGCATGGACACTATTGTGCAGAAGGCCACCGAGCTCGGTGTTCAGTCCATCGTGCCCCTCGTGACCGATCGTACCGAGCTGCGCCTCAGCCCGGAGCGGGCTGAGAAGAAAGTGGTTCACTGGCGCAACATTGCTGCAAGCGCTTGCGAGCAGTGCGGTAGAAATACGCTACCGGAGTTGATCAGTCCGCGACCGGTCCAGCAGGCACTAGACCAATTCTCTGATCGCACCCAGGCCACCAAACTCATACTCCATCCTGAGGATTCGTCTTCGCCTCTGGCTACAGCCTGCAGCGAGCTGATACTTCTTATTGGACCGGAGGGCGGCTTTACTGAAAACGAAGTCGCAAAAGCAAAAGCGGCCGGTTTTTGCACATTAACCCTAGGACCGCGGGTGCTGCGCACAGAGACAGCGCCCCTCGTAGCTATTGCCATCGCGCAGGCACGCTGGGGAGACCTGCTGGGATAGGCGCTGGATAGTCGCTGGAAAGGTCGCTGGGATTACAGCTGCGACAGCGCCTAGTTCTTGCCCCCCGGCGGGGGTTTTCGTACGGTTTGGACTTTTCTCTCGGAAGAATACTAATGAGCGTAAAAGTGGGTGTAGTGATGGATCCGATTTCGGCCATTAGCTACAAAAAAGACAGCACGATGGCAATGTTGTGGGCCGCTAGTGATCGAGGCTGGTCACTGTTCTATATGGAGTCCCGCAACCTATCGATCGTTCAAGGTAATGCGCGTGCACAGATGGCGCCACTCTCAGTGTTCAAAGACCCAAAGCGTTGGTACGAACTCGGCGAATACAGTGAGCGCGATCTTGCAGATCTTGACGTAGTGCTGATGCGAAAGGACCCGCCTTTTGACAACGAATACATCTACGCGACCTACATTCTCGAGGTAGCAGAAAGGCTTGGCACTATCATCGTCAATCGTTGCCAGTCGTTGCGCGATTGCAACGAAAAGGTCTTTGCAACTCAGTTTCCGCAGTGTTGCCCACCGGTTCTGGTGAGTGGTGATACAGCGCAGCTCAAGGAGTTTTTTGCCGAGCACGGAGACGTAATCTACAAGCCCCTCGACGGGATGGGAGGCGCGTCCATATTTCGGGTGCGTGAGGGTGACCAGAATCTATCGGTGATTCTTGAAACACTGACCGCTTTCGGCACACAGACCATTATGGCTCAGCGCTATCTACCAGAGATTAAAGATGGCGATAAGCGCATTCTCATGATCGAGGGAGAACCTGTCCCCTACTGTCTTGCGCGACTGCCGTCCTCGGGTGAGCTACGCGGGAATCTAGCAGCTGGCGGAAGTGGGCGAGCACAGCCATTGAGCGACAGAGATCGGTGGATCGCTGAGCAAGTTGGACCAGAGCTTGTTAAACGAGACTTGATTTTTGTGGGTCTCGATGTGATTGGCGACTACCTCACCGAGATAAACGTGACGAGCCCCACCTGTATACGCGAGATAGATGCGGCTTTTGATACCAATATCGCCGCACGGCTGATGGATGCTCTGAGCGAGAGGATCAAGCGTATAGACGGTTGATGCTATCCGATGCTGCTAAAAGTAACGATCGATTCATGCTCTGCGCCCTCGTCGCAGGAGCGCTACATATATTTCTCATCATTGGCATAAGTTTCGATACGTTTCGGACTCAGGGCAGCAAACAGCAGGTTGAAGTCACACTAGTCCAAAAACCCAGTCACCGACCACAAGATGCGCGGCACATCGCCCAGGCGAACCAGCAAGGAAACGGCGAACGAGCTCTCCGAGATCTCAGTTCGGGACTGGAAAGTACGTTGCCCCAGGCGGAGTCCAGCACCCGGCAGGATTACGCCGTTGATAACGACGGTCGAGCCCGGCTCTCAGCTACAACACTCACGACGAATGACGCCGATCAGAAAATCGTTGATCGCAGTGGTGAGCAGGCAAACTACAGGGACCTTCCGGAAGCGGAACGCAGACTTGCACAGCTACAGCAGGAGCTCGCGCAGTTAAATGCCAACTTGGGAGAACAACAGCGCCGTTACAGCAATGAACCGCGCGTGCGAAGGCTGGACGCGGTGTCTGCGCGCGCTGCAGTTGATGCAGCCTATCTTGCAGATTGGCGTCGGCGCGTCGAAGCTGTTGGCAATCGCTACTATCCCGAGGCATCGCTTCGCTACGGAATCTATGGGAGCCTGAAGATGCTGGTTACGATCAGAGCAGACGGGCAGCTCGATGCCATTGACATCCTCTCCAGCTCCGGCCACGCCGTGCTTGACGAGGCCGCGGTGCGTATCGTTCGTATGGCCGCTCCCTTCTTGCCGTTTCCGGACGAGTTACGCGCAACTACAGATAAACTCGAGATTCTGCGCACATGGCAATTCGAACAAAACCCGCTAAGCTCGTGAGAAATAGCTCACGATCGACCCTCGATTGTGGATCGCCGTGGTCGTGATGCGAAGGAAGTCGAAACAAGCTTGAAGAGCACCGTTAATCTAAGCAGCAGCACCTGTCTGCGGGATCACTTTCTGCTGGCGATGCCCAGCATTGATAGCGGTATCTTCAGCGGCAGCATCGCCTACATCTGTGAGCACGGCGAAGCCGGGGCGATGGGAATAGTGCTGAATCAACGCCTCGACCTCAATCTTCACGAAATTTTCGAACACCTTGAGATAACTACGGCTCAAAGCTTCAAAGACCAACCTGTCCTGGCTGGCGGTCCAGTACAGGTGGACCACGGGTTCGTTCTTCATCCATCTGGCGAGGAAGACTGGGACGCGACCCTGCGTGTGACCGAAGATACGCATCTCACGACTTCGCAGGATGTGCTGAAAGCGATCGCGTCTGGCGCAGGGCCGGAAGCGTTTGTAATAGCGCTCGGCTACGCTGGGTGGTCTGCCGGGCAATTGGAGGAAGAAATTGCCGGAAACAGTTGGCTGACCTTACCTGCCAATCCACAGGTGCTGTTTGATACTCCCGTTGAGCGTCGCGTTAGCGCGGCCGCATCGGTGCTCGGGATCGATATGAACCTGCTCAGCAGCGAGGCGGGGCACGCCTGACACAGCTGGTATATCCGACCGACTGCCATGAACAGCATACGGGAACTCAATAGAGTCTTGGCGTTCGACTATGGCCTACGGCAGATTGGCGTGGCGGTTGGTAGTACGTTCATGGGCACTACCCAGCCGCTTCCCATTCTTCTCGCCCGAGACGGAGTGCCGTCATGGACAAAAGTCTCGACGTTGCTTACCGAGTGGCAGCCCGATCACCTACTGGTCGGCGACCCAATCAATATGGATGGTACGCCGAGTGTTATTTCGCTGCGCGCACTTAAATTTGCCAGACGCTTGGAAGGTAGATTCAAGATTGGCGTCACTTTGGTTGACGAGCGATTGACTAGTTTCGCGGTAAAGCACGAACGGTCCTCCAACACCGACCAGCGACAGAGCAGGGGCAGAGGCTTGGACTTTAAAAAAGACCCGGTCGATAGCCTCGCAGCGGAGCTCATACTCAAAGACTGGATGAACACTCGAGCGTCAGTTTGAATCGGCGAAACAGCTCATAGAAACACAAGAAGGCCGGTCGCAGGGCTCATATTCCAATGCGGATTCCGGGCGGATTTAAATGCAAAACTATAGGCGTGCTCGAGCAGTATCCGACGACTAGGGAGCCTCTGAACAAGGCCAGGGTGTCTCTGGCTGACAGGCGAATCGTCAATCTAGGCGCGACTTTGAAATCATGCGTCCGCCTGTTGACAAGTCGTAACGACGAGTGACGGTTCGCCTGTCAGCCCCACAGGGCGCGGCCGCTCGCAGTTTAGGCGCGACTAGCCCGTTCGGTTAATCGGCGGAGACGCAGGCTGAGCTTCCGTTCGTAGATCTGAGCTACTTACATCGACGTTCACTCCGCGCCGCTTATCAAACATCTTGATGCCAAGGCGAACCTCGTTCGCGGAATCTGCACAGCGTATTGCCTCTTCGGCTGAAATATCTCCCTCGCTGTATTTCGCAAGCAGTGACTGGTCCAGGGTCTGCATACCCAACTCAGTGGAGCGAGCCATTACCTCTTTTATCAGGTGGACCTGACCCGTACGGATGTACTCTGCAATGAGGGGTGAGTTGAGCAGAACCTCCATCACGGGCACGCGACCATCGCCCTGAGCCTTCGGTAGCAACATCTGCGCAATCATTGCGTTCAGGTTCAACGACAAATCCATCAACACCTGAGTGTGCCGCTCCGATGGAAAGAAACTCAGGATACGGTCGATTGCCTGGTTCGCGTTGTTCGCGTGGAGCGTGCACAGGCATAGGTGCCCGGTCTCGGCGAACGTCAGCGCGTGTGCCATTGTTTCAGCCGTTCTCACTTCACCGATGAGGATTACATCGGGCGCCTGCCGCAGTGCATTCCGCAAACCAATTTCGAAGGATTCGGTGTCAAGACCGACCTCACGCTGAGTGATCAGGCAGCCGGCGTGCTCATGGATGTACTCGATCGGATCCTCGATCGACAAGATGTGGCCCTGGCTGTTGCGGTTACGATGGGCCACCATTGACGCGAGGGACGTGGACTTACCTGTACCTGTTCCGCCGACGAACATTACGAGGCCTCGTTTATCCATGGCCAACTTACTCACCACCGGCGGTAAACCCAATTCGGGAATATCGGGGATTTCGGCCTTGATTCTTCGCAGAACCAGACCGCAGTCACCCCGTTGCATGAACGCGCTTGCGCGAAAGCGTCCATAGTCGTTAGAGAAAATTGCGTAGTTGCATTCCTGCTCGCGCAGGAACTGTGCCTGCTGATCAGCCGTCATTGTTTCGAAAACTAAAGAGCGGGCCTCTTCGTCGCTCAAGCTCGATCGGGAGATAGCTTTGATCTTGCCATCGACTTTAATCGCAGGGGCGGCACGGGAGGTTATAAAGCCGTCGGAGGCACCGCGCTTTACCATAGCTGCGAGCAGTGTATTGATTTTCATGTTGTGAATTCGATCCCTGACATACTCAACACCTTCCTCGACACCTTACTCGACAACATATTCGACGGGGTACTCGACAAATCTCGACATTCTTCGAAATACCTCGGCATTCCTCGACGGTAAAAGCCCATGCTCTTCGTCAGAAGCTTTCCGGCATGCGTGCTTTCTGCTTCGCCACTTCACGGGTAATGATGCGCTTGTCGACGAGCTCTTTGAGGGCCTGATCCATCGTCTGCATACCAACCGCCTGCCCCGTCTGTATGGCTGAGTACATCTGGGCAACCTTGTCTTCCCGTATCAGGTTTCGAATCGCAGGTGTGGCGCGCATGATTTCATGCGCAGCCACGCGTCCTCCATTGGCGCGACGCAAAAGCGTTTGCGATATCACCGCTTGTAGCGATTCAGACAGCATTGAGCGAACCATATCTTTCTCAGCCGCAGGAAAAACATCGATGACCCGGTCGATTGTCTTCGCAGCTGATGTGGTGTGTAGCGTTCCAAAGACGAGGTGACCCGTTTCCGATGCGGTCAGGGCGAGTCGAATCGTTTCTAGATCGCGCATCTCGCCGACGAGGATGATGTCTGGGTCTTCACGCAGGGCGCTCCTCAGCGCTTCCGCGAAACCGAGCGTATCCCGGTGGACCTCTCGCTGGTTAACGAGGCACTTGCGACTCTCGTGCACAAATTCGATCGGGTCCTCGATGGTCAAGATATGCTCGTATTTATGGTCGTTTATGAAGTCGATCATTGCAGCAAGCGTTGTGGACTTACCCGACCCGGTGGGGCCGGTAACCAAAACCAGGCCCCGGGGCGTGAGACTGATGTCGCGAAACACCTGTCCCATCCCAAGATCCTCCATGCTGAGTACTTTACTGGGAATCGTTCGGAAGACACCGCCAGCGCCGCGATTCTGATTAAACGCGTTAACACGAAATCTCGCGACTCCCGGGACCTCGAAAGAGAAATCCGTCTCTAAATATTCCTCAAAATCTTTGCGCTGTTTGTCGTTCATGATGTCGTACAACAACTCATGAACCTGCTTATGCTCAAGCGGTGGCAAATTAATCCGCCGCACGTCACCATCGACCCGGATCATAGGCGGGAGACCGGCTGACAGGTGGAGGTCAGACGCCCCCTGCATGGCGCTGAACGCGAGAAGCTCCGTAATATCCAATAGTGTATATAGACTTATGTCAAACTTCCGATGGCGATGCGGCTCAAGCGGCTCGTGCAGCATACAACTGAAAACCTCGGCCCGGGACGCGCTTTGTCCCTTAGCTGCAGTTAGCGGTAGACCTAGCACCAGCCCTTAGGCCGTTTCGTTACCATATGCCCATGGATATCCAAAATATCGAGCTGAATATAGCAAACGTGCGCTCCGAGATCAGAGCAGCCGCCAAGAAACACAGCCGCGCTGCCGATGAGATCACGCTTCTTGCGGTAAGCAAAACCAAACCGGCAAGCGCGGTGAAAATCGCCGCCGATGCGGGGGTCACGCAGTTCGGCGAGAATTACCTGCAAGAGGCGGTTGCCAAGATCGAGAGCCTTGAAGGACTAGGTATTGATTGGCATTTCATAGGGCCCATCCAGTCAAATAAGACTCGACTGATAGCGCAGCGGTTTGCCTGGGTGCACAGCGTGGATCGCAGCAAAGTCCTGCGGAGGCTAAGCGACCAACGCGAGTCCGATACGCCGTTAAATATATGCCTTCAAGTGAACATATCAGGTGAGGCCAGCAAAGCAGGGGTCGCTCCGGATGCATTAGCCGAGTTGGTGAGTGAAGCGCGGGAACTGCCCAATCTACGTCTGCGCGGCCTGATGGCTATACCAGCGCCAGAAACAGGTTTCGATCGCCAATTTCGAACATGCGCCACGCTGCGCTCGTGTTTTGAACGAGTGCATAGCTGCCATCCTTCAATGGACACGTTGTCGATCGGAATGAGTGCCGATCTCGAGGCCGCAATAGCGGCGGGAAGCACGATGGTGCGCATTGGCACCGGTATTTTTGGCGCCCGCAGTCAGTGAATACGCACTACCACGGGATGTATAATCGCCGGTCGCAGTGATCCGGGCAAACATTAAATCGTGAGTGATTTCGTTACCGCATTTGTCGGCGCAGGCAATATGGCACGCAGCTTCATTGGCGGCATGCTTGCATCCGGGGTTGCGCCGGGGTCATTACGCGCCGCAGATCCCATGGCATCGAACCGGGAGCTTTTGGCCACCATGGGTGCCCTGGACCTCAGCGCTTCGAATACAGAAGCGGTTCGCGGCGCGAATGTGGTAGTTCTGGCGGTGAAGCCGCAGGTGTTAAAAGACGTGTGCGAAGAACTACGTGCGAATGTCGAAGCCGATGCGGTAGTTGTCTCGATAGCGGCCGGTGTAGAAATCACTAGCCTACGAGCGTGGCTTGGCGCTGGAACGCCGATTGCCCGATGCATGCCAAACACGCCGGCGCTGGTCGGTGAAGGCGCGTGTGCGCTCTTCTGCACAGACGATGTGACCTCGCTTCAGAGAGACAGGATCGAACAGATCATGAAATCGGTAGGAGCGGTCTGCTGGGTCAACGATGAAGAAAGCCTTCACAGCGTTACCGCTCTATCCGGGTCGGGGCCTGCCTACTTCTTCTTGATGATGGAGGCCATGATTGCCGAGGGCGAACGCATGGGCCTCGACCCAAAAACCGCCCGCCTGCTGTGCGCTCAAACCTGTCTTGGTGCCGGATACATGCTGCGCGAAGATTCCGTGCCGGCTGCGGAACTGCGTCGCCGGGTCACTAGCCCCGGCGGAACTACGGAGCGTGCGATCCGGTCTTTTGAACAAGATGGTTTTGCCACGCTGATCCAAACCGCCATGCGCGAGTGTTACAAGCGCTCGCAGGAGTTAGCTGAAGAGCTGACCTGACTGTAGGCCCGCGCGGTCGATGGAGAAGCCCTCCGTTATTGCGAAAGGCAGCGCTAGACACTCCAAACAAGCCGATTCTGAACTTCAGAGCACGGGAGAGCACAAGAGAGCATGAACACCGTTAACTCCATAGGGATTTACCTGACTCAGACCGTATTGGGTTTATACATGCTGATCATGGTGATGCGTTTCGTGCTTCAGCTCGTAATGGCTGACTTTTACAACCCGATTTCCCAGTTCTTGGTGAAGGCCACCAATCCAATCGTGTTGCCACTGCGAAAATTTTTGCCAGCGCGCGGGCGTTTTGACGCAGCCTCGCTTGTTCTTGCCATACTGCTTCAGGTGATCACGATCGTGGTTCTGCTAGCGATGCTGGGATACTCGCCACCGTCCGTGAGCAAGCTACTCGCGTGGTCTGTTGTCGGAATCGTCGGCCTGCTGCTCAAAATTTATTTTTTCGCATTGCTAGGATCAATCATCCTTAGCTGGGTGGCGCCTGGCAGCAGCAATCCCGCAGCCTATCTTCTTTACCAGATTACCGAGCCCATTATGGCCCCGGTTCGCAGTCTCCTACCGGCGATGGGCGGAATAGACTTCTCGCCCATTCTTCTCTTCATTTTGATCAACATTCTGGAGATTGTGCTGCGAGATCTTGCGGCAGGCCTGCAAGTTCCCGCGCAACTGGTGATGGGCATTTGAGCCTCACGAGCCCGAACTATGGAATCCGAGGCATCAATAGGCCTGGTCAAACCACAGGCAGCCACTTTTGAAGAACCGCTGAATCTCGCCTGTGGAGAGACACTTGAGCGCTACGTACTTGTATTTGAGACCTACGGAACGCTGAACACCGACGCGGACAACGCTATCCTGATCTGCCACGCGCTCTCAGGGAGCCATCACGCAGCGGGCTATAACCAGCCGGATGACAAAAAACCCGGCTGGTGGGATGCATGCATAGGCCCGGGAAAGGCTATCGATACCGATCAGTTTTTCGTCGTGTCGTTAAACAACATCGGTGGCTGCCACGGCTCGACCGGCCCCACGTCGCTTCGGGAGGGCCGAAATCAGGTATGGGGGCCTTCGTTTCCGCAACCTGCGGTAGAAGACTGGGTCGATACTCAGGCGCGACTCGCGGATCGGCTGGGGGTTGCCTGTTGGGCTGCGGTTATCGGCGGCAGTCTTGGCGGTATGCAGGCACTGACATGGTCGATTCGCTATCCGGATCGTCTGCGCCACTGTGTTGCAATCGCAGCAGCGATGAAACTCAGCGCGCAGAACATTGCATTCAACGAGGTTGCACGACGGGCGATCTATTCCGATCCGGCCTATGCCGATGGCTACTATCTGGGCAGTGGTGAATCTCCCGATAAAGGTCTGGCACTCGCTCGAATGGTCGGGCACATCACCTATTTGTCCGATGATGCCATGGCGAGCAAGTTTGGTCGTGAACTGCAGAATCCGGATGCCGTTAGAGGCGCCAGTATCAACTCACCGCGCGAACCCGCCGAGTTTCAGGTTGAGAGCTATCTTCGTTATCAAGGCTCCCAGTTCGCCAAGAGCTTCGACGCAAATACATACATGCTGATGACCAGAGTGCTCGATCGCTATGATTTTGCAGCGGACTTTGGCGGTGATGCTATCGCCGCATTCAAGCGCGCGAAAGCTGAGTTCCTCATTTTATCGTTCTCTACTGATTGGCGTTTCTCACCCGCTCGATCAAGGGAAATAGTCGACGCATTGCTCGCTGCTGAGCGGCCCGTAAGCTACGCAGAGATCGTGGCCAAAGAAGGCCATGATGCGTTTCTCCTTCCGATTTCTCGTTATGTAGATCTGCTTAAGGCGTATCTGCGCAGAGTGACC
>JBCCNK010000086.1:0-12427 GCA_039025875.1 Pseudomonadota bacterium
ATCAAGGTGCAGAGGGTGAAAACGAACGGGTAAAAACGCACTGATAAGTGTCAATTTGCGAGCTACACCCGCTCGAATACACCGGGATCGCTGTCTAATACTTTCGTTTTGTTGACCGAAATCTTGACGCTGTTATACAGTCGGTGCCCCGTTAGGAGCCCAGCGCTCAACACCAAGAAGTCTACAAAACAACTCAGGGGTCATTAGTGAACAAATCCGATCTTATCGATGCAATTGCATCAGCAGCCGATATCAATAAGTCAGACGCAGGACGCGCATTGGATGCGGTTATTGACAACATCACCGACGCACTAAAACGAGGTGATCAGGTGTCTTTGGTCGGGTTCGGAACATTTTCTGTGAAACATCGTGCCGGCAGGGAAGGCCGAAATCCGCAGACGGGAGAGACTATCCAGATTAAGCCGTCTAACGTTCCCGGTTTTAAGGCGGGCAAAGCGCTTAAGGATGCGGTAAACGAATAGCCTTTAAAGGCGCGTAAGGACGCATACGGCCGCATACGGCCGCGTAAGAGCGCGTTTAGACCGTAAATTGCTCTACTCTAGGCGGCTGCACAGCGGTTACTTAGAAGCTGTAACCTAACAGCAGCAAAAGGTCCGCTAATTTCGGTCGCCCGAGCGTTGTCGCGCTCGGGCTCACTTCATCAGCCTTAAAATTAGCATGGCCCGGGTCACTTCTGTGACTCGACCCGATCGTGCGTGATCAGGATCACGTCGGATTGGTGGGCAGCTGTGCGTGACCTCGTCCCTTGAGGGTAGTTCAGGTGTCACGCTACCCCTAAGCAGCCAAGTCAGACAGTGCTACTTACTGGCCATGCGCTTATCCGGCCGTGAGGGGCTGACGAGGTGGGAAAGGCGAGGTGGGATGTACTAGGTCGGGTAGGCCAGTCGGGTAGGCCAGGTCGGACTGACGATGAGCGGTATCAATCCCCGTTTATAGCGACATCGTATTAAAATCGCGCTTACAGGACGCAGTAGCACGCCGGGAACGCGCCAAACCAGGAGTGAGAGACGAGGGCTATCACGGTCCTCACGTGCGTAAAACGTGTGTATGCGCTCGCAAACAGTATCACCTTAGAGTACCAAACTATGCTGCAGGACATACGTGCCAACAGTCAGGGCACGATCGCCAAGATCATTATTGGCCTCATCGTTATTTCATTTTCGATTTTCGGTATCGAGTCACTCCTATTCAGTGGTGGTGACAACGGCGTTGCAGAAGTCAATGGCGATATGATCAGCCCATTTGCGCTTCAGCAAGAGGTGACCCTTGCTCAAAGGCAGCTGTTGGGAATGCTAGGAGAAAATGCAGATCCTGCCCTACTAGATCAAGATCGGTTGTCGCAGCAGGCGCTTCAGTCACTCATCCAGCGCACTGTTCTGAGTCAGGCAAGTTCGGAAATGGGTTTGAGTGCGCCGGATACCTTGCTAGGCGAAATCATAGGCGGGCTGGAACAGTTTCAGATAGACGGTCAATTCTCGCGTGATATGTATCAAAGCTCGCTGGCCAGTGCAGGCTTCACGCCTCAGCTCTTTCAGGATCGGCTCGCTGTCGATGTTCGCATCGGGCAGCTCCGAGCCGGACTTGCGGGCAGTGATTTCAGTACTCCTGCGGAGTTGGTTTCAGCGGCGCAGATTGCGTTCGAAGGGCGTGATGTTCGTTACATCTCGATACCGACACTTGACTTCATGGCTCGCGTTGCTGTCTCCGATACGGAGATCTCGGAGTACTACGAAGCGAACACTGAGCGCTACACAACCGACGAACAGCTAGTCGTCGAGTACCTTGAACTTCGGCAGGAGAGCTATATTCAGCCGATAGAAGAGAATCGATTACGGGAGGAGTTTGAACTGAGCCGTGAGGAGTTTAATGTCGCAACCGAGTCGCGCGTGTCCCATATTCTGCTTGAGGGCGAATTGGAGGAGCTTGGAGATCTCGTCTCAGAAATCCAGTCTGCTCTGGCATCGGAGCAGGACTTCGCGGATGTCGCCGAGAAGTATTCAACCGACATTGGCTCGGCCTCAGTTGGCGGCGACCTGGGCTATACGGCGGGTGACACCTTTCCCGAACCGATGGAAGACGCGATCACGCAATTGAGTGTCGGTGAAGTCAGCGAGCCGGTAGAGACCGAAGCAGGCGTGCATATCATAAAGCTGACCGATCGTCGTGAAGGCAGCGATGTAGTATTTGAGGACGTGGCCGCCGAAGTCGAGCGTTCACTTCAGTTAAGCGACGCGGCAGCGGCGTTATTGCGCGACGTAGAGAGCTTACGAGATAGCGTCTTTAACGCGGCCGATCTATCGGGCCCGGCCGCAGAACTAGGACTTGACGTGTTGCGCTCCGATCCCTTTAGCAATTCAACGGCGACCGGTCTGTTCGCAAACGCAAGAGTGCTTGACGCCGCATTTTCAGAGGACGTGCTTACCGAAGGCCATAACAGTGAGGTTCTGGAGCTGAGTCCCGAGCAGTTTTTGGTGCTCCGAATCGCTGAGCGTCAACCACCCCGCGTGGAGTCCTTGGATGAAGTCTACGACGAGGTCCAGGCTACCTTACAGTCGCAAGCCGCCGTTGCGGGTGCGCGCAATACCGCCGAAGAAATACTGGCTAAACTCAACAGCGGGGTCAGCGTAGAGTCCGCAGCGAATGAAGCCGACTTTGAATGGCAAGTTGAGCTGAATGCGTTGCGAAGCTCGCCTCTGCTGCCAGTTCCTGTTCGCACGGCCGTTTTCGCGCTCCCAGCACCTATAGATGGCAAGCCACGTCGTCAGGTCGTTGAGGGTAATCAGGATATCCTCTACGTCGTGGAGCTGGACCGTGTTGTCACCGGTCAGCTTGCGGCGGCAAACGTCGATCAGGTTAAACAACTGCGGGATCGAATAGCGGGCGAGACTGGAGGTGTAGTTCAACAGCAGTTCGAGAACAATCTTCGCAATGAGTCTGACGTTACGATCTTTTAATTGGCGACGGTTAGAGCAGTGACTGAATCCTTGCAACGCCTTGTTGACTCCATCGTGGCGTCGACTTCGGGTCTTCCCACACCGGCTGTTTTGTCTGCCTGGCAGCCCGAGCTATCAGGCACACTCGACATCCGCATCCGAGATAACGGTTCTTGGGAGCATGAAGGAGACGCTATTGCGCGTGAGGGATTGCTGCGCCTATTTGCGTCTTTGCTCAGACGAGAGGCTGACGGCGAGTATTACCTGGTGACGCCGGTCGAAAAATGGCGGATCAGAGTTGATCGTCATGCGCTACAAGGTATCGATTGCGATACCGATGGATACAACGGCAGTGCAATCTGGTACGTCCTGCTGAATACCGGGGGTCGCTGCCGTATTGGCGGTGAGAACAAGCTACATCCAGTGGGCGACGCTGGCGAACCTTTTGCCTTGCTTCCCAACGGGCTTAGTGCCCAGATCACGCGTCCGGCCTGGTATCGGCTGATCGAGGCGGCTTCTATTGAAGATGACTGCGCGTTCATCATTAGCGGCGGCGAGCGTATTGAGCTGGGTCGTGTGGACTAGTGAAAGGAATCGCTTGGCCGGGTAAGACCTGGCGCTATCAGGCGCCGGCGGCCAGAGCCTAAATTCACTCCAGGCCGGCTAGAGATCACTTGTCAACCACTCGGTGTGTTCCCGCGCGCTGACTTGCCGACAGCCGCTGGTGTCGGTGCCGGACCACAGGGGCGAAAAATCGCCCCGGCCCCTCGCTTCGGCTGCTGCACGCAGAGGCGCCAATGCGGATGCCGCATAGGGAAAGCTAGGGACGACGTCGCTGAGCGGCCCGATTTCCGTCATCAGCCGATTCGTAATGCCGCGTGCAGGCCGACCACTGAACACATTGGTCACCTGTGTTATTTGGGCCCTCTCATCGTCGAGCATAGCCCGGTGAATGGCACTCGTGCCACACTCCGTACAGCAAAGGTAAGCCGTTCCAACTTGGACTGCCCAGGCGCCGCAAGCTATAGCCCTGGCGAGCTGCGTCGGATTTCCCAGTCCTCCTGCCGCGATTATGGGCACGGTAACCTGATCCTTAATCGCTGCCATGAGTTCAAAGAAGGTGAGTTGAGTGGATAGGTCGTCGCTGAGAAACATGCCGCGGTGCCCGCCTGCTTCGATGCCCTGGGCAATCACCGCATCTGCTCCATTGTTCTCAAGCCACACAGCTTCGTCCGCAGTCGTAGCTGTGGACCAGACCTCCGCGCCCCAGGACTTAATCTCGTTGACCCAGCGACGAGCTGGAAGACCAAAATGAAAGCTTACAATCGGTGGGCGGAAGGGGCGGATCAGTTCCAGGGTAGATTCTGAAAACGGCTGTCTGCTCGGACTATTGTCCGAGTTATTCGCAACCAGCTTGTACTCACGGTAGTACGTTTCTAGCGTAGTTCTCCACTCAAGCTCCCGTTGCGTGTCGACGGACGGCTGGAGATGGCAGAAGAAGTTTAGGTTATAGAATTCACAACCAGCCGATCTGATGGTTTCGATTTCTTTCACCAGGGCTTGCGGCGAGAGCATTGCGCAGGGTAGCGAGCCAACACCACCCGCTTTAGCTACGGCGATCGCCAAAGCGCTACCTTGTACTCCCGCCATCGGAGCCTGAATAATTGGACGTTGAGTAAGGAACGTTGAATTACGCAAAGATATGATAAGAGATGGCTCGATGAACAGGGCTTACAGTTGATCAGAACCCCAGAGCGGAGTTGTACTCAGTACGGGCCCGAGGATGACATTTTGTCTAGTCGCGAGAAAAGACTAAAGCCTCAATGACCGTAAATAAGCAGGAGTAGAGCAGCCAGTGCAACACGGCATGATTTCATAGATTCTCGCGAGTAACCCCACGGCTGCCGCGGCACCCGGACATCCATGAGTCGATAGCGGAGCCTTTTTTACGACTTTGCAACGCCTTTATGGGATCTTCACAGCACCCTTTTGACACCCTCTTGGCACCTTCTTGGCACCTTCTTGGCTCTTCTTGGCACCTTCTTAGCACCTTCGAGAGACCTTAGAGTCACCTATGCCCGAAAAGCGCTACATGTTTGGATAGTTGGGCCCTCCGAAGCCCTCCGGCGTTACCCAAGTGATATTCTGCGCCGGATCCTTGATATCGCACGTCTTGCAGTGCACGCAGTTCTGAGCGTTTATCTGGAACCGTTTTTTGTCACCTTCTTCTAAAACCTCATAGACTCCCGCCGGGCAATAGCGCTGCGCCGGTTCGTCAAACATGGGGAGGTTGGACTCAATTGGTATGCTTGCGTCCTTCAGCGTTAGGTGACAAGGCTGATCTTCTTCGTGATTTGTGTTTGAGAGAAACACCGAGGACAGGCGATCAAAACTGATGATGTTGTCCGGTTTTGGATAATCGATTTTCTTGCTTTGCGCAGCGGGTTTCAGCGTCGCGTAGTCAGGCTTATCGTCGTGCAGCGTGAACGGTAGTTTGCCGGCGAAAACATTTTGATCCAGCCACACCATGGCCGCGCCCAGGTATACGCCAAACTTGTGCATGAATCCTGAGAAATTCCTCGTGCGATACAGCTCGTCGTAAAGCCAGCTGTCACGAAGTTTGGACTCGAAAGCAGCAAGGTCTGGCTCCGAAGACTCCTGCTGTAGAGCTTCGAACAGAGCTTCGGCCGCGACCATCCCCGACTTCATCGCCGTATGATTTCCCTTGATTTTGACAGAGTTCAAGGTGCCTGCGTCGCACCCAATCAGTAAGCCGCCGGGAAAGTGCATTTTTGGAAGGGAATTGAGGCCACCCTTCACAATCGCACGTGCGCCGTAAGTGAGGCGCGTTCCACCTTCGATGTACTTCAACGTTTCCGGATGATGCTTCCAGCGCTGGAACTCTTCATACGGAGATACGTGAGGGTTCGAATAGTTCAGGTCCGTTATGAAGCCAAGGAACACTTGGTTGTTGTCGGCGTGATACAGGAACGCACCACCGGTAGAGCCGCTTTCGGAAAGTGGCCACCCTAGTCCATGAACGACTAGACCGGGTTGGTGCTTCTCGGGGGCGATCTCCCAGATTTCCTTAATGCCGATCCCGTAGTGTTGGGGGTCTTTCCCGGCATCCAATTCGAAGTTAGCGATCAGTTGCTTCCCTAGATGGCCTCTGCAACCTTCGGCAAATACCGTGTAACGGGCGTGAAGCTCCATGCCGCGCATGTAGCTGTCTTTTTGCTCACCCTCGGCGCTGATACCCATATCTCCCGTCGCTATCCCACGAACCGCGCCGTCCTCGGTATAGAGAACTTCCGAGGCGGCAAATCCAGGATAGACCTCAACGCCCAGTGCTTCTGCCTGTTCCGCCAACCAACGGCAGACGTTTCCCATAGAAACTATGTAGTTGCCGTCATTATGAGTAGGCTTGGGAATGGCAAAGTTCGGAAGTTTGATCGCTGACTTCTCACCTGTGTAAAAAAAGAAGTCGTCGCGGGACACCGCAGTATTCAGTGGTGCCCCCATTGATTCCCAGTCGGGAAAGAGCTCGTTCATCGCCCTCGGCTCAAGTACTGCGCCCGAGAGGATGTGCGCACCTACTTCAGAACCTTTTTCAACCACGCAGATCGTGAGCTCTCTTTCGTTCTCCTGTGCAAGCTGCATGAGTCGGCACGCAGCGGAGAGACCAGCGGGTCCCGCACCTACGATTACAACATCAAACTCCATGGCTTCACGTTCCACAACAATCCCCTTTGCGTTAG
The DNA here is from genome assembly GCA_039025875.1 of Pseudomonadota bacterium. GTDB lineage: Bacteria > Pseudomonadota > Gammaproteobacteria > Pseudomonadales > Halieaceae > Congregibacter. The sequence goes on from JBCCNK010000086.1 coordinate 6,713, forward strand.
TCCGTGTTTTTCTGTTTGGCGATGCCTAAATGCGTTGACAGCCTACTTGCACTGGTTGGTAGCGCACTCGCACCGAAGGAGGCAAACAGCGGCCTCGATCTTCGCTAGTATGTGCTGGCCGCCTTATCGCATGTTCCGCGCATTGTGCTTGTCCGAGAAGCTAGGGTTCTCAACGTTCTAGAAACATACGCGAAGTTCAATTCTACAGTTTTTCTATATCTTTCGACCACTTACGAATTGAGAAGCAATACGATTTCGCGGCACTGGCGCGGCGCTCAACGGCCATCGCCGTGCAAAAATACACGCAAAGTGATAACTGTCAACATTGTGATGTCGGTCGCTAAAGCGTAGCGTTCGTCGTGAACGGTGGTCTAAGGTTCGCCACCATAAATAGCGCCCTAAGTTCTCAATGAGTTCTCTTAAGCCATAACGGCCATCCCAGACGGCGGCGCGCACACGCACGGTGGTATGCATAGCCCGGCAGCCCGGGTTTGAGGAGGAACTGGTCCCGCTGCCTGGTGGCATTTAGTCCGGTCGCCTGATTCCACTAACGTTGCCGACGTCCGGCATGCCTCTGGCTACGCTTTTGATCGCTGTTCTGTTATCGCTACTATGGATCTGCAACGCGGGATGGAGCCCGGACGGTTTCGCAGGCGATTGCGGCCACTCTTTATGCTTTCTAGTCAGTTTGAAGTCGTCGAGGTTAGATTCCGATCCAGGCGGATTGACCCGCCTAAGAGCCAAAAGGGTGATTAACACCACGTTTAATAGGGTTTTACGGGCTCTGAGCGGTATTGACCCGTTGCTGGTTAAACGGCACCATCGCCAGCCACGCTGAGCGGGGGCTACCGATTTTGTGGCTGTGTTCAGCCTACTTATTCAACGCTGGGGGAAACCATGAAGGTTCTGGTCGCTGTTAAGCGCGTAGTCGACTACAACGTAAAAGTACGTGCAAAGGCAGATGGTTCAGACGTTGACCTAAATAACGTCAAGATGTCCATCAATCCATTCTGTGAAATCGCGGTGGAAGAAGCCGTACGGCTCAAAGAAGCGGGTACGGCTACAGAGGTCGTTGCGGTGTCAGTAGGTGGTAAGAGCTGTCAGGAGCAGCTCCGCACCGCAATGGCGCTAGGCGCCGATCGCGGAATTCAAGTCGAGACGGAAGGCACAGTTGAACCTCTCGTTGTGGCGAAGCTACTGAAAGGCGTGGTCGATAAGGAATCTCCAGACCTTGTAATCCTAGGCAAGCAAGCTATTGACGGTGACAATAACCAAACCGGGCAAATGCTCGGTGCGCTGGCGAACATGCCGCAGGGAACGTTCGCATCGGAAGTCAAAGTCGAAGACGGTCGAGCGGCTGTGACGCGAGAAGTCGACGGCGGTCTGCAGACTGTGAGCCTGAGTTTGCCGGCCATTGTGACTACAGATCTACGTCTAAACGAGCCACGCTACGCATCGTTACCAAACATTATGAAGGCCAAGAAAAAGCCCCTGGACGTCATGACACCAGCGGATCTAGACGTAGAGGTAACAAAACATCTTACTCTGGTAAAGGTAGAGCCGCCTCCGGAACGATCGGCCGGTATAAAGGTAGATTCCGTCGAAGCATTGGTTGAAAAATTGAAGAACGTAGCGAAGGTGATCGGATGAGCACACTGGTAGTAGCGGAACACGACAACAGCACGTTAGGTCCGGCAACACTCAACACCGTCACCGCGGCGATCGCGCTCGGCGGGGACGTTCACGTCCTTGTGGCCGGAGCTGACTGCGCGGCCGTGGCAAGTGCCGCTCAGGGTATTCAGGGTGTAAGTAAGGTGTTGTGTGCCGACAATGCAGCTTATGAGTACCAACTGGCCGAGAACATGGGTTTGCTAATCGCTGAGCTCGGTGCCAACTACGATAATGTGTTGTCGCCCGCGACGACTGGAGGCAAGAACATCATGCCTCGTGTCGCTGCACTGCTGGATGTGGCGCAGATCAGCGATGTCATCGCTGTCGAGAGTGGAGACACTTTCAAACGACCGATTTACGCGGGTAATGTCATCGCAACCGTGCAAAGCGCTGACACAAAAAAAGTCGTGACAGTGCGTGCAACCGCGTTCGATGCGGCACCGGCCGAGGGCGGTAGCGCGGAGCTTGAAGCCGTTGCCTCGGCTCACGATGCTGGGTTGTCCAGTTTTGTAGGGCAGGAGCTGGTTGAGTCAGATCGGCCCGAACTCACAGCGGCGCCAGTGGTTATCTCTGGCGGTCGCGGCATGCAGAACGGAGACAACTTCAAGCTCCTGGAAGGGATCGCTGACAAGTTAGGTGCTGCTATCGGGGCGTCTCGCGCCGCCGTTGATGCGGGCTTCGTACCGAATGATATGCAGGTGGGGCAGACCGGTAAGATTGTCGCTCCGGATCTATATATTGCGGTTGGCATATCTGGAGCAATTCAGCATTTGGCGGGAATGAAGGATTCGAAGGTCATCGTTGCTATCAATAAAGACGAGGATGCTCCGATTTTTCAGGTGGCGGATTACGGATTGGTAGCGGATCTTTTCGAAGCGCTACCAGCGCTCGAATCTCAGCTTTAAAGACTGCACGTAGCGTATTCTGAGCGTAAAACCAGCGGCCGGTTGGCCGCTGGTACACAGCCACCCAGTTACAATGGTGCGACCGTCGCTGCTTGTATTATCGGTTATCCACGAGCTCACCGGTCCATCGTATCGGACTTCCTGCACCCAATTTCAAACGTGCTCGCACTAAAGCCACGCATCGTTTTTGACTCTTTGCTCCAGTACAAGACAAATAAACACTAGCAAGCAATAGCCGTTAGTCACGTCGTAGATGGTCTTTAATGGCGATCGGGGTCGGATAGTTAAATACAACAATGTATGAAGAGATCACCAGAGTGAGAATGGTGGCGGCTTGAATGGCCAGGGATGCGCGCGACGTTAGTAAATTCGCATCGAGAGCAACGTACGCAATTAAAAGAGAAAACTCACTTGCCTGACCTAAGCGAAACCCGAGATCCCAGGCAAGAGATCTTTTCTCGCTCACGCCCTTCAATAGGAACCGATACACGACAGGCTTGAGCAACAGCACTAGGGCGGCCAAAGCTAGTGCGGGGGCCCAAACCTGCGGCAGCATAGCCAAGTCGAAGCGCGCTCCCACAGCAAAGAAGAAAAGCACCAGAAAGAAGTCTCGCAGCGGTTTTAGATTGACTGCGATGTACTGGGAGATAGGACTGGTTGCTAGACTGATCCCGGCCACAAAGGCACCTATCTCAGCCGATAGACCTACAAAGCTTGCAGCTTCCGCGAGGCCAAGGCACCAGCCGATGGCCAATAAAAAAATGTACTCGTGAAAGCGGTCGAAACGCCTGATCAGCGGAAGAATCATGTAGCGCACAAGAAACGCTGAACTCAAGGCGAACACAGGGAGCGCGATCAGTACCTGGGCGACGGCGATAACGGTATTGGTCTCCCCGGAGCCACTCAGAGCGATGATACAGACCAGCGCCACTATCGCCTGAACGTCCTGCAGGAGCAGCAAACCCACCATCATCTCACCAATGTGGCGATGGTGGAGTACTGTCGTTGGGAGGAGCTTTATGCCGATGATGGTTGAGGAAAACATCATTGCGACTGCGATTAAAACCGCGTCGCTTCGTTGATCAAAGAAGACAAGCGCGGCCGTTCCAAAAACAAAAAAGAAGATCAGAGAGCTAGCCAATCCGACCAGCGTCGATTTTCTAATAGTCGTGATGAACGCCTGAGGCTGCATGTCTAGGCCAAGCAAAAACAGGAGAAAGATGATTCCCACATGCCCCACGTCCGCGAGCAAGCGCAAGTCAGGCACCATCGAAAGGCCAGAGGGCCCGATAATCGCGCCCAATGCCACGTAAGCAACTAGCAACGGCTGGCGCGTGTATAACGCCACCGAGGCACACAGCGCTGCACCGCTGAAGATCAGAAAAAACGTGAAGGTGATCGATTCCTGAACCATCGAACCTCAATCAGAGTAGATCGCATGCGCTCGGCGCGCGGCAAGTCGACGAACTCTGCGCCGTGCCCGTCATTTTTCCGCTGGGGCCCAAGGGTGCGGAGTGTTAAACTCTAAGCCTAGCAATAAATGCGGGGGAAATTACGATGGGAGCAGGACCAAAAGGACCTGACGGTAACGCGGACGCGTTCGCAGCCGTTGCGGTAGTGACAGTGATCGTCGTGGCCGTATCGATATGGCTAGGCAGTATGCCGGCCTGATCTTCAGCTCTAGTCTACCGGTATTGTTTACCAGGCCTGTCTGCTGGCCTCGTCTGCCTAACATGCCTAAGTCCTAGACCCGAGCACAAAACTGACCATTGTTAACACCGTGGCGATGAAGAGTACGGTAAAAATGATACCCGTCGCCACAAAAGCCCCGACCCGGCCCTCGTTGAAGTCTCGCTTACGGTTTTTACTACTCTGAACGCCGATGCACGCCGCCAGGGCGCTGCCTATTAACTGGACGAAGCTCAAGCCACGGCGCGAGTCTTTTGCGGTCGGCCCCGATACTTGAGATTCGGGCCCCTGTTTGGAAGGCACTGCGCCAGGGAGCGCAGGACTATCGGCAACGCAGTGCTTACTCTTTTGGTGGTTAATTTCAACCACAGTATTTACTGAGCCGCCCCCGTCCTTCACGACTGCATTCTCCAAGCTTTCCGCCATCATCGCCGGTCCGTCGCTATGAGGAATAACTCTGTTCTGCGCCGCCTGTCGAGACTTGCTCTGTAAAGCGGCTCGCGCAGTGTCATCCTCGGGTTCGGAAGAGCTCATTTGAAGCAGTTGTTGACCTTGATCATTGTTCCCTATGGCCTGCTCGAATCCGACGCAATTCAACCTTGGTATCTTGCCGCTTAATGCGGCCAAGTTTATCAGCCGCCACTATCAGCCCCGACGGTATTGGCGATCTCGTGTGCATGATACGCATGGCTGAGTGAGACCACCCGTAGGAAGGGATTGAAGACTAGCTGGGTCCCAATGCGCGCTGGATGTCAATCTTACTAGTCTCTCTCCAGGCGACTGCCCCCGCGTTTCCGGCAACCCGTCATTGCAGCCAAAGCCTGTATTGACAGTCAAAGCCTTTGGTTACAAGCAAAGAAAGAAGGCCCCGGATTCGGCGAACTGGACTAGCTAATCCATGTTGGGCGCAAGCCAACGGCGGAGCTCGTCGAAGGGCATGCCTTTGCGCTCTGCCAGCGATTCGACTTGATCCTCGCCTATTTTACCTACGCCGAAGTACTTTGCTTCTGGGTGGGAGAAATACCAGCCACTGACCGACGCGGCGGGCGCCATTGCGAAGCTTTCGGATAACGTCACTTCGCAGTTTTTCTCGGCTTCTAGCAGATCAAATAGCGTGCGTTTCTCAGTATGATCCGGGCATGCCGGATAGCCTGGTGCAGGACGGATGCCTTGATAGCGCTCTTTGATCAGGGCTTCGTTATCAAGATCTTCGCCCGGGGCATAACCCCAGAATTCCTGCCGGACACGACGATGCATATGTTCGGCGAGGGACTCGGCGAGCCGATCCGCCAGGGCTTTCAGCATGATCGAACTATAATCGTCGTGTGCGGCTTCAAAACCCTTTGCACGTTCTTCACAGCCATGGCCGGTGGTCACGCAAAAGCCACCCACATAATCGTCTTTTGGCGCCACGAAGTCGCTTAAGCTTAGATTTGGCTGGCCATTTGGC
>JBCCNK010000087.1:0-12402 GCA_039025875.1 Pseudomonadota bacterium
CAGTGCTCGGTACTTCTCCTCACTGGCAATTGCCTCGGACTCAAGAGCTTTAACGGTCTCGATATCGATAAAGGTGATCACTACGCCATCGTAAATTTTTGCTGAATCAACGAACGGAGTAATCCTTTGCAGATACCAACGACCGTCTTCGGTCTGCACCTGCTGCTCGACCGCACGGGCCGTGGCTATGACCTCTTTTGCACTTGTAAGCAGCGTGTCGTTGCCAATCCTTGAACTGAACGTATCGATACGCCTGCCAGTGTCGGAACGCTGAAGATTAAACTGAGCATTAATAGCCGGTGTGAAGCGTCGGATCTTCAAATCACTGTCGAGGAAGATAGTGCCGATGTCAGTGCTGGCCAAAAGGTTGTCCATATCCGCATTGGCAGCCGCGAGGTCATCGATTTTCTGCTGGTGCTCCGAGTTAACAGTATGCAGTTCTTCGTTGACACTCTGCAGCTCCTCGTTGGTGCTTTGTAGTTCTTCGTTAGCCGCTAGCAGTTCCTCATTGGTTGCCTGCAGTTCCTCATTACTCGTCTCTAGTTCTTCGATTGCGGCTTGCAAGCTTTCGCTCGTGTGTTTGAGTTCTTCCTCGAGTTGGAACACTCGTTGGTTGTGCGCGAAGTTTGTGTCGTACTCGCCGCCGCTTGGTGCTTCTATCGTGACAATCTCCTGAGACCGGGGAATCAGAAGCACCAGAAAATTTGTGCGATCACTTACTCCGCTGAAAGAAAAGGGGCGTACTACAAGATCAATAAGACGCACCTTGTCGTCAACGATCTGCTTTATGCCCCGGCTTACACACTGTTCTTTCGTTTTCGCGCAACGATGTACGGCGGAGCTGATCGCGAGCTTGAGATCCCCGGACAGCAGCTTCATTAAATTAATGCTGAAGCCGGACTCTGGCAGACGAACAAACTCCCTGACCTCACCCTGCGCGTGCACTATGTTGAAAGTATCGTCTATATAGATCGCGGCGAGCCCAAGCTCCTCCGCAACCGATTCGTTGAGAATATCGGCCATCAGGTTTTCGGGGGCGGACTGCGATCGAGCAGGCAGCGGCAGCGCTAGTCGATTCGCCATGCGCGCGCCCGCAAGGTCTGACGCATGGTTTATCGGTAGGCGGCCGAGCTGTATATTGCGGTACAACTTGCCCTTGCGGTTCACCTCTTTCAGAACCCGTGCGTGCTCACCTACGGTTTCGCTACCTCCGAGAAACAGGACACCGTTAAGATTAAGCGCGTAGTGCAGCATGCCGATCACTTTTTCCTGGGCCTCAGCCTGTAGATAAATGAGCATGTTGCGGCAGATAACAAGATCCATCTTGCTGAACGGTGGATCCTGGATAACGTTGTGGCGACTGAAGATGACCGACTTTCTCAGGTGATCGATGATCTGATAGTCGTCGCCCTGTTTTTTGAAAAATCGCTGCAGTCGCTCCGGACTCACGTCGGCGACGATGCTCTCGGGGTAGAGTCCTCTGCTTGCGACCTCCAGGTAATCACTTTCGATATCGGTAGCAAAAATTCGGAGGCCGACATCAAGATTGCATCGCTCAATCACCTCGGTAAGCAAAATGGCAATGCTGTAGACCTCTTCTCCGGTACTACAGGCCACACACCAAACTTTGAGAATCTGTTTGTCGCGAAGCCTGACCAAATCGGGCACAACTTGAGTCTCAAGCGTGCTCCAGGCAGCCGAATCTCGAAAAAATCGGGTAACTCCAATCAGGAACTCACGGCACAGCGTCTGATTTTCTCGTGGATCTTTGTTCAGTACTTCAAGGTATTCACCGAGTTCGTGGCACTTCTTGATACTCATTCGCCGAGCGATACGGCGAATCAGTGTCGGCTTCTTGTATAAATGAAAATCCAGACCGGTGATCTTCTTGACCTGCGCAAGAATCATGTACAACGACTCACTGTCTCGTCCAAGACTCCGTTCCGCGGAACCATCCGCCGCAGGTGTGTCGATAAAGTGCAGGAGCTCACCGGGCAGTTCCTGCACTGGTAGGACGTAGTCAACCAAGCCGGTATTGATGGCGCTAATCGGCATGCCATCAAAACCCGCTTGTTCCGGGTTTTGCACCATCACCATGCCACCGGCTTCCTTGATTGCACGTACGCCCCGGGTGCCATCGCTCCCAGTACCGCTCAACACGATGCCGATCGAACTCTCGCCACATTCTTCTGCTAATGAACGGAAGAATATGTCGATGGGCAGGTTGAGATCGTGGCGTGAGGGCTTGTCCGTCAGCTTGAGTTTGCCCTCCCGGATGGTCATGTTCTTCTTTGGGGGGATCAGGTACACATTGCCCGGTACAACACGCATGCTGCTCTTAGCCTCGTGAATGGGCAGACCCGTGTTCTTTTGCAGAAGATCAGCCATCAGGCTTTTGTAGTCCGGGCTGAGGTGTTGGACGATAATAAAGCTGAGCCGGCAATCGTCGGTTACGTTATCAAAGAACTCTTTCAGCGCTCCGAGGCCGCCTGCGCTCGCACCGATTCCAATAACCCAGGGTTTGTTGGATGTTGCCGGTGTTTTGGATGTACGCTTTTTAGCCGCGCTCCTCTTTGCCGCTGTTTTGCGACCTGTTTGTGCTGTAAGTGCCTTCGTCGACGATTTTTTTACCGCCGAACCTCGAGTTGAGGTTGATCGCTTACCAGTAGAAGTGCTGGCGGCCTTCGCGGATTTTGGTTTTTTGCGTGAACCTCGCGAAGAGGCCTTTACGACATCGCCGGAGAGGGATTGATCGCCAGCTTCCTTCTTCCCCGAAGTGCTGCTGGTCTTCTTCGCAGTCTTCGCCGCAGGTTTCGATTTTGTGGTTTTTGTTCTTTTATCTGGTGTCTCTGGCACTAAAAACCGCTCCCCATCAAGTGTGTCTTCCGCGCAAACCCTGTACGCGAGCAGCCCGTTCTAGGACGGCATTGGCAGTATGCCGTGTATGGTCCCGATTTGGCAGAACATGGGCCAATCCGCGGCCCTTATGAGGCGACGACGAGCAATCACCAATACGGGCAGGTTTTAGAGAACAGAAGCTACACTTTCTATACCTCAGAACTATCAGCCTTCGGTTCCGGGACTCTACTGGGCAGAATGAGGCAAAACTGAAAACAGTAGAGGCGTCGCGTGCTTTTATGAATGTCGCGACGTATCGAAAAAGGTCGTGACGGACACGAGGAGTGCCGAATTGAAGTACTTGATCATTTTACTAGGGGCGTTCGCCGTTGTTGGTGCCATGTCCTGTCTATCTAGATCCATCACCATGGATGAACTGACGAATCAGAGATCAATTTTTGACACGTTCGACCGCGTAGACGGAACCTGGCTGTACTCCGACAAGATCGGGGTAGCGGCGTCGTCGGCCATACAGCGCGCGCGAGTAGCGATCGGTGGCCCACTGGGACTGTCTGCCCAGGAGGCTGTGTACTTTGTGGCCACCAAGGATGCCAACGGGGAAACGCTGCGCTCTCAATGCACCTATCGCCTGACCGGCCAGCCGATTGATACACGATGGTGGTCGCTAACGCTGTATGACAGCGCCACTCAGCACTACGTGCCGAACGAAGTTAATCGATCAAGTTGGAACAGCGTGTCTGTACCGCGATCTGCTAGCGGCGAGTGGGTGATCAACATCGCGCCCACCGAACAGGCGTCCACGTGGCTACCGACTCAAGAAGAGCCGGATAAATCCTTTGAACTGATGCTGCGAGTCTACAATCCGAGTGAGGCTACAAGAATGTTGCTACCGAACATCGATTTGCCGATCGTGGAACGGTTGTCATGCTGAAACGAGTCGTAACCTACAGTGTTGGCGCCGCACTACTGGGGGTGGCGACGTTTCTCGGCACGCGGTTTCTGATCATTGATCAGGCACCAAAGAAGGTGATGGCGGCCATCGAGAAACGTATTTCGTCCGGAGCGGGGGGATGGAATGCGTGCTTCCATAATCAGACCTACGGACCCCGCGCCGCCGCAGCACGAAGAGCGAATCCGGACAGCATCATCAGTGCAATGGCCTACGACCTGAGCAAGGGGCCCGTGCGCATTTCTGGTGAGACCTGGCCGCGATATTGGTCGATCTCTTTTTACGAGCAGAATTCTGACAACTTCTTCGTAGTGAACGATCTGCAACTAACTGACAGTTCGTTCAATTTTGTCTTGGCACTTCAAGAACATGACACGGCTGCGCTAGACGGCATGCGTGTCGAATCACCGACAGCAAGAGGCATCGTGCTAATTCGTAGGTTCGCGGCGGATGCACTTGATATGCCAGGGATTCTCGCCAACCAGGAAGCGATGTTTTGCGGACGTGCTCAACTGCTGGTGGGCCGATGATTTCGGTTGAGTGCCGCTTTGGGATAGTTCTTGATACGCTTTTTGCCACTACGTCACGCGTGTTCCCAAGCCTTGATCATCCGAGAAGCTAACAACCAGGACATCCATCAACTGCGATCTATGGAGCAGGGCGTGATCGACTACGAACGACCGCTAAATTCGTCGCTGACTTTGAAGGACACGCAATACTACGATTTGCCTGCGATGATCGCGGATGCGAGTACGCATCTTGTGGTGGTCGAAGACCACGGCAAGCTGATCGGCACCGGCTATGCGCAGATCCATGCATCCCGGGAATACTTCGTTCATGAGCGCCATGCCTACATAGGTTTCATGTACGTATCGCCCGACCACCGGGGAAAAGGCATCGCGCAGAAGATTCTGAACGTGCTGCTGGAGTGGAGTGAGTCTCAGGGTGTATCCGACTTCTATCTCGATGTTTATGAGCAGAATGCGTCGGCAGTAAAGTCGTATCAAAAAGCTGGGTTCTTACCCAACCTTCTTCAGATGAAGCTTAGCCGCTGACCCTCGGCGCTCAAACTTTTGCGAGTTTTGGAATCGACAACGCTCAACAAGACGACACTATCGACACGGTGTTGTAGATCTGCTTGAAGGTAGATGGCGGAGCGGACGGGACTCGAACCCGTAAACAGTGCTTTTATGTGGTTTAGTGGCTATATAAATCAAGCACTTGCGTGTGTGTGGTCTTATGTGTGACACCAAAACCGACACCAAAGTATCAATAACTTGCGAGGGTTTGGGGTGATGAATACCTACCTATTCGAGTACACATACGCTGGCGAAAAATATGGATTCGAGGTGGTTGCCGGTAGTAGGGCTGAAGCTACAAGCCGACTGGTGGCCATCCGTGACACGGCTCAACTGCAAGGTGAAGTTGCTTTGACGATCCCTGCATGGACGCCTGCTTCTGGGGTGCTGGCTCGGCTGGTTGTATGGCTCAGAAATATTGTCGGCAGATAGCCCCACCACACCCCCCCCAGTGTGGTTACCTAAAACGGCTGAGAGGTTGGTGCGATATGGTGATTCCCGTTTCGGGTGGACGCGGCATTGAGCGCCGGTCTCGAATTCTTGGTTTATCAACCACTTAAACCTCAATTCGGGGCCAGAGCGCCGGTGTACCCCTATGCGCCCCTCGGGGTCAGAGGGTGGAGGTTTTACCAACGCGGTTGTATGAGGACAGATTGGTGGGATTGGGTGAACATCAGATTAGGTCAAAGACATGACAGAGACTGAAGCAAAACAGCAGATCACGAAAGTCCTGCAAGAGCTGGAACAAAGCACGGGTCGCAAAGTGGAGCACCTTGGACTCAGCACCACCGATGTCAGCACAATGGCTGAATCTAAAGAACTGATTAGCGTTGATCTGCAGCTTGAGCGAGTCGCAGGCCGGGACTGGTCAAGTTAGCTCGTCAAAAACGGCCCAGGCGTAAATGGCCCAGTGTACCGAGCGGCCTGAGTCACCCTCGCAGGCCCTGCATTACCGTTTAGGAATCGATTGGTTGATAGCGTCCGGCTGACACCCACAAAGGCTGTGCCAACGCTCACATCTGTATTGCCCGTGTACGCATCACTCGCGACAGCTGCGCCATCTACATAAACCGTCAGGGTTGAGCCTGACTTAACGGCTGCGGCGTGGAATTCAGTGCCAGCAGTGATATCGGTCGTGGTTGAGCGCGGCCAGGACACAGTGTTATTGCTCGTATCGTTGACGAAGCACCAGACCTCACCATCCACCGAGTACAGCATCACACGGCCTTCGTTGACGCCAAACGCACCTATGTTGAACATTCCGTACGTGCCAACAATGCTGTTCTGGATGAAGTAGCCTTCAATCGTCCAATCGCCGGATAGATCCAATCCAGTACATGAGGTAGGCAAACGGTCATCAGTGTTGTCGAGAGCGACCGATACATTACCTTGAACCACTTGCGACGATATCTCTGCGTCAGCAAAGAACGAGATCGGCTGACCTACAGGTCCTTGATCTGTGAGCGTTGTGTCGCCGGGAGAACCCTCTGGAACGATTAGCAGAATGACATCATTAAACAGTGGGTCGCTTGGTGTGGCGTCTAGTTCAATCTCAGCGGCTTGCTGAGACTCGTACCCATCCCTTACCGAAAACACTTGTAAGACAACGCGCACCGTGTCCACAGGTACCGCAGGCGTGCTGCCATCGATCGTAAATGTCGTACCTGTTGGGACGTTTTCGCTAAAGAACTCGGTCTCTACATCACTGGAATCGTAGGCAAGCCCTTTTACCCGGTAAGTGGTTCCAGGCTCTGGTCCTATATCACCCGCTGTGTAATCGAACAGATCGCCTGATGTTTGCTGCGTTCGGCTTCTATGAGTCCAAGTAAGCGTGTGACTCGCGTCGTAGCTGTATGGGGATGGATAAGAGAGCGCATCGATCTGGAGGTTGCCAGGTGGATAAGGTCTGAACGCTCTACTTGCGAAAGTCACAGAGTCTACTGGTGCCACCGCCAGCAGTGATGAGTTTTGCACCGTCTGAATCTGAACGCTCACCAACTCACCGGTCACGTACTTCTCATCGTCGGATTCTGCAAAATCACCCCAAAACGAGATGAAAGCATCGGCAGCGTGTTTTTGGGGCGCCGTATCCAGCACCCCCCGACCTACAGTTATCGATACGACATTGCCGCTCATGTCGGTATCGATTGAGTCGACTCGAAGCAGCTCTTTACCGATCTGTGCGATCGTGCCGGCCACCACCAAATCGGTGTCAAAGCTCAGTGAGACCGGTAGAACGGTGGTCGTGTAGTCAATGTCTGCAGATACCTGGGCGTAAGGGTGAAAGTCCATCGTTGCCGAGACTTCAAATCCCGATCCCGCATCGACCAGAACATTAGCGTTGAACTCGTTGCCCTGACGACCTCCTGAAACCAGCAAGTATCCGAGATCGTTATTATCGGTCAGAAGATCGCTTACCGTCAGATCGCCGAGCTCAAGCACCAACGGGTAATAGGGGGTTTCTGTCACTATGCGTGCAATGGCGGCTGCCGGCAGCTCAAGAACTGGATCAATCCAGAGCTCTTCCTGGTCGCCCTGCGCTGCAGTCTCAGGTAGCGTGAACACGTCTTGGACGCACGAGATGCGTACGCGGTTGTCGATTCCATCACCGTAGTTGATGCTGTTGACGCGCATCACTTTGTTGATGAGGCCTAGGTCCGGCCAGTCAGCTATGAAGGCATCACCCATATTGAGCACAGCAGCGCCACGTTTGGCGACGATGTCACACGAGTCCAACGGAGTAGCGAGAGAACGAAGGTCTCGTTCAGCCACCCGGGAGGCGGTTCGGATGTTGCTAAACCCGGGGTACTGCATAGTGGTCGACACTTGCTTGCCCTGAACGGCATGAAGCGCGTTATCGTGAACCGTGACAGATGCGTCTTTATCGGTCTCTGAGTCGTGATATACCACGGTGACTGAGTTCGTGAGCTCGTCGACGGTAGGACTACCGAGATTACTCACACTCTCGATCATATCCTCGTCCAGCGTGATCACGGGCGCTTCTGCTCTGATCAGCTTCAGAACGAACCTACCGGTGGTCCGAGACACGTACACGACTCCATCGATGTGCCGCAGGATCTCGCCGATAAAGTTCTCCATGGAATCTTCGCGATTCCACATGATGGAGATGCCCATACCTTCTGCCCAGAGCTGATCGGCAGCGGTCTGGAAAGCCGTGTCGTCGATATCGGATTCAGGGAAACCCATTCCCCAGCGGGTGTCCGTTATGCACTCACGAATAATGTGAGCGGGGTTCATGTCTTGGCAGTTTGCGCAGCTGATTCCGAGCGCTGTTGAGTCCGAAAAGTTAGCCAAGAAAGCCGTTAGCACGCCGCCTGCAGGGATGTGCTGGCTGTCGGTATAGGCAGCTGCCAGGAAAGACTCAGTGTTATCTAAAACACTATATGTACCGCCCACCCTTTCAATCCCGGTGATGGTTCTTGATCCACCTAGGCCGAAGAAGCGGCCGAAGTAACCTCGGTGCTCATTGAGTGCATTGGACTCAAGAGACACTGTTGTTACCTGACGAGGTAGGGCGGTTCCGGCGTTCTCGTTGTAGGCAACTTCGAATACCCAAGCGCCGGACCGATACTCGACATAAATAATGTCTTGGACAGTATCTTCTATAAAGACAAATTCAGGTGTCTGGGAGACGCTAATCACGAGCCAGTCTTCCCATGCGGATTCGGGTATCGTTAAAAACCCCTTCGACTGAAAAGACCCTGAGTAAGACTCTACGTTTGGAGGAGGCTCGGTCGCACCGCCCATCTCTTGGAAAATCACTTCAACTTGGTTGCCGTTTCGGCGAAACGAGTGGTGATATCGTGCAGCTCCAGCCAAGAGAAATGTAGTCCCATTGCTAAAGGTAACCCTAGCTTGTGAAAGCTCTGAGTTGGACTGGTAGATGGGGGATACGATGTTGGTCGGCGAGGCGGTTACCGGGTCATCACCTCTATCAGGGTCGTTTTTCAGCAAAAAAGCTGCGTGCATTGCCCAACCGGTGTTGGCGGATGTGGCGGGAAAGTGAAGGGCCTGAGGAATAGGCTGCTCAGCAAAAGTATCGACGTTAAAAACCCGCCCCCAAGCCCCGTCCACGCACGGATCGGGAAGAGCAACATCTGGATTGACAAGCTCCCCTACCTGGCTTGGGTCTGAGCTGTTTATGCCATAGAGGCCTGTAGTTATAGGAAACGACAGGTCAGTGGTTGGCCCTGTGGCGAGATTTAAGCCGCCAAGCCCAGCACCGAGCAGCAGAGTTAGATACTGTTCTAGTGCGTCGCAATTGTCGCAGTCAGGACGTACAACGCCGGCTCGCTCCGGATACCACTGCTCTACGCCATATGATCGAACGAAGATTCTCTGAGCACGAAACGCCCAGGGCTTCAAGTAAGGGTTATTGCCCATGTAGGTCTGACGAAAGACCGCACAGCAGACACCGCGGAATGCAGGAATGATTGAGCCGAGCTGGCTCTGCAGATAGGAATTCACGGGCTGATCGGGCGCACCCATCTCGATATCGACGACACCCGAAACACCGCCCTCACGCTGCTCACCCCCAAAAAGGTTTTCAGCGTTAACGGAAATTGAACCGCCCTCGTTGATCCCGTTCCAAGCGGGTCGGCCATCAACTTCTATGCGAGTAACGACATCAATGGGACCTAAACACAGTCCGCCGTGGAGACCGAGAAAGTAACGATAGCCGACGGTTTGGCGCTTACTTCCGCTCGACATGCTCCACCACTCTCAGAGCCATCGCATCGCCTGTTCCCTTTAGCGTCTCGGTATCAATGCCGTTCTGCAGGAAGTCCTGCCAGTCGAGATCGTTATTCCGGAAGAACTCTCGAGCACCGCGAGAGCACATCAGGCAGGCGCGTACATCGCGCATTCTGACGATCACTTCTTGCCGCCTTTTACTTTGATCGGTGTCGTTCTCAGGTCGCCATACCAGGTGACATTCATGCTCTTCATGTTCCAACATCCGAACAAAACAGGCTGCTCGCGGCCGTCTTCGGCCGTGGGCACAGTGATATCTTCGAGTGTCGCTGGTGGCTGAGATTGGGGCCTCGGACGAAGAACAAACGAAGCGACAAGGGATACCGCAACTGCAGCTATGAATTGCCAGACCATTAGACGATGCTTCCGTTTACGTTATTACCGAAGGGGTTTTTGCTGGGGATCCAAGGGAATCCGCCATAGTTGATGGCATTGCCGAAGCGCTCATTGCATGCAGCTAGCGTGTTACTGCAGCCAGGATAGGCGGTGATGTTCAACGGCAGGACTAGATCTGAGAAAGGGCGCAGAAGAGTCAGCGCACCACCGAGATGTGACAGGACGTGTCTTAGAGTTCCGTCAGGAAGCTCGACCAAACCATTTGAGTAGTAGCCGTTGTCGGCCAGCAAAGGAGTTGAATCAACGGTTCCGTCATTGAATCCAGATACATTTAGATCGAAGCCAGTGACCGACGTTACGGTTACCGTGGTCGCCCATTCAGAGCGCGTCAGGCCGCAGTCGACCGAGTACAGGGCGTGAGGGCAACCCTTTTGATATCGGTTTCGCAGCCCGGACTGTTTGAACGACGTCAGAACGTCTTCACCCATGAGCGTCACTTCGTCGCCGGTCGAGTTGGGTCTCACCACCCTCCCCTTCCAAATAACCTGAAACGAAGCGTGATCCGTCTGGTCGTGGCCTCGATAAATCGTGAGTGAGGTCTGACCCTCGGGTATACCGTTCAAAAACAGCTGTGCAACTGCCAGCGTGCGCGGCATAGTAATCGGGATTCCGTTCTTTGCGAGCTCACTGGTCTGTTCAAAGTCTCCATGAACAAGCGCAACGGGCTCCCAAGTGCCGACCGAGTCAGAGATAAACATGTCCGCAGTCGTATATCGGTAGAACGTGCCGCCCTGGGCGAACTCAAACTTATAGACCGGCGTTCCGTCTTGCGTGCTGGCTTCTAAGACTTCGTAGCTCACGGCACTGGGACCTCACGGACAGGAACCTGCACCACCACACCTGCAGCTGCAGCGTGTTCAAGGTCGACTCGATCAGAATCAAATCGAACGCAGTAGAACATTGAGATACGGTCAATCTCGGTGCCGGTAAGCGCACTGTCCAGCGTCAGATCGACAGTGGCACGGGAATCTATCGTTGCTCCGCTGGCGGCCGCTGTGACCTGGCGGTATTCGCTGGCGCCATCGATCACGACTTCGACATCAAAGGGCGCAGGCCGGGTGAGAACGTCATTGAAAACTGTGAGCGTGGTGCCCGAAAAGCTGACAGGCTCTAAGTCCCGGGCTCTGGATGATAACCAGAATGCTTTAAGCCGCCCTTTTCGAGAATGTAGCCATTGGCGCAATGCGTAGATACTTGCACGCTCGAATACATGCCAGCGCATTTGTTGGACCTGGTTGATGAGATCACGAGCTCTGAGATAGACGTTATTGCCCACAACGTTATCGAAGCCGCTCAGGGAAAAAGCGGTTGTTTCGTCAAAGGTCGAGCCACCGAGTACGGGGCAGTCGGTCAGAACATCGTGGCCTCGGTATTGGGGATAAGTGGATGCAGAGATGTCGGAGGACTCCGACAGGATGAAACCCATGGCCAGATTGTTGTTCCCGGCTCCCAAGCGGCTCATATTGAGTCCTTCGGGGGAAGATCCTGGCCATAGAGGCATTATTTGAGCGTTGGCATACGTGTTTGCCACATCTGCGGTGACGTTTCCGGCGCCTAGCGTGATCGTCACTGCTTCGTTGCGCGATTCAGATTCCCAGATGAGGGCCTGGGTGCCAAAGTCCACAGTCGATAAATCTACAGGGATCACAACACCGCTACCGGCCGATATGGCACCCACAGATTGAGTTTGAGTCCAGTCGGGAACTAGAAACCCGGAATCACCCTGTGCGTTTCGTGTGAGAACACGCGAGTAGTTCGCGACTTCATCGGATAAAGTGTGCGAGAAGTTAAAAACTCGCCGCGGCTGAAGCCTTAACCCAATGCGCTGCTCTGACGTCTTCGTGAAGATGATGTCAGTCGCCCACTGTAGGCTCTCCACCATCGGCGTGCGCGGTTTGAATGGCCAGATTCTCATACACCACGGGAGAGCTGCTGTACGAGCCGCTGGTTTTTGCGCAGATAGTTGTTCATCACTTGCTCGCCCGGACGGCTGGCCATCATGCTCGCGAACTCCTGCTCGCCCAGGTAGTTGTTGATGTTGATGCTGCCGGCACCACCGCCACGAACGTCATCAAGCGTGCGATCAAGCTTTGCCGAGGTCTCAGCGGTCACTACGCGCTCACCACGCTCAAGCAAGTAGGTGCCAGTCGTGGGGACGCGGTCCATGCCGGCGTGTGCTTGGCCTTGAATCGACGTCGACTGGATCGTACTTACTATTCCCCCAGTTGCGGCTATCACAGATGCTATTGCTGCCAAGTTTCCCGGGAATGGAGTGGCTGCAGCCTGGGCGATACCAGTCTGAATCGCGATGATCGAACGAGCGATCGCGGCGGCCTTCTCTATCGC
>JBCCNK010000088.1:0-12311 GCA_039025875.1 Pseudomonadota bacterium
CTTGTGCGCAGCAAGTTCAAAAAGATCGTGTCTCAAAGCCGCTGCGACCCTTGCCTGATCCGATTCTTCCAAGGCTTCCGTTGTGACAGTAGCGCGGTCCATTCCGTCGACGACACCCGCTTTCCAGGTCTCTTCTTTCCTGATAAGAGGCGTGGCTGCTTCGCTGACGCGCTGGACTAGATTCCCTTGCCATGGGAGCTCCATCGTTTGAAGCAGTGGCACGAGTACGGAATCTGGGTCGTCCACCAGAGCTTCATAACGTACCACGCAGTGGTTGGGAGAGGTCAGGTGTGCAACAGTGCGCGCCATGTCTTGATTCCAGCGTCGAACACATTCCTCGAGACTGTATGCTCTTTCCCAACTTTTGGATGCCCGGTAAAGGGAAGTCACGGTAGCCAGTCCGTCACGAATAACATGTACGAATCGCGTGGAAACTTCGTCGTTCGTGGCTCGCTCAATTAGGGGCAGAAACTGGAGATGCCGAGGCGTCTTTTCCAACCAAACTGGCGCTCCGCGAGAGCCCCCAATTTCATCAAGAATCTTTACGAGACCACGAGCAACGGTGCGCGTGTACAGTGCCCGCAGAACAGGTAGGCGAATCGTTGCCGGCAGATTGTATTGGAAGCTATCGTAAACACGCCGACTCCGGCAGTTGTTTTCCTCCATAAAGCGAGCAACTCGCGCTGAAGGATCGACCGTGAGTAACGCTCCAAGGAGCGGAACGCACTTATAGTGAGACGAGAAAAAGTGGCTTTCAGTAAACGATGTCACCTGCTCGTGGCCTGCGAGCAGCGCCTGTAGCAACGTTGTGCCAGAGCGAGGAACGCCGACAATAAAGATTCGTCCACGAAGAGTAGCGTCACTCACGGGTCATGATGTCCGGACACTTGGCCAGGACGCTGTGCCACAACGCTCAAAAAGGGAAGAAACGAAGGTACCAGGCGCTCTGCCAGACCTACAATCCCGCGATCGTGCCCACCCCGATACAGCAGAGCCTCGATCGCAAAACCGATTTGGCCGAGAAATGCTATGGTCTCCGTTGTTGTGTACTCGCGCACATGACCCATGTGCCCCAAGGTTCTCAGCTTCTCATACTGTCGGTAAACACCACCCGATACGGAAAGAGCCTGGTCCTTTAAAAGGAGATTCTTAAGCCCTCGAAACGAACGTAGATTGGGCGTGGATAACAGCAGCAGACCGCCTGGCTTCAATACCCGATACACTTCTTCGAGCGTATGGATAGGGTCAATACGCAAGTGCTCGAAAAGCTCGTTAAAGAGCACTGCATCTACGCTGGCGTCTTCAAACGGCAGCGCCTCGCGCTCGATGTCGCAGGCATGGACGTTCAGGGCAAGGTCCGAGATCGCCGCGGCGAAGCGCGAGGGGTTTATATCAACTGCGGCTACTTGGTACGCCTGCGCTTGCAAGGCAGTGGTTATCACATAGGGTGCGGCTCCTACATCTAGCACCAGACTTTCGGGGGATACAAAACGAGCTACAAGCTCGAGATCCACCGCGAAACGCTGTCGATGTTGCTGGAAATAGTTTTTGGTCCAGCTTCTCAGTTCCTCGTCGTCAGGGCGAATTTGCGCGATGGCCTGATCGACGGATGCCAAACTGGAGAGGCCAGGTCGAGGTAGCGCAGCGCCCTTGCTTAACCTCATGCAGACTCCAGCGTTTCAAGTCGCGATTCAATTAACGCCTGACTGGCCGTTACAGAGCTTAACCCCAGATGGGGGTCCGGTGAGGCCACAATCTCAAGGGACCCGGAAAACACTCGCCTCCATGTGGCAGCCGAGTCAGTTGCAGGCTCTTGTGGATTGAAGAACACGGTGGGCACAGAGAGGGTTTTCGGTACGTAGTGAGCGTGTAAGCGAAACCGGTTTACTCGTACATCTGCCCATTGCATCGCTTCGGTCAAGTCCATGCCTCTGGCGCGCCATAGGTGACCGAGCCAGCACAGCGCACGACGCCAACCCTCCACCGCCGTTGCGTTCCACATACGACGATAGGGTTTTATCGACCACGGCGGATTGGCCCGGCACCAGCGTCGCACACATTGCCAAGGAGTCAGTGTGTCGATAGGTTCGCATAGCCCCTCAAGCTCAAGTCGGAGCGGACCTACGCGAGCTATATTCAAGGGCATTGGAGCAATCAGCCAGAGACCCCGCACCGTAACGCCACGTTGTTCAAGACAGCGCGCGGCCTCTACAGCCATGGATGCTCCAAAAGAGTAGCCAGCCAGGTAGACAGCTTGACCGGGGAAACGTCGCTCTACCTCCTCCGCAAGTTCCGCACCCAAGACCTCCATTGAAGACCAGCGCCCTAGGTTACCCTCTGGCCTATGTCCGACCCCTCGTAAACCATAAACCGGTCGTTCATCACGAAACCGCTCAATGAACAGCTCTGCAAAAAAGTGTGGGATAGCCACAATGAAGGGATCGCGATTACCACCGGGCTGAAGAGAAAACAGATGGTCAAAACTTGGTACGACTGTGCCACGGTTGCGCTTAAGATGGTCAGCAAGCTGTCGCACGGTCGGATTCGAAAAGAGCTCGGCGGCTGAGAGCGGCACACCGAGCTCCCGCTCGATCTCAATGCTCAGGCGAAGCGCTAGCATCGAGGACCCACCGAGTTGGAAAAAATTCTCATCTAGCTCTACTGTCTCGACGCCGAGAAAACCGGCCCACAGACTCTGCAGAACCGTTTCGGTCGAAGATGTAGAAGCTGCTGTGGATAGCGTTGCACCAGTCCGCTTCGATTTAAGCCGCCGATTAAGGAGAGCCTGTCTGTCGGTCTTGCCATTGGGCAACTTGGGTAACTCAGCGAGCACTTCCATCCTGGCTGGCAGGAGATAGGATGGCAATACGTTCGCAAGTTGGTCGCGCCAATCGGAAGGTTCCTGCCCAGGCAGTAGTTGGTCCCCGGTGACAAAAGCCACAAGCTGCTTGAAGGAATCGTTTGCCTCGCCAGTAGCGGCCTGGGCGACCACCGCGACATCAGTAAGTTCGCCGTCTTGCAGAGAGAGTTCACGTAATGCAGCTTCGACCTCCCCCGGCTCCACGCGAATACCGTTAAGCTTAAGCTGATCGTCTTCACGACCGTGGAAGGACAGAGACCCATCTTCATTCCAGCTGAGTACGTCGCCGGTCCAATAGCGCCGCTCAGAGGGCCGATCAATCGAACCGAAAAAGCGTTCCCCAGTAAGCCTTTCCTTCTTCCAGTAGCCAAAAGCCACGGTTGGTCCACCGACGACCCCCTGTCCGCGAACACCTATCGGGACGGATCGACCATTACTGTCGAGGACTTCGACACTAGCGCCGGGAATCGGTCGCCCAACCGGGACGGTGCGCTGTGCATCCTCGGCGCTCAACTCCTGGACAGTTGCCCATACGGTCGCTTCTGTCGGTCCGTACTCATTAAACAACCTGACCTCTGGCAAGAGGCCAAAATGTTCTTGTGGTAGCTCCGGTGGGCAAGGTTCTCCCGCAACAATCACTACCTTAAGGCCGCGCAGACTTTCGCTTGCCGATCGTAGTAGCGCCCGGTACCAGGTTGGCACGCAAAGCAAATGCGTTACGCATCGGTGCTCTATAAGTTCCGCTATAGCAGGAAAGTCCAGGAGCTGTTTTTCATCAGGGATTACCAGCGTGCCACCGGCTGAAAGTGTAGAAAAAATCCCTGCCACCGAGCTGTCAAATGCGACGCTGGGCAACAACAAATAGCGAGGCACTGAACTGCCGTAGACCTGTATTCGCGCAGCGGTAGAGGCTGCTAGATTTCCATGAGTTACGACAACGCCTTTCGGCATCCCCGAGGAACCAGAGGTGTAAAGTAGATATGCGATATCGTCCGACTGGGTCGCAACGGGAGCTTCGTCGGTATCCGATTGGAACACTGAAGCGCGATCAAAGCTGCTCAGCCTCTCCAGGCTCACCAACGGCCATCGACCTGTCGGACATTCGCTTTGGAAAGATTCAACGACTAGAACTGCCGCAACATTAGCGTCGATAAGGATCGAATGGTTTCGTTCTGCAGGATAACCTGGATCTAGTGGAACATAGGCAGCACGCAAGCGATGTATCGCAAGAATACTTGCAATCAACAATGGCGTTCGCGGCAGGTAAAGTCCCACGCGATCACCTGCCTGGACGCCGACCTCTGCGAGCAAAGCGGAAATTGACGTGGCCATTGAACGCAGGTTTGCAAAGTCAACGGACTCCGTTGACGTACACACAGCCTCCATACCTGGATTCAAGCGCACCGTATTCTCGATCTGGTCAGGGAGCATTGCGCGAGTTGGCGGAGTTAGAACTGGGCCCCGGGTGAAAGATGCCACATGCGATCGTTCTTCGTTCGTCAGGTGTGGAATGTCCGCTACCCGACGCGTCAGGCCCTCACCAAGTTGGCACAAAAGCTGCTCATACCGCTCAAGCAGCTTCCTCATTTGCGCGTGTTCAAAAGTGTCTACGCGGTATTCCACACCCGCCTCAAAACTTCCCTCCCCTTCGCTTAGAAAAACGCTCAGCTCAAACTTCGCCGTACCGGTAAGCAGACGCACCGGTTTTAGCGAAGCACTGCCTAGTCTCGGATACTGCTCGCTCCGCTGATACACAAACATCGCCTGTACAAGCGGATGACGGCCCCCAACGCGTTGTGAATCTAAAGCCCGAGCGAGCTCGGAAAACGGGGTCTTTGAATGCGCTAGATCCTCGCGCAGTTGGGTCTCAAAGCCCCTCATCGCCCCGAGTACCGATGCAGTCTCGTCGATAGCCGCGCGTATCACCACCGTATTTATAAAGGCACCGAGCGTCGACTCAAGGGCCGACTCAAGGCGAACCGAAGCGGGCGTGGCAAACGCAAAAGTAGAATCAGCGGCAAAGCGCTGTAAGAGCAAACGAAAAGTGAAGGCGCCAACGGCGAACGGCGTGGTACCAGCCTCCCGCGCAAGCAGTCTAATTGCTGCAGTGGTGTCTCCCGCTAGCGTTCGAAAAATCATCTGGCCGGCAGATGATTCGGTGCTCGGCCGTCGCGCAAAGGGCAGATCGAGAGCCGCAGGAAGCGGATTGAGGCGACGCTGCCAATAAGTCCGCTCCTGTGGGTCAGAGGAAGAGCTTTCACTCCTACGCCCAAACGCCCAGTCGTCGTACTGGAACGAAGGCGCTTCCAGCTCCGTACTCATTGCCAGGGCAAGTTCTTGCCACAAGACTTGTATCGAGCGCTCGTCACAGACCAGATGATGTACTACGAGTACAAATCCGCTTAAATGCGACTCGTCATTGCTCTCAATTACATGCAAACGAATAAGTGGCGCGCTCGCTAAATCAAATGGCAGACAGGCAGCTTGCTGCATTACGTCTAGCAGACGATCTCCCGGTACGGTCTGTCGATCAATAGCTGCTGCTACGGAGTCCTGTATTCGCTGCTCTACGCTATCCCCTTGAGCGTGGAAGGTGGAGCGAAGTAGTCGGTGCGTATTCACCAGCCTGTGAAATGCCGTCGCCAGTCGTTCTATCTCAAGAGGTTGAACGGTGGTACCCGCGCTTACCATATTGTAAGTGGGCGAAGGGTTATCCATCCGATGAGCAAGCCAGATGCCGTGCTGCAATACATCCAGCAAAGCCGGTTCAAGAGAAGGCCTTTGTGGAAGATTACTTTCTGATGAGGAAACTGCCGCGCGTTTCTGCCGAATGGCCGCCCGAAGTCGATCTGCACGAGAGTTGGACGAGGGCGAAGTCATGATCCGATTAGCGAAGATCCGCTGTCCGTAAGTAGTGTATAGGTAGCCGCCACATCGCTAGGATAACCGAATCAGGCAACTCGCTCAGAAAGATGCAACAATCTCAGCAAGACCGTCGTAGAGCAGTCGGAAAAATCAGCCGATGCATATCCTAGAAATTGAAACGTTCGGCCGTGGTGGTCTGGCGCATTATGCGTTTAACCTCGCTCGCTCGCTCAGAGACAGAGGGCATCAAGTTGATCTTCTGACTGCCGCTGACTACGAGTTAGGCCACCTTACTCCCTCCTCGAATGTGAGAACCCATCTTCTGTTACGAAGCCTGAGCGTGCGTCTGGGCAGCTCCTGGCCGTCTCCGCTTGCGACTTTGGGACAAAAATCTGAGGCGCTTGTTGATGCGTTTCGGGCCGCACGTTTCGCAAGTCGACTCAAACCAGATTTAATACACCTGCACAGTACAAATAGCTCAGCACTAGCCTATTTGATCGCTTTGAAAACGACCGATATCCCGATCGTTACCACGACGCATGTGGTTACGCCGCACGAGCCGATGGCGTTTCAAAATACAGTCTTTGGCCACATTCATCGCCTTCCGAAGCTTCGAATCGCGCATAGTGAAGCAGACCGCCAGCGACTGATAAAAGAATTTGGAGCACCCGCGCACGATACCGTTGTAATCCCTCACGGCGACTATACGTTTTTTACCGAAGGTGAAACGACGCCAGATCGCCTCGCCGCGCGTACCCACCTGGGCTTGAGTGATCAAAAGCTCGCAGTGCTGTTTTTTGGTTTCTTACGGGAGTACAAAGGACTCGATCTGCTTCTTGATGCCTGGCCGTCAATACAGTCCAAAGTTGCTAATGCACAGCTCATTGTCGCCGGCGATCCGACTCGCCTGTCGAAGCAGCGCCGCCTTTTGCTCGAGGGCCAGGCTAAGCGTCTGGGTGCAATTACGCGTTTTGAGTATGTCCCCTTTAAGGACGTTTCGACTTATTTCGCAGCTGCGGACCTGGTGGTTCTACCCTACCGCCACATCAGTCAATCGGGCGTCCTCTACCTGGCGCTCGCGTCAGGCGTGCCAGTTATAGCGACTCGGATTGGTGCTTGGAAGGAAATGCTCAAGGACGGTGAAAATGCGCTGCTCGTTGAACCTGAAAATGTCGCGGCCTTGGCGAAAAGCATCCAAAGAGTGCTGCAGCATCCCCGATTGCGCTCAACACTGGCTGACGGCGGCCGGCATTTAGCAGCAGAACACGCTTGGCCTCGCGTTGCCTTCAAGACCGAACAGGTTTTCGATGATCAGCTGACTCGGAAGCCCTGACTCGGAAACGCTCGCTCAGAAACGCTCACTCAGAAACGAGTGCACCCTTCGTTCAAGACCCTCTGGATACCCATCCCTACGCCATAGCCAATAGAGCAAACTAAGGTAGCCGATCGCACCGACTGCTACAGTCGACGCTATCCCGAACCACGTAGGGCCAACAAGGCCCAGGTAAAAATCGCGAAACACCAGCACAATAAAGACCATTCCGCTTGTCGCAAGTGCAGGCCGACGCAGAGCAGCAAGCAACTCAGCGGGTAGAATCGCAAGGGTTCGCCATAGCATCCACGCATTCAGAACCGTGTATAGCACTCCCGCAAGGACAAGGCTCCAAATCGCCCCTTGCAGGCCATAAGCCCAGGTGCCCATCACGAATGCAGGCACGTGGACAATCGCATAGCACGAACTCACCGCAAACAGTAATTGCGTTCGACCCAAGGCAAGTATACAAGGCATCACCATAGCCAGCGTGGCCCGTACGCCAAGATACGGCACCAAAATGATTAGCAAAGGCGCGACCGGGCTCCAGCGCGCTCCAAGGACAAGAGGCACAAGGTCTGCAACGATCATCGCAGACCCAAAGGCGGCTGGAAGACTCAGCGTCCCGATACCAGTTACCGATTCCAAGGAGACGCGGCGTAGCGTTTTCGGGTCGTCCACCAGCTCACTAAAGGCGGGAAAGAGAATACGTTGCAGTGGGCTCACTAGTTCCCTGGTGGGTAGCACCCCTATTCGCTGGGTCATAAAGTAAAGCCCGGCTTCGGCGACACCGAGCAGCCGGCCGACGATCAGTTTATCGGTCTCCATCGATAAGGTAGTGACCACACCCGTAAGCCACAACCATCCGCTGAAGCCGAAGATTTCCCTTGTTCGCACGAACGTGAATTTTGGACGATAGGGCTTCATAAGGTAGCTCAGACCGGTTGAAACTCCGGTGTTCACCAGCATTCCGAGCACCAGCGCCCAGTAACTCCTGGTGGCCAGAGCGACCGTAAGGGTTACCAGGAACGAGGTCAGGCGGGCCAACAAAGCCAGCAACGCCGGCTTCTCGTAACTCAGCGCGCGTTCGTAAAGGACAAAACGGGGATTGGCAAGACCGGAGAGGAGCGGGCTGAGTGAAAACGCCCGCACGATCTCAGCGATCCGTGAGTCACTTATAAAATGAGCAACCAGAACGAGCACAACCGCTACCAACAAGCCGCGCAGGAACCCGATTGTCCAGGCGGTGTCGTAGAGGGAGCGATCATGATCGCGATGACGAATCAGCGCCTTACTGACGTCTAGAGCACTCAGTCCTTCGACGATAACAAATACGGAAGCCGCGATGGCGACAAGCCCGAAATCCCCGGGAACAAACAGCCGGGCAAGAATGACCAGCGACAGCAAATCGATGACTCTTTCTAGCCAGCGAGCGGTGATAAGCCAAAGCAGTCCCCGCGTAAACCGGTGGGCTCTGGTGCTCACGGAGCGCGCTGAAGCTGTTCTTGCAATAGCGATCCGACTGCTTTCTCGGCGGTATGCTCTTCTTCATAGCGGCGCAGAGTGCTTGCGAAGGCTTGGGCACGCTTGCGAAAAGTAGCCTCCTTAAGTAAGCGTTGGAGCTTTTGTTCAATTGCTAAAGGCGTGTCTCTATCCGGTTGTGCAGCAAGCCCAAGGCCATGATGGAGGACCCTTGCCTGATTCCCCGACATGTCAGTTTCGCCTCCGCTGCACACAAGCATAGGCACACCAAAATACAGGCATTCATCAATCGTGTTGATTCCTCCGTGAACCACTGCAGCGTCGACGTGAACAAGTGCCTCCAGCTGCGGTAGCCAGGAAAACACGTGCACGCGATCTGCGGGTACCGCAACATCCAGCATCTGTTGGCCACCCAAAGTAACAATTAGCTCCCACTCCGGTCGATTCTCAATGGACTTGAACAGTCGACGCAGCCATGGCAAATGAGCTGAAAAATGCGATCCAAGCGTTACCAATAGTAGTGCGTACTCCTTGCTACCCCCTGTAGCACGTCGCCTGTAAAGCTCGTCCAGACGTTTCCTGTCGCTTATTGACAGGGGCGATTCACTGCGTTTCTTGAGTATAAGCGGCCCTGTGAAAACGATCGAAGGACGATCGGCTTTCTCTACAGTTTCGGGAAAAAATTCCAGTTCTCTTGCGTGTAGCGAAAGCGCTGGATATGCACTCCAGATAAAGGGCATCAGCCACTGGTTACGATCTGTTACCGCATCCAGATCGTACGCGAGTTCACTAGCAGCGGCTCGGAGTACCGCTAAGCGGTCACAGCCTTGCCAACGTAGCCATCGCTCGACCGCCCGATAGCGTTTTCTAAGGAAATAGAATCGCCAGGCGAGCCACATTCCGACCCAGGTACCGGGCAGGCCAATGCCGGGTCGAATGGATGTATGGGGTGGCGGTGTGCCTGGCGTGCGCCAAACAGACGCAAAGGTATTTAGGGTGACCAGTGGTGTGTCCGCGGCCCCGGCCAGCAGGATATGCTCATGCATCTCACCATCGATGAGTAGTAAGTCTGGATCCTCGTCATCGAGAAGCGCTGACCAAGCGTCAGGGCTATGGGCGTCCCATGAGCCCCGTCTTCTCTGATCGCGATTCAACCAGTTTTTGAACCTGGATGAGAGTGTGAGGTCCGGGGACAGTTGTGGTTTTCGGTATTCTGGAAGCTTACGGAAAGCGAGATCGTACGCCTTTGCAAGCTCTTCGAGACTCGCCGTTCCCACCAAGGTTGTCTGGTGCCCCGCCAGCGTCAATTTTCGTGCGAGTTCAACGACTGAAAAGCGAATACCAATCGGGCCGTTGGTAACTATAAGTATTTCAGCCACACACTTATTCCGCAGCGTAACCTAGCCGATCAATCAGTGATCGCCATTGGGTTTCGAAGGCATTTCTTACTCTGGGCGTAAAGTGTTGTCGCCACTGACCAACGGCCGGATTGCGGATATGCTGATCTTCCTGAAGGCGTCGAGCCAGCGAGAAACGTTCCACAAGCCAGAGACCCAAGCGACGTTCCAGGGAACCGAATTCGTAGTGGTCAAACATCGCCATAAAGGCCCCGACTTCGTCTTGTATGACGTCCTCATAGCGCAGCGTTAAAATCGCTGGATGATTCTCAGGCCATTTCGCCATCGAAGCAAAGTGTTCGAATCGAAACTCAAGCTCTGCAAGCAGGCCATCTTCTTCGCTGAGAGAGCGCAGGTATGTTGTGTAGGAACTCCCATTCTGTCGCAAGCCTTCGGGCACGACTCCATTAGCGAAGAACCAGTCTCGCTCTGTCGGATTGGGGAGGTTGCACCAAGCCTCCCTGCCCTTTAAGTGATAAAAATAGCCTGACACCACCAGGTCTCTGGGGTCGCGAATAAATCGAGTTAGTCGAAACTCCTCAAGTTGATCGAGCTCAATGAAGCGATTGTTGACTGACGCGATTCGATACTCGCGGAAACTGTCGTAGAAGCGACGGATATCACTGTTGTAATGAAAGTGCCCACCACTCCAAGGCAATACACGATTAAAGAGAGTGTCCATCACACGATTAAAATAGACCGTCAGACACTTATGGTAGGAGCAATGGATCAAGAGCGGCCGCATGCTACTTACTTGTATAAAAATTTCGGGAAGCTGCGAGTTTCTGTTAAGTCTAAAGGATCTTAACCAGATACGTGGAACCGATTAGCGATGATGCTGGTTCTTGCGTTGCGTACTATAGAATGGCCTTTCGATAGTTATGAGTAGCAATATGAATACTGTATGGTTGAGAATGGAAACGGGTGCACACGTGACCGAAAGCCTGCGCGAACCGCATCACGTATCTTTTGGGCATGCCCTTACTGTACAAACTAAATTTCCGAGTTGATGTGCTTGATTTTCGTCTGCCGTCTGGTCACGCCGACTAATCCTAGCGTAAGCAAAGCAGCCGTCGCCGGTATCGGAACGGCGGCATTCTCGACATTTTGGATTGGCGAGAAGTTGTTAAAAGCCAGCCCAATACCACTGGTTTTACTGCCCGTGAAGCTAATTTCGATCCGTTCAATATCACTTAAGCCGTCAAAACCGAAGAGCCAGGGCTTACCGTCGAGCTCCAAGTCCGTTCCTAACGGCGAATAGATTTCGTCCAAAAGTGCATTGCCATTGAAGGCTTGTACCAGGAACTGCTCGGTCTTTCGAGTTCTGTGCCCGGTCCCATCGATATCCCAGATCTCGCCAGAAGCTGCCGTGACTGGGTTATCGGCGTCGTAGAGGATTGTGAAAGTACCGAACGGTTTATAGGGCTCACGCTGCCTTAGAAAGTATTTTCCAAGCTGATCTTCGTATCCCGGTGCCGCGATGTCTTTTGCGCCTCCAATCCCCCAGAACCCCGTATCCTTGTTTCGGTCTCGGTTGCCTACCTCCTCAAAGACCGCCTTGGTATCCCAGTTACCGTCACCATTGCTATCGAAACCAAAACGAACGGAGACACCGTCTGCCCTGAACTTATCAGCGAAACCGACGACCTGATTATCAATCGGGGTTACACCGGCCGCTGTAGTCTCAAAGTCAATGATTCCGCCTTGGGCGCTGAAAGCGCTAAGAGCTAACGCTCCCCAAACCCCTGCCCGTGCCTTAGCTTGGATACACATGGTGTCATTCCTTTCGTTCTCATGAATGTTCGGAATGAATCGAGCACAAATTTAGCCAAAATTTTATTTATTTATATTTCATATACTTATCGACTTTTATTAAATTGATTTATTGATTTTACTGAGTTGCATTGTGCGGAATTTTTGCAAATTCGAATCGGTTTTCAACAAGATTAAGCTGGAAGACGAGACCCCTGGTTTGGCGTTAATCCGCCAACCTACTGACCGTGATCCACGCGTTTCCGCGTTGAATTGGTTTAAGCTTTACCGGTGAGCAAGCGATGGAGTGCGTGCTGATGGCCGCGCAGCGAATAGTTACCCTGCTTCCTAGTGCAACGGAGATTGTGTGCGGCTTGGGGCTGCGAAGTCGGTTGGTCGGCGTCACCCATGAATGTGATTTTCCGTCATCAGTGAACGAGCTTCCCCGGGTGACTCGCAGCAATATCGGCGCGGATCTTTCCAGCGCTGAAATAGATGCGCAAGTGAAGGAAAGCCTGCTTGAACAGAGGGCGCTGTACTCGCTTGATGAACCCTTAATGCGCGAACTCGCGCCAGATTTAATCATCACTCAAGCGCTCTGTGAGGTCTGCGCCGTCGCGGCTAATGAAGTGGAGGCACTTGC
>JBCCNK010000089.1:0-12283 GCA_039025875.1 Pseudomonadota bacterium
AATACATTGTCGATGCCGGGGGTAAACGTCTGAGACCTCTTATCGCTCTGTTATCCGCGTCTGCCCTTGGTCCCGTACAGAATTCCCAGATTCAGTTTGCCGCCGTAGTAGAGTTCATACACACGGCGACGCTCCTACATGATGATGTCGTGGACGTATCTGAGCTACGGCGTGGTCGTCCAACTGCGAACAGTACGTTTGGAAATGCTCCCAGTGTCCTAGTTGGAGACTTTCTCTATACGCGCGCGTTCCAGCTGATGGTCGCCTTGTCTAACGAGGCGCTGCTCAAGATGATGGCAGATACGACAAATACGATTGCCGCAGGTGAAGTTCTGCAGCTGATTCGCGCCGGAGACAGCAGCACTACCGAGGCTCAATACTTCGACGTCATTGATCGTAAAACGGCCGCTTTGTTCGCCGCCGGATGTGCGGGCGCCGGACACCTTGTCGAAGCACGTCCAGATCAGCTTGAGGCACTGCGGGTCTACGGAGCCAATATAGGAACGGCGTTTCAGCTGGTGGATGACCTTTTGGACTACGAGGGCGACCCGGCGGTGACCGGAAAAAACCTTGGCGACGACCTCGCTGAAGGGAAGACGACGCTGCCGCTGATTCACGCGATGCGCGAGGGCAACGAATCGCAACAAAAATTGGTCAAAAAAGCGTTAGACACAAAAGACCGGGGCATGCTCGAGGAAGTCGTTAACGCTGTTACGAATGCTGGATCCCTGACTTATACCCGCAAAGCGGCGCAGCGCTGCAACACTTCGGCACTGGAGGCACTCAGAACATTGGACGACTGCCCCGCCCGCCAAGCCATGATCAGCCTGGCAAACTTCGCGCTGGAACGCGATCGGTAACGGGGTGTACTCGCTGTTTGCGCTTTAAACGGCCTTTGTTCGGCCGTGTACCGATCCCTACTTGGCTTTTTGTCCGGCCATATGCCCGGCGTTATCCAGGCTTTCTTACCATGCTCATTTACCAAGCTTTTCGCTCGGAATCGTGTACTTGGGTGTTAGCTTGCGTCGTGACGCGCCTAAGCTTCGCGCTAGACAATCTCGTCAATCCACTGGCCCTAGTTCGCGCATACGAGCTTGGAAATTGTCGGGCAAGCGACTAGCAAGCATCCAGAAGGGCTAGTAACTCTTGAGTTTTTTCCGCCATCAATGCCTGATCTCCGCGAGATTCGACGTTTAGTCGCACGACAGGTTCGGTGTTGGAGCGCCGCAGATTAAAGCGCCAGTCGGAAAACTCAACGCTCAATCCGTCAACCTCCTCGACACGCTGCGCCTCAGCGGCGTACTGGTCCAAAACCCGGCTCAGCGCTGCATCGGCGTCATCGATGGTGCGATTGATTTCGCCGCTACACGGAAACAACTGCATTCGTTCCCCGACAAGTTCAGCAAGCGTCTTATCCTGAGAGCTCATTAACTCAGTCACAAGCAACCAGGGGATCATTCCGCTATCACAATAGAAGAAATCCCGGAAGTAGTGGTGGGCGCTCATCTCACCACCGTAAATAGCATTCTCCTCACGCATTCGCTCCTTGATGAACGCATGCCCCGTTTTACTCTGAATCGCCTTCCCAGAAAGGTGCTGGACAATATCCAGCGTATTCCATGTGAGACGCGGGTCGTGCACGACGGCCTCAGAGGACTGGGTCTTGAGGAAGGCCTGAGCGAGAAGTCCAACCAGGTAGTAACCTTCGACGAATCTGCCCTGAGCGTCAAAAAAGAAGCAGCGATCAAAGTCTCCGTCCCAGGCCAGCCCCAGATCGGCACCATGGGAAAGGACTGCTTCGGTGGTAGGCTGCCGATTAGTGGGAAGAAGAGGATTCGGCACGCCATTTGGGAAGTGTCCATTGGGTTCGTGATGAATTTTGACTAAGTCAAACGGGAGTAAAGGCTCCAGAAGATCGACAACCCGCCCGGCGCCGCCATTGCCAGCATTTACCACCATTTTCAGAGGCTTGAGGGCTGCAGTGCTGACATAGCTTAAAAGATGCGCAACGTACGCTTCGCTGGTATCCAGAGTATTGAGACTTCCAGCCTGCGCGGCGGGAGAAAAGGAGTTCTTCTCGGCCAGAGCCCGGATATCGAACAAGCCTGTGTCGCCCGAAATGGGCCGGGAGCCGCCGCGAACGAATTTCATGCCGTTGTAATCGCGGGGATTGTGACTGGCGGTAACCGCAATACCCCCGTCCATGTTCGCGTGGCTGGTCGCGAAGTAGATTTCCTCCGTTCCGCACAGACCAATGTCGTTGACATCGACACCTTGAGCCATCAGCCCTCGACTAAGCGCGTCTTTGATTTCCGGGCTGCTCAGGCGTATGTCATGGCCCACCACCACGTTCCGCGGCTTGATGGCTAGCGCGAACGCCTGCCCGATTCTGTAAGCGATATCTTCGTTCAACTGATCGGGAACACGCCCACGTATATCGTAGGCTTTAAAGCAATCGAGCGATTCCATGTGCGTGATCAGTCCACCGAATAGTGATTGCGATAAACGTACTCGGTGGCCTCAACAAAGCCGGGCACGCTGCCACAGTCGAAGCGTTTGCCCCGAAACTTATAGGCCATGACACAACCCCGTTCGGCCTGAGTTTGCAAAGCATCTGTAAGCTGTACCTCACCGTTCGCACCCGGTACGGTTTCTCGCAAAATGTCGAAAATATCCGGGGTCAGCACGTAGCGCCCAATAATCGCGAGGTTCGAGGGTGCGTCTTCCATGGCCGGTTTCTCTACCATCTTCTCTACCCGATAGATCCCGTCCTTTAGCGACTCTCCCGCGATTACCCCGTATTTGTGTACCTCGGTGTCAGGTACTTCCATGATCGCGACGATGGAGCAGCGGAACTGACGGTAGAGTTCTGCCATCTGGGCAAGTACTCCCGGCCCGTCGTTGATACACAAGTCATCGGACAGCACAACCCCGAACGGTTCTGCGCCGATCAGGGTCTCACCCGTAAGGATCGCATGGCCCAGACCGCGCATTTCACGCTGTCGGACCATGGTAAAGATCCCTTTCTCGAGCACGTCCCGAATACTGGAGAGATACTCCTCCTTGGCTGTTCCGCTGATCTGATGCTCCAACTCGTAGCTGATGTCAAAGTGATCC
This sequence comes from Pseudomonadota bacterium, assembly GCA_039025875.1. Taxonomy (GTDB): domain Bacteria; phylum Pseudomonadota; class Gammaproteobacteria; order Pseudomonadales; family Halieaceae; genus Congregibacter. Next base: position 3,118 of record JBCCNK010000089.1, read on the forward strand.
GCGATCGCCCGCTTGCCCCGGCCTGTCACCAGTGCGCAAGTTGTCATTCCGGCTTCGATCGCTTCTTCGACCCCGTACTGAACCAGCGGTTTGTTAACAACCGGTAGCATCTCCTTGGGCATGCTCTTTGTCGCAGGGAGAAAGCGGGTTCCGTAACCTGCGACTGGAAACATACACTTCTTAATCATTTAATAACCATCCCTTGCTCCCTTGCTCCCTTGCGCTTAGGTGACAACTAACGAGGTCAGCTGCTTCGACCGTATACATCTTCGAAGCGGACGATATCGTCCTCTCCCAGATAACTGCCTGACTGCACCTCAATCAGTTCGAGAGGTATCTTGCCGCGATTGGCCAGTCGATGCTTATTCCCCAACGGTATGTAAGTGGACTGATCTTCACAAAGAAAAAACACCCGGTCCTCGCACGTAACCTCAGCAGTCCCGCTCACGACTACCCAGTGTTCCGCCCTGTGATGGTGCATCTGCAAAGACAGTGTCTGGCCCGGATTGACAACGATACGCTTTACCTGGAAGCGGTCGCCCTTAATCAGGGATTCATAGCTACCCCAGGGTCGGAAGACCCGGTGGTGAGACGTGGCCTCGTCACGGCCCAAGTCTTTTAGTGAGCTGACGATGTTTTTAACGTCCTGCACGCGATGCCGATCAGCCACAAGGACAGCATCTGGGGTCTCAACAACTACCAGGTCTTTCACGCCGGTGGCGGCGACCAGGCGCGATTCGCTGCGCACGTAACTCGATTCACACTGATCAAGGAGAACATCGCCAACTTGGACGTTGCCAGCTTCGTCCTGACTGGATACTCCCCAAAGCGTTGACCAAGCACCAACATCACTCCAGCCACACTCCAGCGGTATCACGCCACCACGCGTCGTCTTTTCCATAACGGCGTAGTCGATACTGTCGGAGCGGCAGCTTCGGAATTCCTCCGGATCGGGACGCAGGAAATCGAGGTCGCGCGCCGCCTTAGCAACCGCCCGTTCACACGCTTCGAGAATATCGGGCGCATGTTGATTCATTTCTTCAAGGAACGTCCCTGCGGAAAGAAGGAACATGCCACTGTTCCAATAGTAGTTGCCGCTTTCGAGATAGGCCCTGGCTGTCTCCGAATCTGGCTTTTCTACAAAACTATCGAGCGCAAAAAGACTATCACCACGCGGTGCTCCGAGCCGCAAATAACCGTATCCGGTCTCAGGTGCATCGGGCACAATGCCGAACGTCATTAAGGTTCCGCGCTGCGCCTCTTCCAAGGCTTGCCGGACCGCCTCAACGAATGCAGTCGTACTTTTGATGATGTGATCAGCCGGAAGCACCAGAAGTACCGCATCAGGATCTACCTCCCGGGCCGTGAGTGCAGCCAGAGCAACGGCGGGCGCCGTGTTTCTTCCCTCCGGCTCGAGGATTATGGCTCCGGGCTCGACGCCCAAAGTCCGGAGCTGCTCAGCGACCATGAATCGGTGTTCATCGTTGCATACGACTACCGGATCGGTAGTGTCCAACTCCTCCGTTCGCTGCAGTGTGTCTTGCAGCATCGATAACTCGCTGGCGAGTGCGAGGAACTGCTTGGGGTAGCTCTCGCGCGACACGGGCCATAAGCGGCTTCCAACGCCGCCTGACAATAGAACAGGGGTGAGCATTACTTGGGCTTCCTCAGTGAAGGCGTGAACAGCGCCGCATTCTCAGCGGCGAAATGTACCCGTATCGACTCGATAATTCATCGATTTCGGAACAAAACGCGTAACCGGTCTCAGGTTTCATAGCATTGAGCATGCGCTACACTGCGGGCGCCCACGGCTGGCCTGATTCGCTCACGGCGTACGAAGGGCTAACGCTCTATCGATCGCCAAAGACTTCCGCTGGCTCTGGCTATCTCCGGAGAAACAAATCGGACTGTCGTTGCCCGATTGCATATCCTAACGGCTCACCGTTCTAAGAGGTTTCGCGAAAGCCAGTATCGTGACTTCTGCGATGCTGACACAGCTTACAGCCACGGTATTGAATCGGTGGTTCGTCGGTAGCACGGTGTAATACCAGAGCTGGGCGCCCGTGCTGCTATGCTAGATTGAAAATTCTTTGCTCCAGCCCGGTAGCGATGGCTCGGTTTTGGCAGCCTAGGTTTTGGCAGCCTAGTAGTAACAGCACGGTAGGGTAACCCGAAGCAAGATTTCGGAATAATAGTTGAGCGAAGCACACAGAAGTAACCTGCTTTTGCCTCCGGCCTTCAGAAAAGAGTCCTCAGACCTTTGAGCCGCTACCAAGTAACGGAGCAGATCATTGAGAGAGCCGAGCGGGAACCCGATTGTGTTCCTCAGGGTCGAAAGACTGGTGGCAACGTTATGCCGTACGCAATTACAGAAACCGAAAGGACGACGGCGCAACATAACAGCACGACGAAGTGCGAGTTTGTGAAACAATCGCGCACAACGTGACTCAAATGTAAAAATCCGTGCGCATGTGCGCACTAAAATGCCGCTTGGAAAGCGATAGGTGATGCAACAGAACTCATTTACAAAGATAGAGCTGGAAGCCTGTGGAAGAGGCGAGCTCTTTGGACCAGGAAACGCACAGTTACCGGTTGGCAATATGCTCATGGTTGATCGGATAACCCATATAAGCTCAGAGGGCGGGCCATTCGATAAGGGCGAGATCCACGCGGAGTTGGATATACGGCCCGATCTGTGGTTCTTCGATTGCCACTTTCCGGGTGACCCGGTCATGCCAGGCTGCCTGGGGCTTGATGCTATGTGGCAGCTGGTCGGTTTTTTTCTCGGTTGGCGCGGCAATCCGGGACGCGGACGTGCGTTAGGGTCGGGCGAAGTGAAGTTCACAGGGCAGATTCTTCCCAGTGCCAAGAAAGTAAGCTACCAAATCAATATGAAGCGTGTGATTGAGCGACGGCTCGTAATGGGCATAGCTGATGGAGCACTCAGCGTCGATGACGAAGAGATTTACAATGCCAAAGACCTGCGCGTTGGACTGTTCAAAAGCGAAGATAACTTCTAGTAGTAGTCAACCGGAGCTAGTAGAACCAAAACAATGACGCGACGAGTGGTAGTGACAGGGATGGGAATCGTCTCTTGTCTTGGAAATGATGCGGCTGACGTAGCGGAATCACTGCGCGTTGGTCGTTCGGGCCTGTCGATACGCGATGAACAGGTCGAAATAGGTATGCGCTCCCATGTAGCCGGTGCTCCGACTGTCGATTTCAAAGAGCATATTGACCGCAAGCAGCTGCGCTTCATGGGTGATGCCGCAGCGTACGCGTACATATCCATGCAGCGCTGCATCGAAGACGCCGGCCTCACGAACGACGAGATATCGAATGATATGACAGGAATCATCGCCGGTTCCGGCGGTGCCTCGGCGGCCAACCAGACAGAGGCAGCTGACATACTTCGGTCCCGAGGATTGCGTCGGGTCGGCCCCTATCGTGTAACACAGACCATGGGCAGCACTGTCTCAGCCTGCCTCGCAACGCCTTTTCAAATACGCGGTGTGAACTTTTCGATGTCTTCGGCATGCTCAACCAGCGCGCATTGCATAGGCAGCGCGATGGAACAGATTCAATTTGGCAAGCAAGACCGAGTTTTTGCAGGTGGAGGAGAAGAACTCCACTGGAGTATGAGCAGTCTATTCGATGCCATGGGCGCTTTGTCGACCAAGTTCAATGAAACACCCACCGAGGCCTCGCGAGCCTATGACGTAGATCGGGACGGATTTGTAATCGCTGGCGGCGGTGGAATGCTGGTTCTGGAGGCTCTTGAAGTTGCCGAGGCCCGAGGAGCAAAGATATATGCTGAAGTAGTCGGTTACGGCGCAACGTCAGACGGATATGACATGGTCGCTCCATCTGGCGAGGGCGCCGTAAGGTGTATGCGAAGAGCGCTGTCTACGGTTCAAGGGCCGATCGATTATGTAAACGCACATGGCACCAGTACACCGGCTGGCGACATACAGGAGTTAAAGGCGATAAAAGAAGCGTTCGCCGACAATGAATTGCCAGCCATCAGCTCCACAAAATCGCTCTCCGGGCACTCGTTGGGGGCCGCAGGCGTCCATGAAGCAATCTATTCTCTAATCATGCTTAAAGAGCAGTTCCTGTGTGCCTCAGCCAATATAAGCAGTTTGGATCCAGAGGCGGACGGTGTGCCCTTGGTCCGCGAGTGCAGAGATGCTGCACTCACGCGTGTTATGTCAAACAGTTTTGGCTTTGGTGGTACTAACGCGTCGCTCGTTTTCCAGTCAATCTAGCCTTGGTCACTGCTATCAAGGGTGTGCAGCTGTTTTGAACAACTCGCCTAATACAGCTCTCCTGAACAAGTCACCATAGAAAGCCATCCAGCGGGAGTGTCTTGATCCATTCGCCCTCCTCAACGATCGTACCAATCGGAACCTCGGCCAGCGCATCAGACACGCTCAGCGACCGCAGAACGCCGGAGCTTTGGTCCGGGTAAAGGTGCGCTGTCGGGGGTGAGAATTCGGAGGGGCCGCTCTTGAGCTCAACTCGCAGAAATTCAAGTCGATCTCGCGGTCTCGAAACGGAAAATCCGGCGCGCGCCATCAGAGTTCTAGGCTTTACTGGGCTACGTCCTTGAAGCAAATGAACAAACGGCCGCGCAACAAGAAGCAAGGTGATATAAGCAGACACGGGATTGCCCGGCAGGCCGATCAGCGGTTTTTGCTCAGCGAACCCAAATGTAAAGGGCTTTCCAGGCTTTATGGCAATTCGCCAAAACTCGATCTGCCCCAGATCAGTAAGTGCGTCGCGCATTAGATCGGCTTCGCCGACAGATGCCCCTCCCGAGGCAATGATCAGATCACTGCATCTGGCTGCCTCCTTCAGAGCCTCACGTAGTGCGGTGAGACTGTCCCGCACAATTAGGTTCAGACTGACTTCACAGCCCCAGGACTCCAGAGTACTGCAAAGCATTGGGGAGTTGCTGTTGTAGATTGACCCTAGCTCCAGTGAGCCTGTTCCCGGTTCGCGCAGTTCATCGCCTGTATTGATGACCGCGACCTGCAGAGGCCTCCTGACCGCTAGCTGCGCCAGACCCTGAGAAGCTAGTACACCGAGGTCGGCGGGTCTAAGCCTGCTACCACTTTGAAGCAATATATCGCCTACCTTCACATCTGCTCCCTGCCTTCGAATATGCTGACCGGGCTTTACATCCGCTGGCACTCTCACATGCTTGTCGTCTAGAATTTCCATTTGTTCTTGGGGTACAACTGCATCCGTTCCAGGCGGTAGCGGCGCACCGGTAAACAGCCGGCAACACGAGTTTGGGGTTTGCGGCTCAGGAAAGTCACCCGCGAATACGCGCTGGGATACGGGTAGTGCCTTTCCGGCGTCCGAGCTCTGGACGGCGTAACCGTCCATCGCGCTGTTATCCCAGGGCGGCACATCCAACGTCGCAGCAATACTGTCGGCAAGTACCCGTCCGTGGGCGTCGTGCAGGGCCACGGATTCCTTACCGACACTGCAAGTTGCGGCCCCAACCATCCGGGTGACAGCTTCAGCCAGCAGCAGTGGCTTATTCGTCACCTCAAAGGCTCTTGAGCAACACACCGACGAAGTTGCAGGGTCGGTGCCGGGCGTCGAGTTGTTGCTCGAGGATTCCCTTCCATGCGGTCCTGCAGGCACCCGGCGAACCAGGCATACAGAAAATGGCTGTTCGATTTGCAAGACCCGCCAAGGCACGGGACTGTATGGTAGAACTACCGATTTCCTGATGCGATAGTGAACGAAAGAGCTCGCCGAATCCTTCTATTTGGCTGTCGAGTAGGGGTTCTACCGCATCAGGCGTAGTATCTCGGCCAGCAAATCCCGTACCGCCGCTTACCAAAACCACATGAACAAGTGGATCCGCAATCCATGCGGATAGTTGCGCCCGAATTTGATAGCGGTCATCAGGGACGATCTCTTTGGTGTGCAACACATGACCTGCGCTCCGGAGAGCTTCGATAAGAAAATCGCCGGACGTATCGGTACTCTCTGTTCGTGAATCCGAGACTGTCAGTACCGCTATGGTCAGCGGAACAGCCTGATCGGAGTGCCATTGCGCCATTCTTGATCTCTCCTTTTCCCGACTTGTTCCCTAGTTGTTCTCTACCGGAGCTCTTTACTGGCGACTTTCCACGGGCGCTCTCAGACTCGGCCGAAACAACGATCAGGCCGAAAGTAGGCCCGTGCGGGAACCTCGATCGTTCGCGGCCCCTTGAGACGTAACCAGCTGATTGCTTTCTATGCATTGCTTAACAAAGGTATGAATAAACTCGCGCCACGGAACCTGCTGAATCGCAAAACTGCTCAATAAACGAGAGCAGCTGAGCACCCGACTCTGAACAATCTTGCTCTCGTGATTTGAGCTTGCGACAAGGGTCGTGTTGCCAGTCTCTGCAAACTGATTGACGCTGGCCAGGACAGTTTCGGCGAAGGCGTAATCCGTCGTACGCTCAGCCGACGCGTAGTGAAAAACACCGCGAGCTTGCGATCCTACGCTGAGCTGATCCAGCATCGCAGCCAGAACACGTGCCAAATCGACGCTGGCGACCGGACAAAATACCGAGTCGTTATCCAATACGACCTCATTACGACTTAAACAATCGGAATGCTCGATGTCATCGACGCCTGGGGCGTCTACTTGCTGTCCCGTGCTCGCACTCTGACGCTCATCATCTCCGGACTTCTTAACCGTGCGCGGTGCATTGAGAAGATCCTGCACGATTCGGGTGAGTAAATTGTCATTAAAGCTCGCAAAAACTGGGCCTGTTCTTAGGACCAGTGACGATTGCGACGCCTGAAGAACTTGATCCTCAGCTTCAATAAGCTGCAGTCCAACTACCTGAAAAGCATCAGTATCATCGCTTTCGATGAGGTGGCGACCAGTTTGCCCCGCAAAAACCTGATCGCTGGACAAAAAGAGATAGTGCATCGCCGAACGAGCACAGGCCTTTGCGACCCAGTGGGTTCTCTCGATATCCGCAGGCTGCGGTACTTCACCGCTTGCGACCTGCCAGCCGAGGCGTAGATCGACCACCGCCTGGGGACGGTTCTTGCGGCAGGCTTTTTTGGCTTGCCTCTCACTCCGCCAGCGACACGAAGAAGACGATAGACCCATACCTCGATGCCGGCCCCACTGCGTGCATGCGCTCAGCAAAGCAGAGCCAACCGGGTTGTCAGAGCCTAGAATTAGTACATCCATGGTGGCTGGTTCGCTTCCTTATCTGAGCGAACTGACAGCCAAGGTGATGAGCTCGAGGCCGAGCACCTAAAAGGGGATATCGTCGTCGGCTATGTCGTTCATCGGCGACGGCTGCGCAGCGGGCTGGTGATTCGTAGGCTGCGATGGTGCGCCGCCGTCAGCTCCCGGGACCCCTCCACCCGGTCCTCCACCTGCATAGCCACCAGCATCGTAGGTACCGGTCGCGTTGCGGCTGTCGAGCATCTGCATCTCGTTACCGACGATTTCGGTTGTGTAGCGATCCTGTCCCGACTGGTCTTGCCATTTCCGAGTGCGCAGCGCGCCCTCGACGTAGACCTTCGAACCTTTACGCAAATATTCCCCCGCAATCTCAGCGAGGCGGTTGAAAAAGACGACTCTATGCCACTCTGTCCGTTCCTGGGGCTGCCCTGTCTGCTTGTCCTTCCAGGACTCAGAAGTAGCCAGACTAACGTTCGTGACGGAACCCCCCGATGGAAGAAATCGGGTTTCTGGATCCGCACCCAGATTGCCGACGAGTATTACTTTATTAACACCGCGCGATGCCATAGCTTAGTTCAGTCCCCCTGATACATGACTTAAAGACGTCAGTTTGTCGCCCTCAATTTCGTTTTTTGTTCGCTGCCTTCAGCACTACCTTCAATGTTCTCATCCGCTTCTAAGCCACCCTTCGGGGTTTCGAGGGTCAGACCCTGACAAACGATGGATAAAGATACTCTACACACCACCCATAAACCGCATTGATGCATCGCCGGTACAGCGCGAATACGACACCACATAGGTCGAAGCAGAACAGCCGGGGAATATAACAATCCGGCAATTTGAAAGCACTAGCGAAAGCGGTCGCCAGGGGCTTCTCCACACGGGATGTTCCGGTCAGAGCGCCTGCTGGGCCTCGAGCCTGGGCTCCGCAAGGCCTGGCAGGAGCATTAACCACACTGCTGCGGCGCCTATAACCAAGAGGAGTAGGCCGTTAACGCCGTTCTCCTGAAGGAGAAACCCTCCAAGTCCGCCTCCGACGAACGCACCCAGGAACTGGCAGGTCGCATAGATCCCAAGCGCCGTTCCTTTTCCGTGCGCAAACACAGCCTTGCTCACAAGGGACGGTAGAACCGCCTCCAAATAGTTGACTGCAGCGAAAAAGAAACACAGCGCCGCGAAGATCAACCAACGGTCACTGCCCAAGAACAAGCCCCCCAGAGTGAGGGGCATCAGAAGAACAGCGAGCACCAGGGCAAGTTGAGGCCGTCCACCACGCTCCGACAAGCGCAGCAGCGGGTACATTGCCACCAGCGAGGCAAGAAGCACTGGCAGATAGACCTGCCAATGCTGCTCACGCGGCACGGCCAGCGGTCCTTCGATGGCCGCGGGAACCAACAGAAACGATGCCGTGAGAATCATGTGTAGCAGAAACACCGACGCGTCTAGCCGACGGAGCCGAGGATCCTTCAGCACGGGTGCTATGAGGGCTCCAGAGAGGCCTACATCAACGTGCTGCCGACGTGGCGCCTTGGGTACTGCGAATACCACTACTAATACACACAAAGCAGCCATCGCAGCTGTTATCCAAAACACCAGCGGCAAACCGCCTACCGCCGCAAACAGGGGGCCAAATATCAGCGCTAAGGCGAACGAGGCACCAATGCTGATTCCGATTATCGCCATCGCTTTGGTGCGCTGCTCTTCGGATGTCAAGTCGGCCGCCAGGGCCATGACTGAGCTCGATATCGCGCCAGCCCCCTGCAACGCCCGACCTACGGCGACAAGGGGCACGCTGTCGGCCAGCGCAGCGACGACACTGCCCAGCGCAAACACAACAAGACCGCCCAGAATGACGGGTTTGCGTCCGATTCGATCAGATAACCAACCGAGCGGTACCTGCAATAGGGCTTGTGTTGCCCCGTACGCACCAAGAGCGATACCGATCAT